>NZ_JBKKRK010000004.1:0-408281 GCF_048847255.1 Pseudomonas algeriensis | reverse complement strand
TGTCTAGTCCTGAAATAGGTTTACACCTGTTTCATCTCAAAGCGCCCGATGCACCGCATCGGGCGTTTTGTATTTCAGAGACAAATGAGGTCGCTTACGGTTATAAATTTCTATCGACTCCTCGACCATGCGCTTGGCTTGGGCAAGGTCTTTGGGACGGTGTAAAAGAAACTCCGTTTTCAGAATCCCATTCACCCGTTCCGCTAGGGCATTCTGGTAGCAGTCGTAGCCATCAGTCATCGAACACCTGACGCCGTGCTTGGCATGCAGCCTCTGGTAGAGATCAGAGCAGTATTGCGAGCCCCGATCAGAGTGATGTACCAGCGGCTGATTGCTTCTTCGATGCCGAAGGGCTTTGGTCATTGCCTGGATGACTGACTCGGTATGCAGGCTTTCATGCACATGATGGCCGACTATTTTGCGCGAAAACGCATCGGTGACCAGGCTCACATAAGCGACGCTTTGTTCGGTAGGCAAGTAGGTTATATCTGCTACCCATACCTGTTCAGGCCCCGTGGCAGTGACTTGGTCAGGGCCGGGTTTGAGCCGATTCGGATGTCGACGGAAGCGATGATGACTATCGGTAGTCTTGTGATAAGCGCGTTTGCGTAGGACCAGTTGTCGATGGTCTCGCAAGATATCGAACAACCGATCTCGACCTACCGTTCGCGTCAGTTCAGGTTCGGACTGCATGAGGCCATGCAGCTTGCGGGTGCCCAACCGGGGCATTTCAAGGCGTGTCTCCAGCACAAACCCCAGCACCTTTTGCGCGTGGCTAGCTTGCGCGTCGTAAGCTCGATTGCGCTTGTAATACGCCTGCCGTGAGATGCCCAAAAACTGGCAAGCCCTGGTAACACTCAGGCCTTCGATTTGCCCTTGGCTGAGGACCTGCCGGATCGCTTTTTTACGACAGAAACACCGTAATCGTTCTTCAGCACGTCAACGACAGCTTCAAAAAATTGGGCTTTCTGGTTGGCAAGGGCCAGCTTTTCTTCCAGCTCCTTGATTCGCTGCTCTGGTGTCAGCGGCAAATTTGGCTCGGCCATCGGTCGATTCCTCTGGGCACGAATGGAGGCGCCTTGGCTCCAGTCCTGCCTTCCATGCTTGCGTAACCACACCAACACAGTCGACCGACCCTGAATCCCATAACGCCGTTGAGCCTCTTTATAACTCAGTTCGCCCTTTTCAACTTGATCGACGACCGCCAATTTAAAGCCCAGCGTGTAATCACGCTGACTGCGCCTTTTTCCTGATTCCATTGGTTCCTCCTGAGGATAGGTCAGAAGGTGTAAACCTTATTCAGGACGAGACATCGTTCACAAAAAAGCCGCTTACAAGCGGCTTTTTTGCGCCTGGGATTTTTCAGGGCTGTTCATCGCAACCAAGACCCGGCAAGCTCGGTCCAACCCACATTCATGGAAAGTCCCGGAGGGTAGGATGGTGCAGTTGTGTTCAATCGAACAGGCGGTGGATGAGGTGCTCGAGCGCCTGCCCGCGCATATCCACCTCGGCATGCCCCTTGGGCTGGGCAAACCCAATCTGTTCGCCAACGCGCTGTACCGGCGCATCGCGCAACTGCCCGAGCGACAGCTGACCATATACACCGCCTTGAGCCTGGGGCGGCCGACCTTGGGCGATGGGTTGCAGAAGCGCTTCCTCGAACCCTTCGTCGAACGGGTCTTTGGCGATTATCCCGAACTCGATTACCTGGCCGACCTGCAGCGCGACAGCCTGCCGGCCAATATCCGCGTCCAACAATTCTTCATGCAGCCCGGCAGCCTTTTACACAGCGCGTCGGCCCAGCAGGACTATGTCAGCAGTAACTACAGCCACGCGGCCCGGGACATCAACGGGGCAGGCTTGAACCTGATCGCCCAACTGGTGGCGAGCGACCCGGAGCACCTGGATCGGCTTAGCCTGAGTTGCAATCCGGACATTACCCTGGATCTGTTGCCGATGATCGCCAAGCGGCGCGAGGCGGGGGAGACCATTCTCATGGTGGGCCAGGTCCACAGCGACTTGCCGTACATGCCCGGTGACGCGGAAATCGGCATCGACGGCTTCGACTTGTTGATCGACGAGAAGGACAGCCACACGTTGTTTTCCACGCCCAACATGCCGGTGGGGTTCCAGGATCACTTGATCGGCCTGCATGCCAGCACCCTGGTGCGCGATGGCGGTACGTTGCAAATCGGCATCGGCTCCATGGGCGACGCACTGACAGCGGCACTGCTGGCGCGCCAAGCCGATAACGCCGGTTACCAGGCTCTGTTGGCGGAACTGAACCTCAGCCAGTGGGCGCAATTGATCGAGCGCGAAGGCGGGGTCGAGCCTTTCGCCAAGGGGTTGTACGGTTGCAGTGAGATGTTCGTCAACGGTTTGCTGGTGCTGGCGGAAGCAGGAATTATCCGGCGCAAGGTCTACCCCGACGAGCCGACCCAGGAGCGGGCCATTGCCGGAACCCTCGACGAGGCGGCGCAACCCGATGGCATCTGCATTCATGGCGGGTTCTTCCTCGGCCCGCGCAGTTTCTACGAGCGCTTGCGCGAGTTGCCGCAGAGCCGTCTGCTTGAATTCAACATGACGCGTATCAGCTACATCAACGAGCTGTACGGTCAGGAGCAGCTCAAGCGCTTGCAGCGCCTCGATGCTCGGTTCATCAACACGGTCTTCACCATGACTTTGATGGGCGCGGGAGTGGCTGACCAATTGGAAAACGGGCGGGTGCTCAGCGGCGTCGGTGGGCAGTATAACTTCGTCGCCCAGGGCCACGCGCTGGAAGGGGCGCGTTCGATACTGCTGTTGCGTAGCTGGCGGGAATCGGGAGGGGTGGTCAGTTCGAACATTGTCTGGGAATACGGTCACTGCACGATTCCACGCCATTTGCGTGACATTGTGGTAACCGAGTACGGCATCGCCGACCTGCGGGGCAAGACCGACGCCGCGGTGATCGAGGCGTTGCTGAACATCAGCGATTCACGCTTCCAACCCGGATTGATCGAGCAAGCGCAAAATGCCGGCAAGCTGCCGAAGGACTTTCGCCTCGATCCACGCTTTGCCGACAACACCTCGGAGCGTTTGCAGGGGATCCAGGCGCGGCATCCCAACCTGTTTCCGGAGTACCCGTTGGGCTGTGATTTCGATGAGGTCGAGCGGGACTTATTGCGGGCGCTGAATTGGCTGAAAAGCAAATTCAAGCTCACCGAGATCCTGGATCTGGGCAAAGCCGCCCTGGATGCGCCGCAGCCCTGGGAGTATGCCGGGCATCTGGAGCGAATGCAGCTGACGAGCCCGGAGGGGCTGAAGGAAGAGCTGTATCAGCGGCTGTTGCTGGCGGGGCTCAAGGCGACTGCGCCTTAGAAATCGACCATCCCCTGTGGGAGCGAGCAGGCTCGCTCCCACAGGGGAATGGGTATTAGTCGAGGAAGGTCACAACCCCACCCGCCAACGACTTCACCCGGGCCAACGATTCGACGCGATAGCCCTGGGCATCCAGTTCGGCGCGGCCGCCCTGGAACGACTTCTCGATCACGATCCCCAGCCCGGCGACGGTGGCGCCGGCCTGCTTGATGATGGAAATCAGCGCCTGGGAGGCTTTGCCGTTGGCCAGGAAATCATCAATGATCAGCACGCGGTCGCTGCTGGTCAGGTGGCGCGGGCTGATGGCGACGGTGCTTTCGGTCTTCTTGGTGAAGGAATACACGGTGGCCGACAGCAGGTTCTCCGTCAGGGTCAGGGACTGTTGCTTGCGGGCGAAGATCACCGGCACGCCAAGATTCAGCCCGGTCATGATCGCCGGGGCGATGCCCGAGGCTTCGATGGTGACGATCTTGGTGATGCCCGAATCCTTGAACAGTGCGGCAAATTCATCACCGATCAGCTTCATCAACTGCGGATCGATCTGGTGGTTGAGAAACGCATCGACCTTCAATACCTGGTCGGACAGCACGATGCCTAGCTCTCGGATTTTCTGGTGCAGGGCTTCCATGAAGCCTCCTCTGGGACGCGTTCAGCGCCTGAAATAGTGGAAGATTCTAGCGCTTCAACATCGCGCGTATATCCGCCAGGGCACTGTTGCCGCGAACGGCTTTGACCTCTGTCGGCGTGTCGTCGTTGCCTTCCCAGGCCAGGTCGTCCGGCGGCAACTCATCGAGGAAGCGGCTCGGGGCGCAGTCGATCACTTCGCCGTATTGCTTGCGCTTGGCGGCGAAGGTGAAGGCCAGCGTCTGGCGCGCCCGGGTAATCCCGACGTAGGCCAGGCGCCGTTCTTCTTCGATGGTGTCGGCCTCGATGCTGGAACGGTGCGGCAGGATTTCTTCTTCCATGCCCATGATGAACACGTAGGGAAACTCCAGGCCTTTGGAGGCGTGCAGCGTCATCATCTGCACACCTTCGGCGCCTTCTTCCTCTTCCTGCTGGCGTTCGAGCATGTCCCGCAGCACGAGCTTGCCGATGGCGTCCTCGACGGTCATGTCGCCGTCTTCGTCTTTTTCCAAGGTGTTCTTCAACGCCTCGATCAAGAACCAGACGTTGCTCATGCGGTAGTCGGCGGCCTTGTCGCTGGAGCTGTTGGTGCGCAGCCAGTTTTCGTAGTCGATGTCCATGACCATGCTGCGCAGCGCAGAGATCGGATCTTCCCCGGCGCACTGCTCGCGGACCTTGTCCATGAAACGCTTGAAGCGCGCCAGGCGATCGGTGAAGCGGCTGTCCAAATGCTCGCCAAGGCCGATTTCGTCGGTGGCGGCGTACATCGAGATCTTGCGCTCGGTGGCGTAGTTGCCGAGTTTTTCCAGGGTGGTCGAACCGATTTCCCGGCGCGGCACGTTGATCACCCGCAAGAAGGCGTTGTCGTCGTCCGGGTTCACGATCAGGCGGAAGTAGGCCATCAGGTCCTTCACTTCCTGGCGGCCGAAAAAGCTGTTGCCCCCCGACAGACGATAGGGAACCTGGTGATGCTGCAGTTTCAGCTCGATCAGCTTGGCCTGGTAGTTGCCGCGGTACAGGATCGCAAAATCGCTGTACGGCCGGTCGGTGCGCAAGTGCAGGCTGAGGATTTCCATGGCCACGCGCTCGGCTTCGGCGTCTTCGTTGCGGCAACGGATCACGCGGATCTCGTCGCCGTGGCCCATCTCGCTCCACAGTTGTTTTTCGAACTCATGGGGGTTGTTGGAAATCAGCACGTTGGCGCAGCGCAGGATCCGGCTGGTGGAGCGGTAGTTCTGTTCCAGCATCACCACTTTGAGCGACGGGTAGTCTTCCTTGAGCAGCATCAGGTTTTCCGGCCGCGCGCCGCGCCAGGCGTAAATCGACTGGTCATCGTCGCCCACCACGGTGAACTGGTTGCGTTTGCCGATCAGCAGTTTCACCAGCAGATACTGGCTGGCGTTGGTGTCCTGGTATTCGTCCACGAGCAGGTAGCGGACCTTGTTCTGCCATTTCTCGAGGATGTCGGCGTGGTCCTGGAACAGTTTGACCGGCAACAGGATCAGGTCGTCGAAGTCCACCGCATTGAACGCCTTGAGCGTGCGCTGGTAATGGGCGTAGACGATGGCGGCGGTCTGTTCCTTGGGGTTGCGGGCGTTTTCCAGTGCTTCGGGCGGCAGGATCAGGTCGTTTTTCCAGGCGCCGATCATGTTCTTGATCTCATCCACGCCGTCGTCGCCGGAATATTCCTTCTGCATGATGTCCGTCATCAGGGCCTTGACGTCGGCCTCGTCGAATATCGAGAAGCCCGGTTTGTAGCCCAGCCGCGCATGTTCCTTGCGGATGATGTTCAAGCCCAGGTTGTGGAAGGTGCAGACCGTCAGGCCGCGACCTTCGCCGGCGCGCAGCAGGCCGCCGACCCGCTCTTTCATTTCCCGGGCGGCCTTATTGGTGAAGGTCATGGCGACGATGTACTGGGCGCGGATGCCACAATTCTGGATCAGGTGCGCGATCTTGCGGGTGATCACGCTGGTCTTGCCGGAGCCTGCACCGGCGAGCACCAAAAGAGGGCCGCCGACATAGTTCACGGCTTCTTGCTGCCGGGGGTTGAGTCGGGACATGACAGGGTTCAGGGAGTCGTTTGCGAAATGGGCCGGCATTTTAACAGGCTCTGAGAATTGTGCTGCCCTGTCCGACTTGTGACGTTGCGCATCATTGCAATTGCCGCTTTCGTCACTTTCCCTCAGGATGCGGACGGAAATTGGTTCCAACGTTCGTTTTTTGAGATGAAAAACCTTCAAAAAGCGGGTATGTGAGAACCATTGGCATTGGTGATTGCCCATCGGCGCGTCATAATGCCCCGCGCCTACCACCTTGCAGAGTCTAGGGAGTCAGCTTGTCCACGCCTGTCGAACCCTTGCGTTTGCTGTTGTTGGCCGAAACGCCTGAGTGGTCAGCGATATTGCGCGAGTGCCTGGCGCCCATGGGGCCCTCGGTCGTGTTGATCAGCGCCCCGAACTGGGACTCGGTCAGCAGCTTGTTCGAGGACAACCGCAACGCGGTGCTGCTCACTGTTGCCGCCCAGCAGCCGGCACCGGGTCGTTGTCGTTTGCCGACAGTTCTGTTGCTCGAGCATGAACCTTCGGTTTCCCCGGATGGCGTCAGCGACTGGCTGGTGCGCGACGCCCTCGATGAGGCGACCCTGCGTCGTTGCCTGCGTCACGTGCGCGAGCGGGGGATGCTCGAAAACACCCTGCAACGGCTCGCCGAGCAGGACCCGTTGACAGGCATCGCCAACCGCCAGGGTTTTCAGACCTTGCTGGCGGCTCGCCTGGCTGAAAACGAAGGCCGTGGCCTGGCCCTGGGTCACCTGGACCTCGACAATTTCCGCCACGCCAATGACGCCCTCGGCCACCAGGCCGGCGATCGGCTGATCCTGCAGGTTGTCTCGCGGCTCAAAGGCGCGCTTGAGGCCGGTGATCAGCTGGCACGGCTGGGGAGCGACGAGTTCGCCTTGTTGATCGACACCCGCCGGGCGCCTCAGCGAGCGGAGTGGATGGCCGAGCGCATCATCGAAGCCATGGCCGAACCCTACTGGGTCGACGGTGAAAGCCTGTTGATCGGTTGCAGCCTGGGCATTGCCCACGCCCGGGCGCAAGCCGGTGCGGACCCCTTGATGTGGCACGCCCACATCGCCATGCAGCAGGCCAAGAGCACCCAGGGCTGCACCTTTCATATTTTCAACGAGCGCATCAACCGCAACGCCCGCAGCCTCGCCGACCTGGAAAGCGAGCTGCGGCGGGCGTTGCGACGTGATGAGCTGGAATTGCATTACCAGCCTCGGCTGAACCTGGCAGATGGCACGATTGTCGGCCTCGAAGCCCTGGTGCGCTGGCGCCATGGCGAGCGCGGCTTGTTGCCACCGAGTGAGTTCGTGCCGCTGGCCGAGCAGAGCGGGCTCATCGTGCCATTGGGTTACTGGGTGATTGCCCGGGCCCTTCGGGACATGCAGGACCTGCGTGAACGTGGGCAGGCGCCGTTGCACATGGCGATCAACCTGTCGTTCCGGCAGTTCCAGGACAGCCAGTTGCTGCCGACCCTGAGCCGGTTGATCGCCGAGCGGGGTGTCGAGGCCCAATGGCTGGAGTTCGAGCTCACCGAAACCGCCGTGATGCGTCGCAGCGAACTGGTCAAACAGACCATGGACGCCCTGGGTCGCCTGGGGGTACGGTTCTCCCTGGATGATTTCGGCACCGGATTCTCCTCGTTCGTGCACCTCAACAGCCTGCCCATCGCCCTGCTCAAGATCGACAAGAGCTTCGTCGGCGGCATGGAGCAGCGCGAAGAGAACCGCAAGCTGGTCCACGCAATGATCAACCTGGCCCATAACCTCAACCTCGAGGTGGTGGCCGAAGGCGTCGAGACACGCGAGCAACTGGAGTTGCTGCGCGGTTTCGGATGCGATCAGGTGCAGGGGTTCCTGATCAGCAAGCCTTTGCCGCTGGCGGAGTTGGTTGAATACCTGATGTCCGAGGATGATGGGCAATCCACGGTGGAAGTGAGTTGATCAAGACCCTGTGGGAGCGAGCTTGCTCGCGTTGGCGATATGTCTGTCACATAGATCTTGACTGACACACCGCTATCGCGAGCAAGCTCGCTCCCACAGGGGAAATGTTTCACTCGGCCTGGATCGCTTCGAAACTGGGCTGCCCCGGCTCGCTGCGAATCATCCGCTTCATCTTCCACTCGAACGCCAACGTCAGGCTCACCGCCGCGCAGGCCAGGCCCAGGGCGAGGCCCCACCAGACGCCGGTCGGGCCCCAATGCAAATGGAACGCCATCCACCACGCCGCCGGCGCGCCGATCAACCAATAGCAACCCAGGCCCACCAGGAACGTGGTCTTGGCGTCCTTCAATCCGCGGATGCAGCCCATCGCGATGGTTTGTGTGCCGTCGAACAGCTCGAACCACGCCGCCACGGCCAACAGGCTCACCGCCAGGTCGATGACCGCCCGGAACGCCGGGTCCTCATGGTCCAGGAACAGGCCGATCAATTGATTCGGCAGCAGCCAGAACACCATGGCGAACGCCAGCATGGCGGCCGCGCCAAAACCAATCCCGACCCTCCCGGCCAGGCGCGCCATGAGCAATTGCCCGGCACCGTAATGCTGGCCGATACGCATGGTGATGGCGTAGGACATGCCCGCCGGAACCATGAAGGCCACCGAGACGATTTGCAGCGCGATCTGGTGGGCCGCCAGCGGCGTGCTGCCCATGGTGCCCATGCACAGGGCGGCGAATGCGAACAGGCCGACTTCCACCGCGTAAGTACCACCAATCGGCAAGCCCAGTCGCCACAGTTCCTTGAGGTATTGGCGATTGGGTCGCGACAGGCCGGCAAGCAATGGATAAGCGCGGTAGGCCGAGTGCCGATGAATGTGCCAGGCCAGCGCCAGGGCCATGCAGTTGGCGACGATGGCCGTGACCAGGCCGATCCCCATCAGGCCGAGCTTCGGCAGGCCGAACATGCCGGTGATGAGCGCATAGTTGAGAAGGAAGTTGGCCACCGTGCCGCCGAGGCTGATCACCATCACCGGCGTGGCCCGCCCGATGGCGCTGGTAAAGCCACGCAGGGCCATGAAACTCAGGTAACCGGGCAGGGCGAACGGCAGTGCCAGCAGGAATTGCCCGGCAGAGAGCACGTTGGTTTCGGTTTGGCCGAACATCAACAGCACCGGCTTGAGATTCCACAACAGCAGGCCCGCCACCAGCGCCATCAACCACGCCAGCCATAATCCGGCCTGGGTCAGCCGGGTGGCGCCTACGATGTCGCCCGCGCCCTGGCGGATCGCTACCAGGGTGCCCACCGCCGCGATCACGCCGATGCAGAAAATCGATACGAATGAATAGCTCGCCGCCCCGAGCCCGCCGCCGGCCAGGGCTTCGGGGCTCAGGCGAGCCATCATCAGGGTGTCCGTCAGCACCATCAGCATGTGCGCCAACTGCGAAGCAATCAACGGTCCCGCCAGGCGCAGGATGGCCCAGAGTTCGGTACGCACAGGATGCCGCATGATCATCACACTCCATGTTCCAGCAAGGCAGTAAGACGAAGATTTTCGGCCCTCCCGCCGGATTGCACAAAAGGATAAAAAAGATCGCTGGCATGATTAAAACTCATGCTGGATGGGTTTCTGGTAGGGTTTGCAAACCACGCCATGGAGCTTTTGCGATGTCTCGCCGTCTTCCTCCGCTTTATGCGCTACGGGCATTCGAAGCCGCGGCGCGCTACAGCTCGTTTACCCGCGCCGCCGAGGAGCTGTCGATCACTCAGAGCGCCGTCAGCCGGCACATCCGCACACTGGAAGATCACTTTGCCTGTCGACTGTTCCAGCGCAGCGGGCGCAACCTGCAACTGACCGAGTCGGCGCGCCTGCTGCTGCCGGGCGTGCGGGAGGGCTTCATGGCGCTGGAGCGGGCTTGCCACACATTGCACGGAGAAGACGGCATCCTGCGGATGAAGGCGCCATCGACCCTGACCATGCGCTGGCTGCTGGCGCGCCTGAGCCGCTTTCGCCATCTGCAACCGGGCAACGAAGTGCAGCTGACAAGCGCCTGGATGGACATCGACTCGGTGGATTTCAATACCGAGCCCTTCGATTGCGCAGTCCTGCTGGGCAATGGGCATTTCCCTGCGGATTGGGAGGCCAGCCTGCTGTTTCCCGAGGAGTTGATACCGGTCGGCGCTCCGAACCTGCTCAATGACCAACCCTGGGATGTGGCGCGATTGGCCAAGGCCGAGCTATTGCATCCCACTCCGGATCGCCGCGACTGGCGCAATTGGCTGCAGCGCATGGGCTTGGCTGACAAAGTCTCGCTCAGGGGCGGTCAGGTGTTCGATACCCTGGAACTGGGCATGATCGCGGCCGCGCGCGGCTACGGCGTGTCCATGGGCGATTTGTTGATGGTGGCCGAGGACGTTGCCCAGGGGCGCTTGAGCCTGCCATGGCCAACAGCTGTCGCCAGCGGCGAGCATTACTACCTGGTCTGGCCGAAAACCCGGCCCGGGGGTGAACGTTTGCGCCGGCTCAGCGACTTTCTCCAGAGCGAGGTGAAGGCCATGCAACTACCTGAGGTCAAGCGCCTGGGCTGAAACGTTGCAGTCGCCGTGCTAGCCACTTGGTATTATTCCTTCCAAAGCCCTCAAGTATTCGGCGTTACGGCCGAAGGTGAACATAGAACCTTCGTTCAGAAAGGGCCAATACCTACCTCATCGAATCAGATGCCGAGCGTGCGATGTGATCAAGATGATCCAGTCTCTCGGCCAGGAGCCGTCATGTCTCAACCTCGTGCCCGGATCGCCTCACAGCTAGGCCTTGCCCTTGCCGTGATACTGGCGGTCGTGATCTCCGGCAGTACTGTCTTTGCCTTGCGTTCGCTTGACGCTGCAAACCTTTCTACCCGTGAAGAGCATCTCGCGAGCGAAGCGCGGCTGATGGCCGATCAGCTCAACACGTTCCACAGCACGTTGCGCGAAAGCACCCAACGGCTGGCGGGTCTGTTCGAAAAGCGTTTCAGCGCCGGCTTGAGCGTGCATCCGGACCAGCCGGTGACGGTGGCGGGCGTTCAGACGCCTGGCTTGAGCCTTGGCAGCGAAGTGTTGAACAACAATTTCAAGGAAGTGGATGATTTCAAGACGATGACCGCCGGCGTGGCCACGGTATTCGTGCGCAGCGGCGACGATTTTGTCCGCGTCAGTACATCCGTCAGCAAACAGGACGGTACGCGCGCCATCGGTACTGTGCTCGACCGCGCCGGACCGGCCTACGGCCCGGTGATCAGCGGCCAGAGCTACATTGGCCGGGCGTTGCTGTTCGGGCGCTTCTACATGTCGCAGTACACGCCTGTACGTGATAGCAGCGGCAAGATCATTGCCGTGTTGTACGTAGGATTCGATTACACCGATGCGCAGAATGCGCAGTTCGAAAATCTCAAGCGCTTCCGAATCGGACAGACCGGTTCGCTGGCGTTATTGGACGAGCAGAACAAATGGTTGGTGCCGCCGGCCGGTGTGCAGGCACTGGACCGTGCTACCGCGGCCATCACAGCGTTGGTCAAGAAGCCTGGCAAGGGTGCTTTCTGGGACGACACCGCGGAGGAGTTCTATAGCGTTGCCGTGCCGTTCGAGGGCGGGCCCTGGTCGGTCGTGGCGAGCATGCCGAAAACCGAGATCAACGCAGTGACCTGGAACGTCGGTACGCAACTGGCGATCGGCAGTTTGCTGGCGATGTTGCTGGCGGTCGGTGCGGCGGTATGGCTGTTGCGCAGTAAACTGGCTCCCCTCGGTGACTTGGTGCGTCAGGCCGAAGCCTTGGGCGCCGGCGACCTGAGCGTGCGCCTGAATGTGTCGAGCCACGACGAGATCGGCCAACTGGCCCGTGCGTTCAACCAGATGAGCCAAGCCTTGTCGACCATGGTCGAGCACATTCGCAAAGCCTCCCAAGAGGTCAACAGCCGTGCCCAGGCTCTCTCCGGATTGTCCAGTGGCGCCTATGAAGGGATGGAGCAACAGTCCGGCGAGATCACCAGCATGGCCGGGGCGGTGGAAGAATTCAGCGCCACCTCCCTGAACATCGCCGACAACATGGGCAATACCGAGCGCCTGGCACAGGACAATGCCCAACAGACTCGCATCGGCCGTACCTCGATGGACGAAGCGTCATCGTCCCTGGAACAGATCGCGGGCGCCTTGAACAGCACTGCAACGGTCATCAACACGCTGGGCCAGCGCTCCCAGGAGATCGGTGGCATTGTCGGTGTGATCACTTCGATCGCCGAGCAAACCAACCTGCTGGCGTTGAACGCCGCCATCGAAGCTGCACGGGCGGGCGAGCAGGGTCGTGGTTTTGCCGTGGTAGCTGACGAGGTTCGGAGCCTGGCCTCGCGCACTCGCCAGGCCACTGACGAAATTTCCGGCATGATCAACAGCATCCAGCAGGAAACCGGCAACGCCATCAGCACCATGGAGAAGGGCAACCTGCTCATGCAGGAAGGCTTGTCGCGTAACGCCAACGTGGCCTCGGCCCTGGCGCGTATCGATGAGCAAAGCCGCTCGGCCGGCCAGCAATTCGCCGCGATCACTACGGCTACGCAGGAGCAAAGCAGCACCGCGACCCTGCTCAGCAGCAACCTGCAGAGTATTGCCATGGCCAACAGCGAACAGCGCGAAGTGGTTTCGAACCTGGCGATCACCGCCAAGGAACTGGAAAAACTGGCGCAGGACCTTCGCAAAGAAGTCGATCGGTTCCGCTGAAACTCCCATCAATAGCAAGCTTCCCCAATCCCGCTATGTTGATCATTCCCACGCTCTGCGTGGGAACGATCAACATTAGAAGCTTCCCAAAGCCTTTGTGGGAGCGAGCTTGCTCGCGATGGCGGCTTCCCAGCCACATCTCTATTGCCTGACCCACCGCTTTCGCGAGCAAGCTCGCTCCCACAAAAGCGCCTCCCACTTAGGCCTCCAGCCTTGAGCTTTTAAGGAATTTGCTGTTTTTCAACTTGCTGAAACGTTTCTTCAAGTCTATAAAAACCGCACAACTCCAACAAAAGGCCGTCTCCATGAATTCCCTAAGACTCTTCGTTGCCCTCGGCGCCTTGGGCGTAGCTTCCCATGCGATGGCGTGGGATTACGTACTGCTCGACTCCGATAAAGCCGCCCAACCCTGGCAAATCACCAGCCAACAACTGGGCGTGAAAACCGATAAGCCGTTTTCCGTGACGATGCGCACCCTCCACGGGGGGCGTCAGGAAGGCGTGAGCATTGTCGACATCGACAACGGCACTCTGAAGCTGTCAGTCGTCCCGACCCGTGGCATGAACGTGCTTCAAGCCTCGGTCGGCGATGTGCGCATGGGCTGGGATTCGCCGGTCAAAGAAGTGGTCAATCCAGCATTCATCGAACTCAACGGCCGAGGTGGCCTGGGCTGGCTCGAAGGCTTCAATGAGTTGGTGACCCGCTGCGGCTATGAGTGGGTCGGCCACCCCGGCATCGACAACGGTGAGCTGCTGACCTTGCATGGGCGCGCCGCGAACATTCCGGCGAACAAAGTCACCTTGCACATCGATGAAAAGCCACCTTACGCCATCACCCTGCGAGGCGAGTTGAAGGAGCAGGCGTTCAAGAAGGTTGACTTCTCGGTCCAGACTGAATTGGTCACCGAGCCCGGCAGCGTGACCTTTTCCCTCAACGACACGCTGACCAACAATGGCGATTATCCAAAGGAATACCAGGCGCTCTATCACAGCAATTTCAGCACGCCATTCCTGGAGCAGGGGGCCCGCTTCGCCGCCCCGGTCAAACAGGTCTCGCCGTTCAACGACAAGGCCAAGGGCGACCTGAAGGATTGGACCACCTATCGAGCTCCCACCAAGGACTACGATGAAACCGTTTACAACGTCGTGCCTTACGCCGACGCCAAGGGCGATACGCTGACCGTCCTGCACAACAAGGCCGGTAGCCTCGGCGTTTCCGTGGGCTTCAATACCGGGACGCTTCCGGTGTTTTCCCTGTGGAAAAACACCGATACCCAAGGCCAGGGCTACGTGACCGGCTTGGAGCCAGGTACCAGTTTTTCCTATAACCGCCGCTACCAGCGTCCGCTGGGCCTGGTGCCCAGCATCGCACCGAAAGAGCGCAAGCAGTTCCAGATCCACTACAGTCTTCTGGCGGACAAGGGGGCCGTGGACAAAGCCCTCAAGCGCATCGATGACATCCAGGGCGATCGAAAGGCCGAGGTGCGAGACACACCGCTGGTGGACCTGAGCAAGCAGTGACCTGTTTCATGGCGTTGCGGGCCGGTATTGCAGGGCTTCGGCCAGGTGCTCGCGGCTGATCCGTTCCAACTGCTGGAGGTCGGCCAGCGTGCGGGCGACCTTCAGCAAGCGGTGGGCGGCTCGCAGCGACAGGGTCAGTCGTTCGCAGGCGGTTTCCAGCCACGCCTCGTCGGTCGAGGACAGTTTGCAATGGCGGCGCAGCCCCGGTAGATCGAGGAATGCGTTGGCACAGCCTTGGCGGGTTTGCTGGCGTTCCCGGGCTTCGGCCACCCGCTCGGCCGCGGTGGCGGTGTCGTCACCCGGTTCGCCTTTGGGATTGAGCGCCGTGGCTTCCCGCGCCACGGTCAGGTGCAGGTCGATGCGGTCGAGCAAGGGGCCGGACAGCTTGTTGCGATAGCGCTGCACCATGTCCGGTGTGCACGAGCAGCGGCCGCTGGGCTCGCCAAGGTATCCACAGGGGCAGGGGTTCATGGCCGCTACCAACTGGAAGCGGGCCGGGAAGCGCACGCGATCGCGGGCGCGCGAAACCACGATATGCCCCGACTCCAAGGGCTCCCTCAAGACTTCCAATACCTTGCGATCAAACTCTGGAAGCTCGTCCAGGAACAGCACGCCGTGGTGGGCGAGGGTGATTTCCCCCGGTTGCGGCTTGGAGCCTCCACCCACCAGGGCAGGGCCGGACGCCGAATGGTGTGGCTGGCGGAACGGCCGTTGCGGCCAATGGCTCAAGGGCACGCAACTGGCGACCGACTGTATAGCCGCGACCTCCAGGGCCTCGCTTTCGGCCAGCGGTGGCAGCAACCCCGGCAAACGACTCGCCAGCAGCGTCTTGCCCGTACCGGGTGGGCCACTGAACAACAGGTTGTGAGCTCCCGCTGCCGCGATCAGCAAGGCGCGCTTGGCTCCGGCTTGACCTTGTACTTCGCTGAGGTCGGGATAGGGTTTGCTGGCCGAGAGCAGCCCGTTGGACACAAAAGGCTCGACTGGGACGTGGCCGTTGAAATGCGCCACTGCTTCGAGCAGATGGTCCACGGCGATCACCTTCAGCCCTGACGCCAGGCAAGCTTCCTCGGCGTTGGCCCGGGGTACCAACAGCATGCGTCCAGCCTTGCGTGCCGCCAGCGCCGCGGGGAGCACGCCGCGTACCGGTCTCACGGCGCCGGACAATGCCAGTTCGCCGAGGCACTCCACGTCGTCCAGCATCAAGGTCGGCACCTGCACGCTGGCCGACAGGATTCCCAAGGCAATCGCCAGGTCGAACCGGCCTCCGTCCTTGGGGAGATCCGCTGGCGCCAGGTTCAGGGTGATGCGCCGCGCCGGGAAATTGAGCCCCGAATTGATGATCGCGCTGCGCACCCGGTCCTTGCTCTCCTTCACCGCCGCCTCCGGCAGGCCGACCATCGTCAGTGACGGCAAGCCGTTGGCCAGATGAACCTCAACGGTAACGGCAGGGGCGTCGACCCCCACTTGGGCGCGGCTGTGGACGATGGCGAGCGACATGAAGCGTTCCTTGACTGATGGAGAGCCGCATCCTGCGGCTCTTGAAGACTAGTCCGGGGAAACTGAGAGGGCGGGGCAATTGAAGGGGCAAATTTTCGCAGGATGTTGCGCAAGTGGGGGCATGAATGAACAACCGCCATGCAGGCGGTTGTTTTTCAGTTGCTGTTACAGGCGGCGAGCCCCTGCCAGCGCTTGGATGATCTGGTGGGCTTGGGACAAATCACGCGCTTAACGCCGCATCCCTGGCAAGAGGTGCTCACTCGTCCTTGGGGTCGAGTCGCGCCTCCAGCTCGGCCACCTTGGCTTCCAGGCTCTCCAGCCGTGCCCGGGTCCGGGCCAGCACGACCATCTGGCTGTCGAATTCTTCCCGGCTGACCAGGTCCAGCTTGCTGAACCCGCTTTGCAGCAGGGCCTTGAACTGGCTTTCGATTTCATTCTTGGGGAGTGGCGTGTCGCCGCTCAACAGGCGGGAGGCGTGGCCGCTCAGGGCGTCGAGGAGGTCTTTGGGCGCGAGCATGTCAGGTGTCCTGGAAACAATGGCGGGCAGTGTATCACGCAGTGTCTATAGTCAATTCGCGGCTCGGGTTGCACGCTTTTCGCGCACGGCCCCGGGCATCACTGCACCGTTGTTGTGCGTATCGCTGCGGTTCGTGGTTCGGCGCAGGCCGGCGCAACGGGTAAAGGGTTGAA
Source organism: Pseudomonas algeriensis (assembly GCF_048847255.1). Lineage (NCBI taxonomy): Bacteria > Pseudomonadati > Pseudomonadota > Gammaproteobacteria > Pseudomonadales > Pseudomonadaceae > Pseudomonas > Pseudomonas algeriensis. The sequence goes on along the minus strand of NZ_JBKKRK010000004.1, from coordinate 391,838 downwards.
ATCAGGGGGGTTGGGTACAGATGGCAAGCTTTCTGCTTAGTGGCTGGTGACCCATGCACTGATGCAGTCGCTGTGACGAATGCAGTGCAGCAGGCGGAGCGGGGAGTTTCGTCAGGAGTAGTCAGCTGGCACCGGTCGGGCAACTTGGGCCGACGACGCGTTACAAAGCCAGGCACTGCGCTTAGACTTGAGTCGGGTTTGTTTTCCTGGGGCAAGTCCACCAATTCGGGAGAGAGTTTCATGAAGCTAGTCACTGCCATCATCAAGCCGTTCAAGCTGGACGACGTACGCGAGTCGCTGTCCGAAATCGGCGTGCAGGGCATTACCGTTACTGAAGTCAAAGGCTTCGGTCGGCAGAAAGGCCATACCGAGCTGTATCGCGGCGCGGAATACGTGGTCGACTTCCTGCCCAAGGTGAAGATCGATGTCGCCATCGACGACAAGGATCTTGATCGGGTCATCGAGGCGATTACCAAGGCCGCCAACACCGGCAAGATTGGTGACGGAAAGATCTTCGTGGTCAATCTGGAACAGGCCATTCGCATCCGTACCGGCGAAACCGATACCGACGCTATCTAAGCCGTCAAACCCAACGCCCCAGGAGAAAACAATATGACTCTGCGTAAATTCGCAGGGCTAGGAGCCCTGTTGTCCTTCGTAATGCCTGGCCTGGCCATGGCGGAAGAAGCTGCAGCCCCAGTCCTCAACTCCGGCGACACTGCCTGGATGCTGACTGCCACGATTCTTGTCCTGTTCATGACCATCCCTGGCCTTGCGCTGTTCTACGGCGGCATGGTTCGGTCGAAAAACATTCTTTCGGTGATGATGCAGTGCTTCGCCATCACCGGTCTGATCAGCGTCCTGTGGGTCATCTACGGCTACAGCATCGCGTTCGACACCACTGGCATGGAACAGGGCGTCGTCAACTTCAATTCCTTCATCGGCGGCCTGGGCAAGGCATTCCTGGCGGGCGTCACCCCGGCCAGCCTGACCGGTCCGGCTGCATTGTTTCCAGAAGCGGTGTTCATCACTTTCCAGATGACCTTCGCCATCATCACCCCAGCGCTGATCGTCGGTGCCTTTGCCGAGCGGATGAAATTCTCCGCCATGCTGATCTTCATGGGCGTGTGGTTCACCCTGGTGTATGCGCCGATTGCGCACATGGTCTGGTCCGGCAACGGCGGCCTGATGTGGGATTGGGGCGTGCTGGACTTCGCCGGCGGCACCGTGGTGCATATCAACGCCGGTATCGCCGGTCTCGTAGCCTGTCTGGTATTGGGCAAGCGCAAAGGTTTCCCGACCACCCCAATGGCACCGCATAACCTGGGTTATACCCTGATGGGCGCGGCCATGCTGTGGGTAGGCTGGTTCGGCTTCAACGCCGGCTCCGCCGTCGCGGCCAACGGCACTGCCGGCATGGCGATGCTGGTCACCCAGATCGCCACGGCTGCCGCGGCACTGGGCTGGATGTTTGCCGAGTGGATCACCCACGGCAAGCCAAGCGCGTTGGGCATTGCCTCGGGCGTGGTGGCCGGCCTGGTTGCAATCACCCCGGCTGCCGGCACCGTGGGCCCGATGGGCGCCTTGGTCATCGGCCTGGCGGCGGGCGTGGTGTGCTTCTTCTGCGCCACCACCCTCAAGCGCAAGCTCGGCTATGACGACTCCCTGGATGCCTTCGGCGTACATGGCATCGGCGGTATCCTCGGGGCGATCCTGACCGGTGTATTCGCTGCACCGGCACTGGGTGGCTTCGGCACCGTGACCGATATCGGCGCACAAGTGTGGATTCAATTCAAAGGCGTGGGTTTCACCGTGATCTATACCGCGGTCGTGACCTTCATCATTCTCAAGGTACTGGACGCCGTCATGGGCCTGCGTGTCTCCGAGGAAGAAGAAGCCGTGGGCCTGGACTTGGCCCAGCACAACGAGCGTGGTTACAACCTGTAAGCAACGCGCAAAAAAAATGCCCGGTTCGCCGGGCATTTTTTTGTCTGGAATTTGTCATTGCTCACAAGGTTCGCCGGTTTTTTCCGACGCCTTTTGTTGTGTATACGACATGGGTTTTTCTACCGCCAAAGACTTACATCGAGGCAGGAATATTAGGCCCTTTGTTTTTTTCCAGAGCGCGCTAGAATGCGCGCCGAACGTGCGGAGATCTGTATGTGGCAACAGACGCTGATAACCCTGCGGGCGAGGCCCCGGGGCTTTCATCTGGTGACGGACGAGCTACTCGCCGGCCTGCCTGAACTCAAGGCATGCCGTGTCGGTCTGTTGCATCTGTGGCTGCAGCACACCTCGGCCTCGTTGACCATCAACGAGAACGCCGATCCGGCGGTACGTCGAGACTTCGAACGATTTTTCAATCGGCTGATCCCACAAGGAACCGCCGGCTATGAGCACAACGACGAAGGCCTGGACGACCTCCCGGCGCACTTCAAGGCCAGTGTGCTGGGATGTCAGCTCAGCCTTCCGGTGACGGCGGGACGGTTGGCGTTGGGTACCTGGCAAGGCGTTTATCTGGGCGAGCACCGAGATCATGGCGGTGCTCGTAAAGTCCTCGCCACCTTGCACGGTGAAGGGGCATGACCGCTGCTTGTCAGCGGATCTTGAATTTTTTCTGGCAGCCTTCGACAGATGGCGAAGCTGGGCTATAACTAATCTGCTTTTCGCAAGTCATGAGGTAGAACATGAGCGACGATGATCTGGAAAACGACGACCTCGAAGTAGGTGACGAAGACGAGACCGAAGAAGGCCTGGAAGCGGCGGCTGAAGATGTTGCCGACGACGAAGGTGCCGATGTTCCTGTCCCCACTGCCAAAGGCAAGGCCAAGGCAGCGGTATCAGTCGACGAGTTACCGAGCGTAGAGGCCAAGAACAAGGAGCGTGACGCGCTTGCCAAGGCCATGGAGGAATTCCTGGCCAGGGGCGGAAAGGTGCAGGAAGTGGAGGCCAACGTGGTCGCCGATCCGCCCAAGAAGCCTGACAACAAGTATGGCAGTCGCCCTATCTGAGCCTCTGTTTCTTGCTTGCTGAAAAAGCCCGCCGTCGCTGCGGGCTTTTTCATGGGCGGGATAAACTCCCCTGACAGGCTCGGCCCTGTGGGAGCAAGCTCGCTCCCACAAGGTTCAGGGTTGGCTATGCCACGCCGCCAATAATCCTGGCAGTTCGGTCAGGCTGCGAATCTCCGCATCCGGTGCGTGATCGGCATCCCAGGCCTTGCCCATCGGGTTGAACCACACCGCACGCAGGCCGGCCTGCTGGGCGCCGGCGATGTCGTCGCCCGGGTGATCGCCTACATGCACGGCGGTCTGTGCCGTGGCACCGCCGCGCTGCAAGGCTTCCTCGAACAGTCTTGCGTCAGGCTTGGCGATGCCAATGTCCTCGGCGCACAGGGCAAACTTGAAATAATCCGCCAGCCCCAGGCGTCGCACGTCGGCGTTGCCGTTGGTGACGACGCCAAGTGCGAAATGATTGGCGAGGATTTCCAGGGTCGGCTGTACGTCTGGAAAGATCTCCAGTTGATGACGGGCATGCAGGAATGCTTCGAATCCTTGGTCCGCCAACTCAGAGGCGCGCCACTGGTCGTAGCCGGCATCTTGCAGCGCCCGGAACAGCACGCGCCTGCGCAACGCACTGATGCGGTGCTTGAGGTTCGGTTCTTCGCTGAGCACTTGGGCGCGGATCGCCCACAAGCGCTCCACGGGAAAATCGCCCAGGTCGGGTGCGTTGTCGGTCAGCCATTGACGTAGTACGGCTTCGGCGCTGGCGATCACCGGCGCGGTATCCCACAGCGTGTCGTCCAGGTCGAAGGTGATGAGCTCGATGGTCATGATTCGTCGCCCTTGATGCGTTTGGCCCTGGGGTGGGCACTGTCATAGACCGTCGCCAGGTGCTGGAAATCCAGGTGGGTATAGATCTGGGTCGTCTTGATGTCCGAGTGGCCAAGCAGTTCCTGGACGGCACGCAGGTCCTGGGAAGATTCCAGCAGATGACTGGCGAACGAATGCCGGAGCATGTGCGGGTGCAGGTTCTGACCGAGCTCCCGTTCGCCGGCGGCCTTGACCCGCAGCTGGATGGTACGTGGGCCCAGGCGTCGGCCTTGCAGGCTGACGAAGACCGCGTCATCGACGGGGTTGGTCAGCGCTCGTAGTGGCAACCAAAGCTCCAGGGCTTCGCGGGCCTTGCGGCCGATAGGCAGCAAGCGGGTCTTGCTGCCTTTACCGAGTACCTGAACCAGGCCGTCGGCCAAGTCCAATTGGTCCAGGTTCAGCCCCGTCAGCTCGGAAAGCCGCAGGCCTGAGGAGTAGAAGAGTTCGAGGATCGCCTGGTCCCGTCGCGCCATGAAATCATCCTCGACGGCGCCATCGAGCAATTGCAAGGCACGGTCGGTGTCGAGGGTCTTCGGCAACCGGCGTTCGCCCTTGGGGGGTGCCAGACCTGTGGCTGGATCGTGATCGCACAGGCCCTCGCGATTGAGGTATTGATACAGGCCGCGCACCGCCGACAACAGTCGCGCCAGGCTGCGGGAGGATTGCCCTTGCTGATGCAGGCGAGCAACGAGGCTGCGCAGGCGCTGGATGTCGAGGGCCGACCAGTTGTCGATGTTTTGCTTCTGGCACCAGCCCCGCACCTTTTCGAGGTCACGACGGTAGGCCGACAGGGTGTGAGGGGACACCTGGCGCTCACTGCGCAGGTGTTCGCAGTAGGCGTCCAGTTGCCGCTCCATCATCAGCGTACCGAACGCAGCGAACCGGCAACCCGTGGCAGCACACGGCCGGTCACTTCGGCGATATAGCTCAGGAACAGCGTACCCACCGAGCTCTTGTAGTGCTGCGGATCGCGACTGGCGATGGCCAGCACGCCATGCACGCCTTGGTGGGCGATGGCGACAACGGCGGTGGAGCCGATCTGCTTGCGCTGTTCTTCGCCAAACAGGAAATCCAGCTCATGTTCGCGCAGGCTGCCACTGACGCTTTTGTTTTCGGTAAGCAGCCCGCCAATGGCCGTCTGCGCGTCGGCGTGGGTGACCCAGCGGCCCACCGGCATCGCGTTGTCGCCAAACAGGATCAGGCTGACAAAGGGCACCTGGAAATCCTGGCGCAGGCTGTCTTCGACGCTCATTACCAGATCTTCAAGAGTGCTGGCGTCCATCAGCGCGAGGATCAGCCGACGGGTCTTGTCGAAGAGCCGGTCGTTGTCCCGGGCGACGTCCATCAGGTGCGAGAGGCGATGGCGCATTTCGATGTTGCGCTCACGCAGGATCTTCATCTGGTGCTCGACCAGCGACACGGTATCGCCGCGCCGGTGGGGGATCCGCATCGTTGCAAGCAGGTCTTCATGCTCGACGAAGAAGTCCGGATGCGCCTCCAGGTAGGCGGCCACGGCCGCGGCGTCTGAGGGGCTCGAGGATTCGTCGGGCTGCGGGGCTGGAACCTTTGGCTTGTCGGTCATGGGTTTGGCTCACTCAAAGACGAACTTGTCCTTCGTATACGCGTACGGCCGGGCCGGTCATCATCACCGGTTGGCCTGGACCTGCCCATTCGATGGACAGACGCCCGCCGGGCAGGTCGATCAGCAGCGGCGAATCCATCCACCCCTGGCTGATCGCGGCGACGGCTGCGGCGCAAGCGCCCGTGCCGCATGCCTGGGTTTCCCCGGCGCCACGTTCCCATACACGCAGTTGGGCGCGGTGGCGATCGATGACCTGCAAAAAGCCGACGTTGACGCGCGCCGGGAAGCGCGGATGGTTTTCGATCTTTGGTCCCAGGTCGTGTACGGCAGCGCTGTTGATGTCGTCCACGCGCAGTACGGCATGGGGGTTGCCCATGGAGATCGCCGCCAGTTCCACCGCGGTGCCGTCGACGTCCACGGTATAGCTCAGGGCTTGGGCTGGCGCTTGGAATGGGATATCCGCCGGCACCAGGCGCGGGGCGCCCATGTTGACGCCGATCTGGCCGTCACTGCGCACATCCAGTTCGATGATGCCGCTTTTGGTCTCGACGCGAATCTGCCGCTTGGCGGTCAGGCGCTTGTCCAGCACGAAACGGGCGAAACAGCGCGCGCCGTTGCCGCACTGCTCCACTTCCGAACCGTCGGCATTGAAGATCCGGTAGCGGAAATCCACGTCCGGGTTGTTTGGTGCCTCGACGATCAGCAATTGGTCGAAACCGATGCCGGTGTGCCGGTCGCCCCATTGTTTGGCGTGCTTGGGCAGGATATGCGCGTGCTGGCTGACCAGGTCGAGGACCATGAAGTCATTGCCCAGGCCGTGCATCTTGGTAAAACGCAGCAGCATGGTTTTACTCCGGCAGCAGGCTTTCGCCGGCAAACAGTTCGGCTACCGTCTCGCGGCGGCGTACTTCGAATGCCTGATCACCGTCCACCAGCACCTCGGCGCAGCGGCCGCGGGTGTTGTAGTTGGAACTCATGACAAACCCGTAGGCGCCCGCCGAATGAACGGCCAGCAGATCGCCTTCTTCCAGCGCCAACTCCCGGCCCTTGGCAAGGAAGTCGCCGGTTTCGCAGATCGGCCCGACGATGTCGTAGGGGCGGGCCGCGGTATCGCGAGGGCGCACGGCTGTGACGTCCATCCAGGCCTGGTACAGCGCCGGGCGGATCAGGTCATTCATCGCCGCGTCGACGATGGCGAAATCCTTGTGCTCGGTGTGCTTGAGGTACTCGACCTGGGTCACCAGCACGCCGGCGTTGGCGACGATGTAGCGGCCGGGCTCGAACATCAGCGCCAGGTCACGGCCTTCGAGGCGCTCGCGCACGGTCTTGATGTAGTCGGCCACCAGCGGTGGCTCTTCATCGCGATAGCGCACGCCGACACCGCCGCCCAGGTCGATGTGACGCAGGTAGATGCCGCAATCGCCGAGGCGATCGACAAGCGCCAGCAGGCGGTCGAGGGCGTCAATGAACGGTTCCAGAGTGGTCAGTTGCGAGCCGATGTGGCAATCGACGCCCAGCACTTCCAGGTTCGGCAGTTGGGCGGCGCGTACGTACACGTCCTCGGCGTCGGCAATGGCGATGCCGAACTTGTTTTCCTTAAGGCCCGTGGAAATGTACGGGTGGGTGCCGGCGTCGACGTCCGGGTTCACGCGCAGGGAAACCGGCGCACGAACACCCAGTTCGGCGGCGACGACTTGCAGGCGCTCCAGTTCGTCAGTGGATTCGATGTTGAAGCAGTGCACGCCGACTTCCAGGGCGCGACGCATGTCTTCGCGGGTCTTGCCGACGCCGGAGAACACGATTTTGTCGGCGCTACCGCCCGCAGCCAGCACGCGCTCCAGCTCGCCACCGGACACGATGTCGAAGCCTGCGCCCAGGCGCGCCAGGACGTTGAGCACGCCCAGGTTCGAGTTCGCTTTTACAGCGAAGCACACCAGGTGTGGCATGCCTTCGAGGGCATCGGCGAACGTCCGGTACTGGGCTTCGATGTGGGCCCGGGAATAGACGTAGGTCGGCGTGCCGAAACGTTCGGCGATCGCGGACAGGGCAACCCCTTCCGCGAACAGCTCCCCGCCACGGTAGTTAAAAGCGTCCATGGCGGTCCCTTAGTAAGTGGTCTGGGTGTCGTGCGAGTGGGACTTGGATTGCGACGACTTGGCCTGCTCTTCAGGGGACTTGCTGTCATCAGGCAGGTACAGCGGACCTTTTTGACCACAGGCTGTCACAAGGCAGGCAACCGCGACGAGCGCAGCAAGGGAAGAGATCAGGCGCTTCATGGCGAAATCCTTGAAAATGCGTTAATTGCGCCGGAGTATACCGGCCACCCGACAGCTTGCCTATGCAACGGGGCGCCCGTCCGGCGGGCCTTGGGCTCCAGGGGCGTTCATTCGATGGACAATGTTCAGCACCCACGGGCCCTTGGTCGTTATCCTTTGCATTCAGCCGGGCGCGTCCGTATCTTGCGGCGCTTGAGCATGATCAGACATTTTGAGGTTGTCGCAATGAGTTTGACTGAAGCCCGTTTCCACGATCTGGTCGATGAAACCCAGGAAAAGCTGGAGGATATCTTCGACGAGAGCGACCTGGACATCGACCTGGAAATCTCCGCCGGCGTACTGACCGTCAAGTTCGAAAATGGCACCCAGCTGATTTTCAGCCGCCAGGAGCCGTTGCGGCAGTTGTGGCTGGCGGCGGTGTCCGGTGGTTTCCACTTCGACTACGACGAGGAAAGCGAGCGCTGGATGTGTGACAAGAGCGAAGAGCAACTGGGCGAGATGCTCGAGCGCATCGTCAAGCAGCAGGCTGGCGTCGAATTCGATTTCGAAGGTTTGTGATTCCGTGAGCCAGACCGTCCCGGCGCGGCCGCCCAAGCCGCTCTACAGCAATGTCAGCCCGGCCGTGCCGTCGCCGTGCACCAGTGTGTGCAAGCTCGATGAACGCAAGGTCTGCCTGGGTTGTTTCCGGCATGTGGAGGACATACGCGAATGGCGCTCGGCTGATGATGAGCGTCGGCGGTTGATTTGCGCCGAGGCGCTCAAGCGCAAGTCGCTGGTTTAATCGCTGGATTGGCGAGAGCGCTTTTGTGGCGAGAGCCCTTGGGTTGTATATTTTTTGAGCTGTGGTAGTGTCCAGCAACGCCTCAACTCATCGAGGCGCGTGAAAACCCCGTCTTTATGTGGCGGGGTTTTGCTTTTTCGTGCAGAAGAAAGGAGTCTGCCTGAATCATGACCGCACCTTCCATCACCCTTACTCGCTTGGACGTGCAGCGTCTGGAGCGTTTGATCGACAGCCTGGATGAAACGCTTCCCGGCGTGATCGCCTTGCAAACCGAACTGGATCGCGCCGAGAACCTGGTGGGTCACGATGAAGTGCCTGCCGATGTCGTAACCATGAACTCGCGGGTGCACTGTCGCGAGGAAAGCAGCGGCAAGGATTATCACCTGACGCTGGTCTACCCCAAGGATGCCAACGCCGACGAGGGCAAGATTTCGATCCTGGCGCCGGTGGGCAGCGCCTTGCTGGGCTTGAAAGTCGGCCAGCACATCGACTGGCCGGCGCCGGGCGGCAAGACCTTGAAGCTGACATTGCTGGAAGTCGAGTCGCAGCCGGTCAACGGTGGCGACTGCGCATTCTGAAGCCCGCCTCAGACCTGGTTCAGCGCCTCGTTCAGTGCCCGTTCCAGGTCGGCTTTGTAGCGCAGGAACAGGATACTTGGGCTGGCGCCGTCACCCACCAGGCCCGAGAGGTCCAGGTCGGTGATGTAGCAACGATAGCGTTCGGCGTCGCGGCGCTGCCCGACAATTTCCCTGGCGACCACATGAAACAATTGGTCGCCATGCTCCAGTTCCGAAAATTCCCGCTGATCGCAATACAGGGTGACGTGCACTTGTCCGTGCGCCGCTTTGCCGATGATTGCTTGTACGTCATAGAACGGTTTGTTGACCGGCGTCTGCGGCGCCTGTCGTGATTCGACCCTCCGGGCCCGCCCGTTCCCTGAAGGCAGGAGCTGGTAATAGAGCATTTCCAGCGTCACCGGCTGGGCAGCGTCCATCGGTAGCAAGGCATCGCGGCGGTACAGCACCGATTGCAGGAACCGCTGCAGCGGCACCAGCAGGCTCTGTTCGTCGTGATAAGGCAAGCGCTGCTGCCACAAGGCGTTGAGCTCATCGAGCACGTACAGCTCGGCTTCGTCCTCATAAACCCGGTAGAACACCTGGATGCACTCGGGTTGGCCCATGGGCAGGATCAGCGCCACATCGTGATCTTCCAGCGCCATTGAATCCAGGTGCAGCGGGCTATAGGCCGTCAGCTCTTCCCCCAGATAATCCATCAATGCCGACAGGCTGCCCAGCGCCACGTGGCTGACCTGGCCCGGCACCAATTCCAATACGTGGTAGTGCTGCTGGACTTGCAGCAGATAACGGTAATTGAGCTTGCTCAATAGCAGGGTCTGGGTGGTCTCGATGACTTCTTCGACCCGGCGTGCGATGAATTGCGCGCGGTTGTGACAGAAGCACCGGACCTGCAAGCGCGGCTGGCGTTGTGCCGCAGGCAGGGCGTTGAGGTAGTCGCGCAAGCAATCGAGCAGGGCATGCTCGCCGTCGAAGCGGTTGACCAGCACTTCATTCCAGCTATTGAGCGTGACCTGGTCGAGGGTCAGCACCAGGTTTTCCCGAACCCCGGCGTAGCTCAGGGAATCGGTGCGCTCGGTGGTCATCAGGATGTTCAGGTCGCGGTGATGCTTGAGTGGGTCGACGCCCACGTTTACCAGAATCAACACTTCACTGGGCACGCTGGCGTGGAGCAACTGTTCTTCGTCGACCGTGGCCAGGGGCAAAGCGATGGCCTGCTGCAAACTGCCCAACAGGTTGAACAGTTCAAACTCGCTCAGGTCGCTTTCGCCGGGGTGCAGCGCCAGACGCGTGCTGCTGTCGATCACACCGTTGCGATGACACCAGGTGAGTAATTCGAGCAGCTCGCGGCTGCGTTTGATGGGGGCGAAATTTTCCCATTCCAGCGCGTTCAGGCTGCCGTTATACAAACCCCATTGGTTTTGCCCGGGCTCTTTCTTGTTCGGCGACTGGACCAGGGTCAGGGTGTCTTCCGCCAGGTCCGGGGCAATCCCGGGATTGATGAACTCGACCTTGTCGGCCTTGCGCTCGAAGGCCGCGTACAGCCGGCGTCCGAGAACATTGAGGTCGCGCTTGTTGATCAGGCTGACGGTTTTCTCGGTGCGGGCGAACTGGGTCAGGAAGCGATAGCTGTAGTTCAGCTCGTTGACCAGGGCCCGCCGCTCGTTGCTGACTTGGCGCACCTTCCACTGGCTGCGGCTGTCCAGCAGCGCCAGTTGACGTTGGTCCCAGCCCCAATCCAGGGCCAGGCGCTCCAGCAGGTTGCGCTGCCAGCCGCTGCTGCGAGCATGGCCGGTGAGCTTGCGATTGACCTTCAGGTACAGGGCGCGCCGGATCAGTTCCAGACGTTCCGGCTCGCCGCGGGCGATCAGGTATTCCTCGAGGCGGCGATAAACGACCATGTACGGATCCAGCTCATCCAGATCCAGGTGATTGGCGAACACCGCCTGCTTGAAACGCAGGCTCAGGCAGCGGACATCCGGATGTTCGCTGGCGTAGACCTCGGTCAGCAATAGCTTGAGCACCGACTTGTAGGGCGATTCGATTCCCTTGAATAACTGCCAGAGCCCGGCGCCGATGAATTCTCCCGGCGGGATGTAGGCCAGGTGACCCAAGTCCAGAGTCTCGTCCGCACGAATGAAGCGTTTGGAGATCAGCGTATGGGTGTACTGCTGGTAGTTTTCTTCTTCGTAGACCGGCACCAGCCACCAGATTGGCGTGCGCCCGGCCAGCCAGATCGCGGTGCGATAGAACTCATCCAGCAGCAGATAATGCTGGGTGGTTCCACAGTCGTCGGAGCTGAGCTGATTGTCCCGTTCGCCGCGGACGAATCGCTGCGGGTCGATGAGGAAGAAGTGCGCTTCGGCGCCCTGGGTGGCCGCCCAAGTCTCCAGCAACTGGCATTTCTTTCGCAGTTCGGCCAGTTCGTCGTCGCTCAGGTCCGGGCCATGGCACACCCAAACGTCCATGTCGCTCTGATCGGCCTGGGCCAAGGTGCCGAGACTGCCCATCAGGAACAGGCCGAGGATGGGCCGCGGTGGGTTGCTGCCGTGGCGAGGTTTGTACGAGAACGAGCGAGTCAGCCGCTGAGCCTCGGCGAGGACGTCGGTGTCGGGTTCGTAATTGGACAGCCCGGCCGGTGTGCTGCCCGAGACATAACCGGGCAACAAGGGATGGTTGACATGAAAAAACAGCGGAAGCAGCGTCAACACGCCCTGCTGGCGGGTCGACAGCCCTTCGAGGGCGCGCTCCATTCGGCCGCTGTTGAGCTTGAGGAAACGCGCGCGCAGCTGGCTCAGGACCTTGCGGTCGATTCCCTCGTCCAGATCGGGGCGTATTTCGTGGTTGCGGGTCATGTCAGCTCAAACCGGATCGCGGCGTCGAACGTGGGGAAAAAAACAGGTGATGGCAGGATAGCGCCCGGTTCCTGGAATTCTTGAGCTGGAAAACGCGGTCGAGCCAAGTATTTTTACGGAGGCGCCACGCGCCTGCGGAAATCCCGAGCAGAGGGATTCCCGTGGGCGAGGCGGAAAATCAGGCGGTTTCTTGGACGCTAAGAATCGTCAGGACCGTTTGCACATTCTGTGCGGCATCACGGCCCAGGCTGGTCAGGTAACCGCCATCGGGTTGGGTGATGAGTTCTTTGTCAAACAGGCGTTGGGCAGCGGCGATGGCTTTGGGGGCAGCGGTCTGATGAATTTTCAGGCCTTCCTGGGAACTGTCCAGGTTGAAGAGTGCAAGGATTTCCAGTTCGGCAACCAGCTCAGGGGTAAGCGACATAAGGACTCCAGACTTTCTAGGAATTTGGACGACAGCGTCACTAAGGTGAGCGCACTTGGGCGAGCTGTCCAGTGTCAGAGTCATGGTTTTTTGTCCGGGAACTTTTTCATGGCGAGGGAGCTTGCTCCCGCTGGACTGCGAAGCGGTCCCGAAATTTCACGACTGCTGCGCAGCCGAGCGGGAGCAAGCTCCCTCGCCACAGAAGCAGCTATGCCTGTCGCTTCAGTTTTTTTCCGGCGGCAACTCGGGCAGGGCGCGCAATGCAGCTTCGTACCACTCGGTATTGAACGGACGGTCTTCTTCGAGGATCGCGTCGATTTCCACCGCCAGTACGTGGGCCATCAGGTTGAGAATTTCTTCACGCTCATAACCCACCAGGGTCAGCTTGTTGAACGTGGCCTTGGCCGCTGGTGGATTGTCGCTTTCGATCTGATTCTCGATGGCCTGGATCAGCGTATTCTCGACGAACTCTTCTTCGTCAATGTCGTTGCCGTTGTCGATGGGCTCGCTCATGGCAGCCTCCTCTAGGAAAAGGCGCCAGTTTACCTGTATTCAGCGGCGTGATGCGCCTGGCGCGAAACACGCCGGCGGTCTATAACCCAAGGCTGCCAACCCCGCACGGCCTGGAGGCTATGGAATGCTCAAGCTTTATGGTTTTTCTGTCAGCAATTATTACAACATGGTCAAGCTGGCTCTCCTGGAGAAGGGAGTGCCCTTCGAAGAAGTCCAGTTCTTTGGCGCCCAGACTCCGGAAGCGCTGGCCATCAGCCCGCGCGGCAAGGTTCCGGTGCTGAAGACCGAGCAGGGTTTCATCAACGAGACCAGCGTGATCCTCGAGTACATCGAGCAAACCCAGCCAGGCAAGGCCTTGCTGCCAACGGACCCGTTCGAGCGCGCCCAGGTATTGGCCTTGTGCCGGGAAATCGAGCTGTACATCGAGCTGCCGGGGCGCGCCTGTTATCCGGAAGCGTTTTTCGGCATGTCGGTGCCCGATGCGATCAAGGAAAAGGCCAGAGGTGAATTGCTGTTGGGGTTCGCTTCGCTCAGCCGGCACGGCAAGTTTTCGCCTTATGTGGCGGGAGAGACGTTCAGCATCGCGGACCTGTATTTCTACTACAGCCTTTCGTTGGTTTTGCAGGTGGGCAGGAAAGTCTTCGACATCGATCTGTTGGCGGACATGCCGGCAGCCAGGAGCTTGATGGAGTTGTTGGAGCAGAATCCGCACGTGCAGCGGATCGCGGCGGATCGGGATGCTGAGATGCCCGCGTTTTTGGCGAAGATCGCTGCCAGGAAATGAAATTCCAGCGCCTTGCAGGTCGCCATCGCGAGCAGGCTCGCTCCCACGGTTAGATCTTCAGTGAACACATATTGTGTGAGCCTGCGCAGATTAAATGTGGGAGCGAGCCTGCTCGCGATGCCTTTGGCTTTTTAGCGGCTGGCAATCAGCGCCTGGCCACGCACCACGGCGGCCTTGACCTGCGCCGGTGCGGTGCCGCCAATGTGATCCCGTGCATTGACCGAACCTTCCAAGGTCAGCACGGCGAACACGTCTTGCTCGATCTGGTCGCTGAACTGGCGCAGTTCGTCCAGGCTCATCTCTGCCAGGTCCTTGCCGGTGTCTACACCATACTTCACGGCATGGCCGACGATTTCATGGCAGTCCCGGAACGGCAGGCCACGGCGCACCAGGTAATCGGCCAGGTCAGTGGCGGTGGAAAAGCCGCGCAGGGCCGCTTCGCGCATGACCGCATGCTTGGGCTTGATGGCTGGGATCATGTCGGCGAACGCCCGCAGCGAATCACGCAGGGTGTCGGCAGCGTCGAACAGCGGCTCCTTGTCTTCCTGGTTGTCCTTGTTGTAGGCCAGCGGTTGGCCTTTCATCAGGGTCAGCAGGCCCATCAATGCGCCGAACACCCGACCGCTCTTGCCGCGTACCAGTTCCGGTACGTCGGGGTTTTTCTTTTGCGGCATGATCGAGCTGCCGGTGCAGAAACGGTCGGGCAAATCGATGAACTGGAATTGCGCGCTGGTCCAGAGCACCAGCTCTTCGGAGAAGCGCGACAAGTGCATCATGGCAATGCTCGCGGCGGCGCAGAATTCGATGGCGAAATCGCGGTCCGAGACATTATCCAGCGAATTGCCACCGACGGTGTCGAAGCCCAGCAACTGGGCGGTGTATTCACGGTCGATCGGGTAGGTGGTGCCGGCCAGCGCGGCGCTGCCCAGGGGCATGCGGTTGGTGCGCTTGCGGCAATCCACCAGGCGCTCGTAGTCACGGCTGAGCATTTCGAACCAGGCCAGCATGTGATGCCCAAACGTTACAGGTTGGGCGGTCTGCAGGTGCGTGAAGCCCGGCATGATGCTCTCGGCCTCGCGCTCGGCTTGTTCCAGCAGACCTTTTTGCAAACGGGTGATTTCGGCCAGGATCAGGTCGATCTCATCGCGCAGCCACAAGCGGATATCGGTGGCGACCTGGTCGTTGCGGCTGCGGCCGGTGTGCAGTTTCTTGCCGGTCACGCCAATGCGATCGGTCAGGCGCGCTTCGATGTTCATGTGCACGTCTTCGAGGTCAACGCGCCAGTCGAATTGGCCGGCCTCGATCTCGCCCTGGATGGTCTTCAGGCCATCGATGATGCTGTCGCGCTCGGCATCGGTCAGCACGCCGACCTTGGCCAGCATGGTGGCGTGGGCAATCGAGCCCATGATGTCGTGGCGATACAGGCGCTGGTCGAAGTTGACGGAGGCGGTGAAGCGGGCGACGAAAGCGTCGACGGGTTCACTGAAGCGGCCGCCCCAGGACTGATTGGTCTTGTCAGTGCTCATGAATTCGCTCGTGATCGGCTGGAATAAGATAACGGTTAACGCTGGCCCGGATGATAACAGGGTTGCCGGGGCTGGCGCTGGCACTGCTCGGCAGGTTTTTTACCGTGCGGGTCAACCATTGCACGGGTTTTTTGCACAAGGATATTTTTCGATTGAGCAATATCGTCGTGGCAACCGTCTACAGTGGACGGTAGGTCTTTGCTTTTTCATCCTGGACGCATCGGACGCACCATTAAAGGGGGGTGCTCATATTGGTCAGATCGAGTCTTAACAAACCCTGTGGCGACGCTGTGCGACAACAGGCCTCGAGCATCGGTGGGCAAGCGCTGGTAAAGATCGACAACCGCCTCGCGGCACTTTTTGGCCCTCGGACGAGTCTTAGCGTGGATCGCGGTGACGGATGTCACTTCCCCTGTCTACGCTATCCTTGTGCGAGACTCACGCAGGAATCCAGCGCTATATGAATGTCCTGATCGTTGACGACGAACCACTGGCCCGCGAGGACCTGAGCCGATTGCTCCGTGAACTCGAGGGTTACAGTGTCCTGGAGCCGAGCGCCACCAATGGCGAAGAGGCATTGGCCCTAATCGACAGCCACAAGCCGGATATCGTGCTGCTCGACATTCGCATGCCGGGTCTCGACGGCTTGCAGGTCGCGGCGAAGCTCTGCGAGCGCGAGTCACCTCCGGCGGTGGTGTTTTGCACCACGCGTGACGAGTTTCCTCCCGAGGTATTGCAGACCGGTGCCGTGGGCTATCTGCTCAAGCCAGTGTCCATCCAGGCGCTGGAGGAGGCGTTGCGCAAGGCCGAGCGGCCGAACCGCACGCAGTTGGCGGCGCTCACCCGCCCGGCCGCCGAAAGCGGCAGCGGCCCACGCAGCCACATCAGCGCGCGGACCCGCAAGGGCATCGAATTGATCCCCTTGAACCAAGTGGTTTATTTCATCGCCGACCACAAGTACGTGACCTTGCGTCACGAAAGCGGTGAAGTGTTGCTGGACGAGCCGCTCAAGGCTCTCGAGGATGAGTTCGGCGAGCGGTTCGTGCGTATCCACCGCAACGCCCTGGTGGCCCGCGAACGTATCGAGCGCTTGCAGCGTACGCCGCTGGGGCATTTCCAGCTGTACCTGAAGGGATTGAATGGCGACGCGCTGATCGTCAGTCGGCGGCATGTCGCCGGCGTGCGCAAGATGATGCAGCAGCTCTAGCGCGACGTCCTCGAGCGTTCCGTTTCCAGGATTGGCGGCCAGGGAGGCCGCGACGTCGTGATTCAAGTCAAAGCGGTTTTGGCTGAGCTGTTATTATCTGCCGTATCTTTTAAGTACGGATTGATCCATGTCCCCTCGCGAGATCCGCATCGCCACCCGTAAAAGCGCCTTGGCCCTCTGGCAGGCCGAATACGTCAAAGCCCGCCTCGAAACGGCCCATCCGGGGCTGGTCGTGACGCTGGTGCCCATGGTCAGTCGCGGCGACAAGCTGCTGGACTCGCCACTTTCGAAAATCGGTGGCAAGGGCTTGTTCGTCAAGGAACTGGAAACAGCCTTGCTGGACAATGAAGCCGATATCGCCGTGCATTCAATGAAAGACGTGCCCATGGACTTCCCCGAAGGCCTGGGCCTTTTTTGCATCTGCGAACGGGAAGATCCGCGCGACGCATTCGTCTCCAACGACTTTTCCAGCCTTGACGCGCTGCCCGCCGCGAGTGTGGTGGGCACATCGAGCCTGCGCCGCCAGGCACAGCTGCTGGCCCGTCGCCCTGATCTGCAGATCCGCTTCCTGCGGGGCAACGTCAACACGCGCCTGGCCAAGCTCGACGCCGGCGAGTACGACGCGATCATCCTCGCCGCAGCGGGCCTGATCCGTCTGGGTTTCGAACAACGCATCACCTCGGCCATCAGCGTCGATGACAGCCTGCCGGCCGGAGGGCAGGGGGCGGTGGGCATTGAATGCCGCAGCGCCGACAGCGAGATTCACGCTCTGCTGACACCGCTGCACCATGAAGACACGGCTATCCGAGTCTTCGCCGAGCGGGCACTCAACAAGCATCTGAACGGCGGCTGCCAGGTGCCGATCGCCTGCTACGCCGTCCTTGAAGGTGAGCAGGTCTGGTTGCGGGGCCTGGTGGGCGATCCGAGTGGCGGCCAACTGCTCGCCGCCGAGGCCCGGGCGCCGCGTCGCGATGCCGAGGCGTTGGGCGTGCGCGTCGCCGAGGACCTGTTGAGCCAAGGCGCCGACGATATTCTCAAGAAAGTCTACGGCGAGGCCGGCGACGCGTGACGGGATGGCGGCTGCTACTGACCCGGCCGGCGGACGAGTCGTCTGCGTTGGCGGCCGTTCTGGCGCAGGCGGGCATCCATAGCAGCGCCATGCCGCTGCTGGATATCACGCCGGTCCCCCTGTCCGAGTCCGAGCGAGACACGTTCCAGGCTCTGGATCGGTACAGCGCGGTGATCGTCGTCAGCAAGCCTGCGGCACGCTTGGCCGTGGAGTTGCTGCGTCAATACTGGCCGCGCCTTCCAGAGCAACCTTGGTTCAGCGTAGGCGCCGCGACCGGGCAAATTCTGGTCGATGCCGGCCTCCGCGTTTTTTACCCCGAAAACGGTGACGACAGCGAAGCCCTGCTTGAGCTGGCGGCGTTGCGCCAGGCTATCGACCGGCCTGACGCACGTGTCTTGATCGTGCGTGGCGAGGGTGGGCGCGGTTTGCTGGCAGAGCGTTTGCGAGAGCAAGGTGCTAGTGTCGACTACCTGGAGTTGTACCGTCGCGGCTTGCCGCACTACGGCGAAGGCGAGTTGCCAGCGAAGGTCGAGGCGGAACGCTTGAACGCGCTGGTGGTCAGCAGTGGGCAGAGCTTCGAGCATCTGCACCGGCTGGCCGGTGACGCGTGGCCCGCCCTGGCGCGGCTACCCTTGTTTGTTCCAAGCCCCAGGGTCGCCGAGATGGCGCGTGCCGCCGGGGCCAGGACAGTTGTGGATTGTCGTGGCGCCAGTGCCGCGGCTTTGCTGGCGGCTTTACGGGAACAATCCGTGCCGTTTTCTAATGCAAAGGATGGATACGTGAGCGAAACAGCCTTGCCAAAAGATCAAGATCAGCCAGCGGTCGAAGCTCCGACTGACCCGTCGGTGCCGGTGGCGCCGCGTCGCGGTAACGGGCTTGCGATTGTCGCGTTATTGTTGGGCGCTGCCGGCGTGGCCGTGGGCGGATGGGGTATCTGGCAAGTGCGTCACCTGCAAGCCAATACCCAGCAGCAGGCCGCTCAGGTCCAGGCACTCAACGACCAGGCCCAGAACCTCAAGCTCAACGAGCAGCGGCTTAGCGAACGCCTGGAGCAGTTGCCTCCAGCTCAAGAGCTGGAAGAGCGGCGACGTCAGGTCGCCCAGTTGCAAGGCGACCAGCAGCGCCTGAACCAGCGCCTGGAAACCGTGCTTGGTTCCAGCCGCAAGGACTGGCGCCTGGCCGAAGCCGAGCACCTGTTGCGCCTGGCCAGCCTGCGACTTTCCGCCCTGCAAGACATCAACAGTGCCCAGGCCCTTGTGCAGGGTGCCGATGAAATCCTTCGCGAGCAAAACGATCCCGGGTCCTTCGCTGCCCGCGAACAGCTGGCTAAGACCCTCGCTGCGTTGCGCAGCACAGAGCAGCCGGATCGCACCGGCCTGTTCCTCCAGTTGGGCGCCCTGCGTGACCAGGTCTTGCAGTTGTCGGAAATCGCTCCCGAATACAAGGACCGCGGTGAATCCCTGCTGGGGCTGACCGCCGATGGCGACGGCGCCAGCCAGTGGTCGCAGTGGTGGGATCGTATTTCGCGCTACATCCGCATCGATTTCAATGCCGATGAAAATGTCCGTCCGCTCCTCGCCGGCCAGAGCCTGATGCAGGTGCGCCTGGCCTTGAGCCTGGCCCTGGAGCAGGCGCAATGGGCCGCCCTCAACGGCCAGGCGCCGGTGTACACCCAGGCACTGGCCGAAGCCCGTGACGTCCTCAAGAACAATTTCAACCAGGACAACCCGCAAAGCAAAATCATGCTGGAACGAGTCGTTGAGCTGGGCAAGATGCCGGTGACGGTGGTCACGCCAGACCTGACCGGCACGCTCAGCGCCGTCCAGGCCTATCTTGAACGCCGCAACGTGAACGCCGAAGAATCGGTCAAGCCGTTGCCCAAGGCAGGTGAGCAGGAGGCCACGCCATGAAGCGCCTCTACGTGATTCTGTTCGTGGTCATCGCCGTTGCCGCTGTGCTGGGCGTGGCGATTGCCGAGCATTCGGGTTACGTGTTGGTGGCGTACAAGAACTTCCGCTACGAGGCCGGGTTGTGGGTCACGCTGGCATTGATCGCGGTGCTTTGGTTGCTGTGGCGAGGTGTCACCGCGCTGATTGGGCTGGTGACCACCTCGACCGGCGTGGTCAACCCGTGGTCGCGGCGCAACCGCAGTCGTCGAATCCAGGTTGCAATCGAGCACGGACAGTTGGACCTGGCAGAGGGACGCTGGGCCAGCGCCCAACGGCACTTGCATCGTGCCGCCGAAGCCGAGCGGCAGCCGTTGCTGTATTACCTCGGCGCCGCTCGCGCTGCCAACGAGCAGGGCCTTTATGATCAGAGCGATAGCTTGCTGGAGCGCGCCTTGGAGCGTCAGCCCCAGGCGGAGCTGGCTATCGCGCTGACTCACGCCCAGTTGCAGATGGACCGTGGCGACACAGACGGTGCATTGACTACCCTGCAAGCCATGCACGAACGCTACCCCCATAACACCCAGGCCTTGCGTCAGCTGCAACGCTTGCACCAGCAGCGGGGGGATTGGCCGGCGGTGATCCGGTTGCTGCCCGAGTTGCGCAAGGACAAGGTCCTGCCTGCCGCTGAACTGGCAGAACTGGAGCGCCGGGCCTGGGGCGAAAACCTCACCCTGGCAGCCCACCGCGAGGCCGATGGCAGTGTCGGCCTGCAATCGCTTGATCGCGCGTGGCAGCAACTGACTTCCGCCCAGCGCCAGGAACCGGCACTGGTATTGGCCTACGCCGAGCAGCTTCGGCAGCTGGGTGCCCAGGTAGAGGCGGAAGAGGTGCTGCGCGCTGCGCTCAAGCGCAACTACGACAGCCACCTGGCGCGCCTGTATGGCCTGGTTCGTGGCGCGGATTCGAGCC
Source organism: Pseudomonas algeriensis (assembly GCF_048847255.1). Lineage (NCBI taxonomy): Bacteria > Pseudomonadati > Pseudomonadota > Gammaproteobacteria > Pseudomonadales > Pseudomonadaceae > Pseudomonas > Pseudomonas algeriensis. The sequence continues at coordinate 371,519 of NZ_JBKKRK010000004.1, read as the reverse complement.
GGCAACTGCAGGTGGCTGAAGGCTGGCTCAAGGATCATCCGAATGATCCGAGCCTGCTCCTGACGCTCGGGCGCCTGTGCCTGCAGAACAGCCTGTGGGGCAAGGCAAGGGATTATCTGGAAAGCAGCCTGCGCATGCAGCGCAACCCCGAAGCTTGCGCCGAGTTGGCGCGGCTGCTGGCGCAGTTGGGGGATGCCGAGCGAAGCAACCAGCTGTTCCAGGAGGGGTTGGGGTTGCTGGATGAGCGCTTGCTTGCGGCGCCGCTGCCGGTTTCGCCTCAAGTCCTGTCAACTTGAGGCGGGACGAAGACTCTTTGAGGTGGGTATGAACCGCAGGGAAGGGAGAGCACACTCTCTCGCCACGGCGTCGTGCCCATCCTGAGGCAAACGGTGGCGAATCCCGGCCCGGTTTTTGGAGGTCTGACCAAGCGCTCAGCGAAGTCCTACAGCACACTGAGCTGAATCCTCTTTGGCCTGTCGGGAATTCCCTACACCTCTGGTGAAGTGTCTGCGCGGGGCTGCCTTGAAAGGCCCAGGGGCTTTCCTCTACCGTTACAGCTTGTCTCTTCTGTTACGGATCCGCCATGTCTCTGGCCAGCTCACGCTTCTTGTTTCTCATGGCTTCCATCGCTGCTGCCCTGGCTATGGGCGTCGCCAGTTATCTGGAATACGCGGTTGGCCTGTCCCCTTGCAGCCTGTGTATCTTGCAGCGGCTGTGCCTGATGCTCTTCCTGGTGAATTGTCTCGTGGCGTGCGTGCATGGCCCAACCCGCAAGGGCTGCATCGCCTATGCAGCGATGGGGGCTGCCTTTGCATCGGCAGGGTTGGCGTTGGCTTGGCGCAATGTACTGGTGCAAAGCGAGTCACATGAGCTGCTGCCTGACTGCGTGGCCCAATTGCCGGAGGTGGACTCGTGGTGGAGTGCCGCGCATCGCGTCGCCAATGGTGCCCCCGACTGTGCGAGTGTCACCTGGACGCTGTTCGACCTGAGCATCCCCGAATGGAGCCTGCTGTTCTTCCTCGCCGTTGCTGTCTCGATGACTTACCTGCTGTTGCGCCTGGTCTGGGATGCCCTGGTACGGCCGCTCGGCGGCGAGACGTCGCAGTTGGTCCGGGCGCTGGATTAAACACTTGTATGAACTTTCTCTCCTGCGTACCTTGAAGCAGTTGTCGCGCGGGCATAATCTGGCCCGCACGTATCATTGGAATCATGCCACTCGATCATGTTGTGTCTGGCTTGCTCCTGATCATTCAGGCGGGTGTTTCAGACGGCGAGGGGCGTGACTCAGAAGGGAAGAAATCACCATGCTCGAAAGTTGTCAGAATGCTCAGGAACGCTGGGGTGGGGTGCATCTGCTGATCGACCGCTGGTTGCAGGAGCGTCACGAACTGGTTCGAGCCTATGATGCTCTTGGCGACAAGCCTGAAGCACTGAGTGAAAGCCGCAAGCCCTTGCAAGAGTTCTGTGGTGTGCTGGTGGACTATGTGTCCGCGGGTCATTTCGAGATCTACGAGCAACTCACGGGCGAGGCCAAGGCCTTCAATGACAAGCGCGGCCTGGAACTGGCCGACACGATTTACCCGCGCATCGATGTCATCACCGAGAAGCTGCTGGCCTTCAACGACCTGTGCGATGAAGGCAAATGCGTGGCGGAAAAATTCAAGGAACTTGGCGGCTTGTTGCACGAGCGTTTCGAGCTGGAAGACTGCCTGATCGAAGTGCTGCACAACGCCCACAAGGAAGAAGCTGCGGTCCAGGCTTGAGATCATCTTCGGGACAGAAAACGGTGCGCATTGCGTGCCGTTTTTCTTTTCAGGGCGTCAAGTCGTCGCGCCCAGCAGTTCAATTTCAAATACCAGGGGCGTGAAAGGTGGAATAACGTCTCCGGCACCTTCGGCGCCATAGGCCAGGGCTGAAGGAATCACCAACCGCCACTTCGCGCCTACGGGCATCTGCGGTAATGCACTGCGCCAGCCATCGATCACGCTATCAAGATTGAACCACTGTGCCTGATGGTTGGAATCGAACACCGTGCCGTCCGGCAGACGACCGACATACAACACTTGGACCTTGCCGTGGGGGCCGGCTTTCGTGCCACTGCCTGGCTTGAGTTCGGTCAACAGGATGCCGTCCGGCAATTGCTGGACGCCTGGCCGGCCTTTTTCCTCGTTGAGAAACTTCTGCTCGGTCTTCAGCGCCACTTGGTCTTGCGGCGTCGCCGATTGCGCCGTCAACTGCGCCTGGTGTTCGGCCAGGATCCTTTCGATGCGTTCATCGTCCAACGCCAGCGGCTTGCCAAGATAGGCCTGTTGCAGGCCTTCGACCAAGGCTTGTATCTGCAGGTCGGGTACGTCTTGGCGCAGGCGTTCCCCCAGGCTCGCGCCAAGACTGTAGGCCAGCTCCCGGGCTTCGTTTGCGTTGGGTTTTTCTGTGGCTTGGGCCACTGGGAAAATCATGCAAAGAAGTAAAAAAAGATGACGCGACATGTGTACTTTCTCCGGCCTCGATTCGAGGGATTATGCCAGTGCCGCAAACAGTAAAAGTGAATTGCCCAGGCGCCGGCGCAGAAGATTTCTTGTGCCGTGCAACGCAACGCCTTGTGTAGTGTCAACATGCCCTAGCGGCGGTTGCAGCAGAGGTCTAGTATGAGCCGCTCTCACGTCAGTCAGGAGGTAAACCATGTCGGCCACTAAGAAGCCTGTAAACACTCCGTTGCACTTGCTCCAACAACTGTCGGGCAGCTTGCTCGAGCATCTGGAAAATGCCTGCTCCCAAGCCCTGGCTGATGCTGAAAAACTACTCGCCAAGCTGGAAAAACAACGCGGCAAGGCGCAGGAAAAACTTCACAAGTCGCGCACCAAACTGCAAGACGCGGCAACCGCTGGCAAAGCCAAGGCACAAGCCAAGGCCAAGGATGCCGTGAAGGAACTCGAGAACCTGCTCGATGCCCTGAAGGATCGTCAATCCGAAACCCGCGCCTACATCCTGCAACTCAAGCGTGACGCCCAGGAGAGCCTGAAGCTGGCCCAAGGCGTGGGTCGTGTCCAGGAAGCCGCAGGCAAGGCGCTGACGCTTCGCGCGGCCAAGCCTGCCGCTGTATCGGCCAAGAAGCCAGCGGCTAAACCTGTCGCGGCAAAAACTCCAACAAAAGTGGCCGCCAAGCCAGTGACCAAGGTAGGGGCAAAGGCAGCCAGCAAACCAGTGGCCAAACCTGCCGTGAAAAAACCGGTTGCTGCCAGCGCGGCGAAACCCGTTGCGAAAAAATCGGCCGCCAAAGCTGCCGCCAAGCCTGCCGTAAAAGCAGCCGCTGCCAAACCTGTCGCCGCTAAGCCTGCTGCCAAAGTGGCTGCCAAGCCCGCTGCGAAGACCGCTGCCGCCAAGCCTGCGGCAACGAAAGCCACCGCTGCCAAACCGGCTGTGAAAGCGGTCGCCAAACCCGCTGCGAAGCCGGCTGCCAAGCCAACTGCGACCAAGGCCACTGCTGCCAAACCTGCTGCGGCCAAACCTGCTGCGAAATCCGCGGCCAAGCCAGTCGCCGCCAAGGCGCCTGCCAAAGCTGCGGCTAAGCCTGCGGCTAAACCGGCTGCAGCCAAACCAGCGAGCGCCGCTGCCGCCAAGCCTGCCGCGAAGCCGGCCGTGAAAAAGCCAGCCGCCGCCAAGCCAGCCGCTGCAAAACCGGCAACCGCTCCGGCTGCCAAACCTGCTGCGCCAGCTCCGGCGGCGACCCCCGCGCCAACGGCTGGTACGCCAGCACCGGCACTGAACCCGAGTGTAGCCACCGCCCCAAGCCCCACTCCAACCCGCGTTTCCTAAATGTCGGAAACCGCGACGCGCAGCTGATGCAGCGCGTCGTGGTTGGCTTGGCCGGCATTTGCCGCAAGCCTTTGCAGCCACTGCGCTGAATCCAAGGATTGTCCCGTTGGCCAGTCCTTGACCGTTGCCTCCAGCCGCTCAAGCAATAGCCGTTCGGCTTCCAGTTCCAGTTTCTTGACCTGTTCGCGCAAGCCACCCAGCCCTGGATCCTGAAGGGCAAGGTTTTTCCATTGGGTGCGTAACTTGCGCAACGGTTGCACGACGGTCGAGTCCCAAGGTCCGGCCAGATGCTTAAGCTGCTGCAGCTTTTGCTCATCACAGCTCACGCCGCGTTGTTCCAACCACAGCCCACAGAGCAGCAGGCACACGTTCGCGCCACCTGTCTGTAGTGCCAGGCACGCGGATTCCACACCAGGCTTGGCGTAGAGGTTGATCGAAAAGCTCCACAGATCAGACGACATCGTGCTACTCGCGCCAGTTGCGGGCGAAGCTGGTAGACTCCGCCGCCATTATGATTCGACTTCAGAACCTGACTTTACAGCGTGGTCCGCAACGTCTGCTAGAAGACGCCGAGCTGACCCTGCACGCCGGCCACAAAGCCGGCCTCATCGGTGCCAACGGCGCCGGCAAATCGAGCCTGTTCGCCTTGTTGCGCGGCGAGTTGCACCCGGACTCCGGCAATTGCTTGCTGCCCGCCGATTGGCGCATCGCCCATATGCGTCAGGAGGTCGACACCCTCGAACGCCTGGCGGTGGATTATGTGCTCGATGGCGACCTGCGCCTGCGTCAGGTCCAGCGCGACCTCGCCGCAGCCGAAGCCGCCCATGACGGCGCCGCCCAAGCTCGCCTGCACGCGGAGCTCGACAGCGCCGACGGTTATACCGCCGACGCCCGGGCTCGTAAATTGCTCGCCGGGCTGGGCTTTACCAATGAACAGATGGACCGTCAGGTCGGTGATTTCTCCGGGGGTTGGCGGATGCGCCTGAACCTGGCGCAAGCCCTGATGTGCCCGTCGGACTTGCTGTTGCTCGACGAACCGACCAACCACTTGGACCTCGACGCCATCATCTGGCTCGAAGACTGGCTCAAGAGCTACCCGGGCACGTTGTTGCTGATTTCCCACGATCGGGATTTCCTTGACGCCGTGGTGGATCACGTGGCCCATGTCGATCAGCGCAAGCTCACCTTGTATCGCGGCGGCTACAGCGCCTTCGAGCGTGCCCGCGCCGAGCGCCTGGCCCAGCAACAGCAAGCCTACGAGAAACAGCAGGCGCAGCGCGCGCACATGGAAAGCTACATCGCTCGCTTCAAGGCCCAAGCCACCAAGGCTCGCCAGGCGCAGAGCCGGATCAAGGCCCTGGAGCGGATGGAAGAGCTGTCGGCGGCCCATGTCGATTCGCCATTCGATTTTGTTTTCCGTGAGTCGTCGAAGATCTCCAGCCCGTTGATTGACCTGTCGGATGCACGACTGGGCTATGGCGAAAAAACCGTGCTGGAGAAGGTCAAGTTGCAACTGACCCCCGGCGCGCGGATCGGTCTGTTGGGGCCTAACGGCGCCGGTAAATCGACCCTGATCAAAAACCTTTCCGGTGAGCTCCAGCCCCTGGCCGGGCGCCTGACGCGCGGTGAAAACACCGTGGTCGGCTACTTTGCCCAGCACCAGCTGGATTCCCTCGATGCCAAGGCCAGCCCGCTGCTGCACTTGCAGCGCCTGGCGCCAACCGAGCGTGAGCAGACACTCAGGGACTTCCTCGGTGGTTTCGATTTCCGCGGGGCGCGCATCGACGAGCCGGTGCTGAATTTCTCCGGCGGCGAAAAAGCCCGCCTGGCCCTGGCGTTGATCGCCTGGGGGCGGCCGAACCTGCTGTTGCTCGACGAACCGACCAACCACCTGGACCTGGAGATGCGCCTGGCCCTGACCATGGCCTTGCAGGAATTCAGCGGCGCGGTGCTGGTGGTTTCCCACGACCGGCACTTGCTCAAGAGCACCACGGACAACTTTTATCTGGTCGCGGACGGTAAAGTCGAAGAGTTCGACGGCGACCTTGAAGACTATGCGCGCTGGCTGGTGGATTATCGCCAGCGCAACGCACCGGTCAGCAGCGCGCCGGTCAACCCGGACAAAACCGACAAGAAAGCCCAACGCCAGGCCGCCGCGGCGTTGCGCCAGCAACTGGCGCCGCACAAGCGCGAAGCCGACAAGCTCGAAGGCGAGCTGGGCAAGCTGCATGAAAAGCTGCAAAAAATCGAAACCAGCCTCGGGGACAGTGGTCTCTACGAGGCGGCACGCAAGGACGAGCTGCGTGATCTGCTGGCCGAACAGGCCAAGCTGAAGGTTCGGGAAGCGGAACTTGAGGAGGCGTGGATGCAAGCCCTGGAGTTGCTGGAAAACCTGCAAGCGGAGCTGGAGGCGTTGTCCTGATGGAAGCGTTGTCCTTGCCCATACCGGTCCTGTGGATCGAGCCGATCTGGCTCGGTGTGCAAATCCTGCTGATCCTGTTGGTAGGTTATGTTGCCCAGCGGTTCGTGGCGCGCTTCCTCACGGGGCTCGGCGAGCGCTATCCATTGCCGACCCAGCTGATGATCATCCTGCGCGGCGTGCTGCGCTGGTTGATCATGGGCAGCGCAGTGCTGGTGGCGCTGGAGCGCCTCGGTGTCTCGGCCACGGTGCTCTGGACCGCGCTGTCGGGGTTCGTTGCCGTTGCGGCGGTCGCGTTCTTTGCCATCTGGAGCGTATTGTCGAATTTGCTGTGTGCCATCCTGATCTACACCGTCGGCCCGTTCCGCCTGGGCGACGTAGTCGAGCTGGTGGAAGCCACCGACAAGCCAGGCATCAAGGGGCGGGTGGTGGCGATCAATCTGCTCTACACCACGTTGATCGAACCCGAGGAACTCGGCACCGGCAGTTCCATGGTTCAGGTGCCCAATAGCCTGTTTTTCCAACGGTCGGTGCGGCGCTGGCGCGGCAGCGAGGCGTTTCCGGTCGGCGGTTTCGTCGAATAACCCGACACCTACCCTGGCGACCCCTGAAAAAAAGAATGGCCACCGGCCCGGCGGCGCATTAGCTTAGTCGTTTCGATGGATCTGAGCCGAGGTGTGCAATGTTGCTGGAAACGTGGCTGGCGTTTTTCGCCGCTTGCTGGGTCATCAGTCTTTCGCCGGGCGCCGGTGCCATTGCATCGATGTCCAGTGGCTTGCAATACGGCTTCTGGCGCGGTTATTGGAACGCCTTGGGCCTGCAATTGGGCCTGGCGCTGCAAATCGCAATTGTCGCGGCAGGCGTGGGCGCGATCCTCACCGCGTCGGCAACCGCCTTCTATGCAATCAAGTGGTTCGGCGTGGCGTACCTGGTCTACCTGGGCGTCAAGCAGTGGCGGGCCGTCCCCGGCGACCTCAGCGACGACGCGGCGGTGCGCCCCATCGGCAAGCCCTTGGCGCTGGTGTTTCGCGGCTTTCTGGTCAACATCAGCAACCCCAAGGCCCTGGTGTTCATGCTCGCCGTGCTGCCACAGTTCATCGATCCCCATGCACCTTTGGTCAAGCAATACCTGATCCTTGGCGTGACGATGATTTGCGTCGATCTGATTGTCATGGCCGGGTACACCGGACTGGCGTCAAAGGTGTTGCGCCTGTTGCGTACCCCTAAGCAGCAACGGCGGATGAACCGGACCTTTGCCGGATTGTTCATTGGCGCGGCGGGTTTGCTGGCGACGATCCGCAAGGCTGCGGTGTAAACCAATGGGGTGAGGGGAGCCATCCCCTCACCACAAAATCAGTTACCTGACTGAAAATCAGCGCAGGATCACTGGCGCCGTGTCCCTCGGCAGATTGTTGCGCTGCACAGGTTCGCCGGCTTGCTCCTGGATCGGGCCGCCGAGCTGTTCGCTCAACTGCCGTGCCACATCTTCTCCCAGCGCCTTGGACACTTCACGCACGACCCGCGGACGATTGAGGCTGATGCGCACGTCTCGGTGGTTCAGAAGCTTGGTGTCCTGGCCTTCGCCCATGGCGGTGAAGGCCGAGGTGATCTCAAAGGTCTTGGTGTTGATCAGGCTGAAATCCGCCACCAACGTCAGGGCCAGCACCGCCGAGTAGCTGTCGGCAGTGCCAAGTTCATTGATGTCGCGGGTGAAGTCGATGTCCGACACAGTGCCGAACAGCACGTAGTCGGCCCCCTTGAAGTTCCCCGCCTTGATACGCTTGATCACGTCGTATACGTCGCCCTTGGACGACGCGGTATACGGCGTACCCTGCACCAGCTGGAACATGCCGCTGCGCAGCATCTCGCCCTTGATATCACCGGTGAACTTGCGCAGCTCACCCTGCTCGATGTAACTGCTGGTGGCCTCCATTTCGTCGTAGCTCGACGACGCGCTGGCGCTGTACGGGCTCGCCTGGAAGTTGCTTTGGGCCGAAACCGTGTGGATGTATTCCTCGACGCGTTCTTGGTACGCCAGATCCGTCACCGCGACTTTTGGGGCCGCTTGCGCAGTGAATGCGCAAGCCAGGGCCATCATTGCGATCCATGTGCGCATGGCTTAACGCTCCGTGGTCTTGCGGATTTCTTTTTCGTCCATCCATTCGGCCAGGCCGCTTTCGACGTCGATCAGTTGCAGGCTGAACTTGTAGAACACGTCCTTGTAATCTTCGCTGCGCTTGACGATCGAGCTGATGGAGCCCTCGATACGATATTTGGCGGCGATCATGTTGCCGGTCTTGGCCACGGTGCTCTTTTTGTACAGGCCGCTCTGGTTCTGCAACTTCAGCTGGTCGACCTGGCTGTCCATGGCGTTGTTGTCGCTGGCGAAGCGCGCCGCGCCAGTCTTCATGAGTTGGGTCTTGATGCTGGTGGTGATTTCCCGGGTATCGATGTACTCGCTGGTCTTGTTCTTCACGTCATAGACCTGGACCACTGGGCGACCCTGCAGCACGCCGGACTGGGCGAGGGAGCGGGTCATGGATTCGGCGATCATTTGCAGATCGGTGGAGCCGAATTCGTTGGTGACGGTTTCCACGGCCTTGGTGTCGCCATAGCTGATGTTCTTGTTGCCCAGGACCGGTGAGTTGTTCGCACAGCCGCTGACGAGCAGGGCGGCGAGGGCAAGGGAGGAAATGCGTAGGAACATAGGGGTTGCTCTCGAAAGCTGAAATAAAGGGATCAGGCATCACTCGGGGGCTGGTGTGGGAGCGAGCAAGCTCGTTCCCACAGGTTTCAGCACCTCACGGGGTGTTGATTTCCAGTCGGAAATCCACCGCCTTGGGTGTCGGTGCGATGGCCGGCAGGAAGCGGGTCTGTTCGCCGTACAGCGTCAGGCTTTTCCAGCTTTCTTCCTCGGCGATGGGGAAGCCTTCCGGTCCCAGCCAGGCGAAGCGGTAATACATATTCTTGTTGTTGAAACTGGTGTTGCTCAGCTGCACATTGACGGTCATGTAGCCGTTTTCCCGAGCGACGCGCATGGCGCCCACTACGATGTTCTTGGTCTTGCCCATTGCCACGACCTTGCTGGCGGCGCTGCCCGGCTCCGGTGGCGGTGGGGTGGCGCAGCCGGCCAGCAAGGCCAGGGCGCCGACGGCGATCAGTTTTAAACGCATGTGAACAAGACTCCGTTCTTAAGGTTGCTTGAGGGCGATGGCGGTGGGATTGGCACTCGGGATTACCTGGGCCGCCAGGCCGCCGGCGAACACCTGGTTGCCCACCGCCCGCAGGGTGATGACCTGGTAACGCTGATCGACCTTGACCTTCACCACCGAACCGCCGAACACGCTTGGCAAGGTGACCTGGTGCTCGCCTTTTTTCAGGCGCAGGCGCACCACCTGGGTGTAATCCGGCAGGGTGCGCCAGGTCCGGGTGTCGGCCCCTTCAAGCACGGCCGAGGTAATGCCCACGGCCAGGCCGGCCAGGGGATTGGTTTCGTTGATCTGCTTTTGCGCCACGCCACGGCTCACTGCGCGTACGGTGGTACGCAGGATGATTCCCGGCATGTCATCGCGCAGGGCGCGGCGCGACATGGCCGTGGTGCTGTTGAGTGAGGTCAGGTCCAGTTGCCGGCCGTCGACGCCGATCTGGGCGAAGGTGGCGGTGGACGTGTCCGGCTTGATCAGCGGGAATGACAACGGCGTGATAACCACGTTGCCGCTGATGGGCAGGGGCAGCGGGATACGGATCGAATCCCGGGAGGGCGCCAGCCCGCTCTGCACCACGATCAGGATATCGCTGTCGTCGTCCTTGGCGGCGGGCTTGTCGAGATTGAGCAGCGCCTGCTCCAGCAATGGGGTATTGGGGCGCAGTTCGGCGGCTTTACGGTAACCCGGCGCGGCCAGGTCTTTTTCGCCCAACGCCTCGTACACGAAGCCCGCCAGGTAATGGCTGAACGCGCTCTGGTAACTGTTTTTCAGGCTGACCACTTCCGGTGCGTCCAGGCTGGCAACCGGGTAACCCTTGAGGTCCTTGTATTCGGTCTGGACTCCTTGCTTTTCGGCGTCCTCTTCACGCTTGAGATATTCCTTGTCCCGCAGGTCGGCAATCACCGCTTCGCGCTCGTGGGTCTTTTTGATCTGCATCCGTGCGCCGTCGAAGTCATTCACCGCCAGCAGGTTCAAGGCCATCTGCGTGGTGAGCATGACCTTCTCATAGTCATAACCCTCGTAGCGCCGGACCTTGTCGTTGACCAGGAAGCTGCCGAACTGCGCCAGGTACTTGGCGGTGTCGAGCTTGACCGCGTCTTCCCATTGGCCAACCTGCTGGTCTGCGCTGCCCCAGGCCGCCTGGCTGCCGGAGAGGTCACCCTTGGCCCGCAGCAACTCGCCCTTCTCGAAGAAATACAGCAGGTCTTTATCTTGGCTGGAGTTGTTCTTCTCCAGCAGGGCCAGCGCCGCGTCGACATTGCCGGAGGCCAATTGCTGATTGGTCTGGGCCAATTCACTGTCGTAGTTGCGAAAGGCCGAGCAGCCGGACAGCAGAGTGATCGCGCAGAGGGCGACCGGAAAACAGGCACGGGATGCCATGAACACTTCTTCCCTGAATATCAGCCAGGTGTGCGGGTCGGGCTGGGGCGATCCACGAACGGGGCACTGGAGCGCCGTCGGTTCCTCATGGACAGAGGAGCTCTTATGCCTTCAACAAATAAGATGGCGGCGCATTATAAACAGGAGGATTGACCGCGTAGTGGCTTTTTAATCGCCAAATGATGTTTTTGTGATGTCACTTCCAAACCATGAAGATCCGATGAAAATGTGCGTGGAAAACACATCGGTACTTGAGTCAAGCGCATTGGAAGTGAACAATATGTTACTTCTTATTTCCAACCGAGAGTCATTCATGCCTGCCCCGTTTCGTTTCCTGGCTTGGCTAGCGCTGCCGTTGTTGGCGCTGTGCAGCGCCGATCTGCTGGCCGATACCACTGAAGGCGCTCCCCAGGCCTTGCACCTGCTTGATTACATCGGGGCGGATTACCCAGCGACTGTCGAAGCGGGAAAAGTCATCGACGATTCGGAATACCGCGAGCAACTGGAGTTCACCCAAGTGTTGGAGGGGTTGATTGCTGCGCTGCCGGCCAAGCCGGAAAAGGCTGAGTTGACCCAAGGCATCGGCACGTTGCGCGGGGCTATCACCGAACGCCGGGACGGCGACGACGTCGCCCGCCTGGCTCGGCAGTTGGGGGCAAGGCTGGCGGTGGCGTACGAAGTCAGCCAAGCGCCGATCATTACCCCGGATCCGGCGCGCGGTGCGCCGTTGTACGCGCAGAATTGCTCGGTTTGCCATGGTGACACCGGTGCTGGCGATGGTCCGGCCGGCGTCGGCCTGGAGCCGCCACCGGCGAACCTGCGGGATGGCCAGCGCCTGGATCGCCTGAGCCTCTACGCGATCTACAACACCCTGGGCATGGGCGTCGAGGGCACGGACATGCCAGCTTTCGCCGACCAGCTCGACGACCGCCAGCGCTGGGACCTGGCAACTTACATTGCCAGCTTCAGCGCCGACCCGGCCGCGACAAAAAGCGAGCTGACCTACAACCTGGCCGATCTGGCCCGCCAGACTCCGGCCGAAATCCTGGCTGCCCAAGGGCCCGCGGCAGCAGCGACGTTTCGCGCCCAACGTGCCCAGCCGCCGCAAGTGCAGCGCGGCCCGGCGCAGTTGCTCGACTACACCGCCACGACGTTGGACAAAAGCATCGCGGCGTATCGCGCCGGTGATCATGACCAGGCCTACGACCTTTCGGTCGCGGCTTACCTGGAAGGCTTCGAGCTGGTGGAGAGTTCGCTCGATAACGTCGACGCCAATGTGCGCAAGGACACCGAAAAGGCGTTGATGGCTTTCCGTCAGTCTTTACAGGATGGCTTGCCAGTGGACCAGGCCCAACAACGCCTGGACGCGGCGAAGGCCAAGTTGAAGGAATCCGCCGGCCTGTTGGGTGGCGATGGCTTGAGCTGGTCGTTGAGCTACATCTCCGGCTTGCTGATCCTGTTGCGCGAGGGGTTGGAAGCGATCCTGGTGCTCGCGGCTATCCTGGCATTCTTGCGCAACACCGGCCAGCAGTCGGCGGTTCGCAGCGTCAACATCGGCTGGGGGCTGGCATTGCTCGCCGGTCTGGCGACGTGGGGGCTGGCCGCCTATGTGATCGACGTCAGCGGCGCCCAGCGTGAGTTGCTCGAAGGCGCCACCGCGTTGTTCGCCAGCGTGATGGTGTTGTGGCTGGGTGTCTGGATGCATGACCGGCGTCACGCAGCGGCCTGGCAGGACTACATCAAAAGCAGCCTGGTGGGCGGCGGTGGCCGTTTCGGATTCGCGATCCTGGCGTTTTTCTCGGTCTATCGCGAATTGTTCGAAGTGATCCTGTTCTACGAGACCCTGTGGCTGCAGGCCGGTCCCGCTGGTCATGACGCCGTATTGGCTGGCGGCGCGACGGCGCTGGTGTTGCTGGTCGGGTTGGCCTGGGTGATCTTGCGGGGCTCTGCGAAACTGCCCCTGACGCTGTTCTTCAGCATCAACGCCGCGTTGCTTTGTGCGCTGTCGGTGGTGTTCGCTGGCCATGGCGTGAAGGCGCTGCAGGAAGCCGGGATATTCGGCACGCGGCCGGTGGCATTCTTCGAGTTCGACTGGCTGGGCATTCATGCCGATGCTTATTCGCTGACCGCCCAGGTGGTGGCGATCCTGGCGATCGTCGTACTGTACGGGCGCAGTTGGGTGGCGGAGAAGCGTCGGGTCCAGGTTTCCTGAACGGCCGCATTCGCTGCGCTCATAATCGCGAGCAAGCTCGCTCCCACAGGATGTAGGCTGTCTCTGTGGGAGCGAGCTTGCTCGCGATGCTTTTTAGATAGAGGAAACCACTTATGCGCGTATGGATCGACGCTGACGCCTGCCCCAAGGCCGCGAAGGAACTGGTGGTCAAGTTCGCCTTGAAGCGCCAATTCGAAGTGGTGCTGGTCGCTGGGCAGCCGCAAATAAAGCCGGGCCTGGCCCTGGTCAAGCTGATCGTGGTGCCAAGCGGTCCTGATGCGGCGGATGACTACCTGGTGGAGCACGCCGTCCCGGGTGAGTTGGTCATCTGCAGCGACGTGCCGCTGGCGGACCGCCTGGTCAAGAAGGGCGTCGCCGCCCTCGATCCGAGGGGCAAGGAATTCGACGCGCAGAACATGGGCGATCGACTGGCGGTGCGCAACCTGTTTACCGACTTGCGTGAGCAGGGCCATGTGGGCGGCGGCCCGGCGGCGTACAGCGAGCGGGACAAGCAGGGTTTCGCCAATGCGCTGGATCGGATATTGACGCGGTTGGCTCGCTTGTCCTGATGCTGGCCCCCTCCCACAGGAAAGAGGAAATGGGGTCAGGCGTCGTTCTCGTGGGTCAATTCCAACACCCGGTCCACCAGCTTGTTGATCCCCGAAGCCGCCTCGCTGATGTTCTTCGCCAGCATATAGGCGGGTGTGCTGACGAGTTTGCGCGCAGTGTCCTCGACGATATCGGTGACCAGGCATTCTTCATGGGTGCCGCCCATCTTGGTCACGGCAGCGGCGGTATCGGCATCCGTGCCGATGGTGCACGTCACGCCGGGGCCGTAGATTTTCGCCGCCAGGGCCGGTGAGATGCACATCAGCCCCACGGGTTTCCCTGCTTCGGCGAAAGCCTCGGTGAGCGCCAGGACGTCCGGCTGCACGACGCAACCGGCCCCTTCGACAGCGAAGTTGGAAAGGTTTTTCGCCGAGCCGAAACCACCGGGCACGATCAGCGCGTCAAAGTCCTCGGCCTTGGCTTCGCGCAGGTCTTTCACATCGCCTCGGGCAATGCGCGCCGACTCCACCAGCACGTTGCGGCTTTCGGGCATTTCCTCGCCAGTCAGATGGTTGATGACATGCAGCTGGGCAATGTTCGGGGCGAAACATTGGACGTGTGCGCCACGCTGGTCGAGACGCAGCAAGGTAATCACGCTTTCGTGAATCTCCGCGCCGTCGTACACGCCACAGCCGGAAAGGATCACTGCAACTTTTTTGCTCATGGGCTTTTTCTCCAGATTCATGGCGTTAAATGTCTACTAATTTGTCACTCGTTGCCATAGGGGTCTCGGGCAGCTACACCTAATCTGCCGACTATCTTCCTTGCCTTGCCTGCCCGGGTCGCATCATGAATTTCATTCTGTATGCCGTGCCGTTTTTCTTCGTGTTGATCGCCGTCGAGTTGCTCGCCGATCGTTGGCGCGGCGTGAGCCATTATCGGCTGGCGGACGCCATCAACAGCCTGAGTACCGGCGTGCTGTCGACCACCACCGGGCTGCTGACCAAAGGTGTCGGCTTGGTCACCTATGCCTTTGCACTGGAGCACCTGGCAATCTTCCAACTGCCGGCTGACCAGGCCTGGACCTGGGTGGCTGCCTTCGTCTTCTATGATTTCTGCTACTACTGGCTGCACCGCATGGGCCATGAACGCAATATCCTCTGGGCCGCTCATTCGGTGCATCACCAGAGCGAGGATTACAACCTCTCCACCGCCTTGCGCCAGACCAGCACAGGCTTTCTGCTGAGCTGGATTTTCTATCTGCCGCTGGCGATCCTGGGCGTGCCGCTGGTGGTGTTCGTCAGTGTCGCGGCGCTGAACCTGCTGTATCAGTTCTGGGTCCACACCCAACACATTCCAAAGCTCGGCTGGCTGGAATGGTGCTTCGTCACGCCGTCCAATCATCGTGCCCACCATGCGCAGAACCCTCTCTACATGGATCGCAACTACGGCGGCGTGTTCATTATTTGGGACCGTCTGTTTGGCACCTTCCAGGAAGAGGACGAGGATGAGCCGGTGGTGTTTGGCGTGACTACGCCGCTGGCGAGCTGGAATCCGTTGTGGGCGAACGTGCAGTTCTATGGGCAGCTCTGGGCTGATGCCCGACGGGCCGAGCGTTGGTGGGACAAGCTGCGGATCTGGTTCATGCCCACCGGTTGGCGCCCGGCCGATGTGGCCGCCAGATACCCGCTGAACAAGCCTGACCTGTCCCAATTCCGCAAATTCGAAGTACCGCTGGACGCACGCCAGCGGTGGTATGTGGCGCTGCAGTTCTGTATCTACATCGCCTTGGGCAGCTATCTGATGAACCTTGAAAACAGCCTGCCGGTTGCCGCCCTGGTATTGGGCTGGGGGGCGATTGCGTTGGGGCTGTTTGCCTTGGGCGTGGCCCTTGAGAATCGCCCTTGGGCGCTGAAGCTGGAGTTGCTGCGGCTGGCGGCGAACCTGCCGCTGGTAGGGTTGGCGCCGGTGGCAGGGTTGTGGCCAGCGAGCCCGGTGGCTTGGGTGGGGTTGTTGAGCTACAGCCTGGTCAGTGGCATCGGGCTTTACTGCTGTCGCAACCGACTCACTCGCCTGGCGTAGATTCGCTGGCCCTGGCTTGTTCCTGTCGCTCGGTCTCGAGATTTTTCCTGGCCAGCCGGGCATTTTTGATGCGACGGCGCAGCCACAGGCCCAAGCCCAGCAACAGCAGGGCGCCGAGTACCCACAGTTCGTATTTCTTGATACTGCCCAGCATGCCTTCGAGCACCGCGCCAAAGTGATACGCGGCGGCAGCTAGCGCCGTGGCCCAGATCGCCGCACCGATACCGTTGAGCAACAGATAGCGGCCCGGTGGATAGCCTGACAAGCCGATCGCCACTGGCATCACGGTGCGCAGGCCATACACGAAGCGGAAGCTCAGGACCCAGATGTCCGGATGCCGGCGGATGTGCTCCAGCGCCCGATCACCCATCAACTGCCAACGCGGTTTGCGCGCCAGCAGCTTGCGACCGTGCTTGCGCCCCAGGAAATACCACAGCTGGTCACCGGCGTAGCTGCCGCAAAACGCCACGACGACCACCAGGTTGATGTCCATGTAGCCACGGAACGCCAGGAAACCTGCGAGCACGAGGATGGTTTCACCTTCGAAGAACGTGCCGATGAACAGGGCCAGGTAGCCGAAGTCGTGGAGAAATTGTTGGAGCATTGTCTGGGTGCTGGCGAAATGAACGCGCAGCCTAACCCTTCAGGCACATTCAGGAAAGTATCGAAATGTGTCTCGACGTGAACATTTCCTACAGAAGACAATGACTGCGACTACCGGTCACGCTTTAGCACAACTGTCATGTGTTCGTCATAATGGCCGCTTATAACTGTCACGCTCGCCCGTTTTTGCGGGCTCAGGAGTCTGCCGTGAGCTTTACCCCCGCCAACCGTCTGTTTCCCGCCACTCGCCTGCGTCGCAATCGCCGGGATGAGTTTTCTCGTCGGCTCGTGCGCGAAAACGTGCTGACCACCGACGACCTGATCCTGCCGGTGTTCGTGCTGGACGGCGAGAATCGCCGTGAGGCGGTGGCCTCGATGCCAGGCGTGGAGCGCCTGACTATCGACCTGTTGCTGGAAGCGGCGGCCGAGTGGGTCGAGCTGGGTATCCCGGCGTTGGCACTGTTTCCTGTCACGCCGCCGGGCCTGAAATCCCTGGATGCCGCCGAAGCCTGGAACCCCGAGGGCATTGCACAGCGCGCGACCCGTGCCCTGCGCGCACGTTTCCCGGAGCTGGGGGTGATTACCGACGTGGCGCTGGACCCGTTCACCACCCACGGGCAGGACGGCATTCTCGACGAAGAAGGCTATGTGCAGAACGACATCACCGTCGATGCGCTGGTCAGGCAGGCGCTGTCCCACGCCGAGGCCGGTGCCCAGGTGGTGGCGCCGTCGGACATGATGGACGGCCGGATCCAGGCAATCCGCGAAGCCTTGGAAGTGGCCGGGCATGTCAATGTGCGCATCATGGCCTACTCGGCCAAGTACGCCAGCGCCTATTACGGTCCGTTCCGCGACGCGGTCGGCTCGGCCCTGAACCTGGGCAAGGCCAACAAGGCCTCCTATCAGATGGACCCGGCCAATGCCCACGAAGCCCTGCACGAAGTGGCTGCCGACTTGTCAGAAGGGGCAGACATGGTCATGGTCAAGCCGGGGATGCCTTACCTCGACATTCTCTGTCGGGTAAAGGATGAATTCAAAGTGCCGACCTTTGTTTATCAGGTCAGCGGCGAGTATGCGATGCACATGGCGGCGATCCAGAACGGCTGGCTGAGCGAAGGGGTGATTCTCGAATCCCTGACCGCTTTCAAGCGCGCGGGTGCTGATGGCATCCTGACGTACTTTGCCGTGCGCGCCGCCCAATTGTTACGAGAGCAGAAATAGCCTCCCAGGAACTTGCGATGAATACCGAAGGACTCACAGAAGTTGCCGTAAAAGACGCTCAGCCCGTGGTCGAGCCAGTCGCCGAAACGCCAGCGGAGCTGGAACCGGCCCCCGCTGCCGCGCCCGAGCCGGCCCCAGCGCCGGCGATCGCGGTGCCCAATCTGGATGACAGCAGCCTGTACATCCATCGTGAGCTGTCGCAACTGCAATTCAACATCCGCGTCCTTGAACAGGCGCTGGATGAGTCCTACCCACTGCTGGAGCGGCTGAAATTCCTGCTGATCTTCTCCAGCAACCTGGACGAGTTCTTCGAGATTCGCGTCGCCGGGCTGAAAAAGCAGATCACCTTCGCCCGCGAGCAGGCCGGTGCCGACGGCCTGCAACCGCACCAGGCCCTGGCGCGCATCAGCGAACTGGTGCACGGTCATGTCGATCGCCAGTACGCGATCCTCAACGACATCCTGTTGCCGGAGCTGGAAAAGCACCAGGTGCGCTTCATCCGTCGCCGCTATTGGACCACCAAGCTCAAGACCTGGGTACGCCGTTACTTCCGTGACGAAATCGCTCCGATCATCACCCCGATCGGCCTCGACCCGACTCACCCGTTCCCATTGCTGGTGAACAAGAGCCTGAACTTCATCGTCGAGCTGGAAGGCATCGACGCCTTTGGCCGTGATTCCGGCCTGGCGATCATCCCGGCGCCACGCCTGCTGCCGCGGATCATCCGCGTGCCGGAAGACGTCGGCGGCCCGGGCGACAACTATGTGTTCCTGTCGTCGATGATCCACGCCCACGCCGATGACCTGTTCCAGGGCATGAAGGTGAAGGGCTGCTACCAATTCCGCCTGACCCGCAACGCCGACCTGTCGGTGGACACCGAGGATGTAGAAGACCTGGCCCGCGCCCTGCGCGGCGAGTTGTTCTCCCGTCGCTATGGCGATGCGGTGCGCCTGGAAGTGGCCGATACCTGTCCGAAACACCTGTCCGACTACCTGCTCAAGCAGTTCAACCTGCATGAGACCGAGCTGTACCAGGTCAATGGTCCGGTGAACCTGACGCGGCTGTTCAGCATCACCGGCCTGGACAGCCATCCGGAGCTGCAATATTCGCCGTTTACACCGCAGATCCCGAAACTGCTGCAAAACAGCGAAAACATTTTCAGTGTCGTCAGCAAGCAGGACATCCTGCTGTTGCACCCCTTCGAGTCGTTCACCCCGGTGGTCGACTTGCTGCGCCAGGCCGCCAAGGATCCACATGTCCTGGCGGTGCGCCAGACGCTGTACCGCAGTGGCGCCAACTCCGAGATCGTCGATGCCCTGGTGGACGCGGCGCGAAACGGCAAGGAGGTCACGGCGGTGATCGAATTGCGCGCGCGCTTCGATGAAGAGTCCAACCTGCAACTGGCCAGCCGTCTGCAAGCGGCCGGTGCGGTGGTGATTTACGGCGTGGTGGGCTTCAAGACCCACGCCAAGATGATGCTCATCCTGCGGCGCGAGGCTGGCGAGATCGTGCGCTACGCTCACTTGGGCACCGGCAACTACCACGCGGCCAACGCCCGCCTGTACACCGACTACAGCTTGCTGACGTCCGACGACGCCTTGTGTGAAGACGTCGGCAAGTTGTTCAGCCAGTTGATCGGCATGGGCAAGACGTTGCGGATGAAGAAGCTGCTGCATGCACCGTTCACCCTCAAGAAGGGCATGCTCGACATGATCGCCCGGGAAACCCAGTTCGCCCTGGACGGCAAGCCTGCGCACATCATCGCCAAGTTCAACTCGTTGACCGATCCGAAAGTCATCCGTGCGTTGTACAAGGCCAGCCAGTCGGGCGTGCGCATCGACCTGGTGGTGCGTGGCATGTGCTGCCTGCGGCCGGGTATCCCGGGGGTGTCCCATAACATCCACGTGCGCTCGATCATCGGGCGTTTCCTGGAGCACACGCGGGTGTTCTATTTCCTTAATGGTGGCGAGGAGCAGATGTTTCTTTCCAGTGCCGACTGGATGGAGCGCAACCTCGACAAGCGCGTCGAGACCTGCTTCCCGGTGGAAGGCAAGAAGCTGATCCTGCGGGTCAAGAAAGAGCTGGAGAGTTACCTCACCGACAACACTCACAGCTGGAGCTTGCAGTCGGACGGTCGCTACATCCGCAACACACCGACCGGCAACCAGAACCCGCGCAGCGCCCAGGCGACGTTGCTGGAGCGCTTGAGCAGCCCGGTGTTGGCGGTTAGTTAAGGTCTGCGGCGAGGGACGGCTCCCCCTGTGGCGAGGGAGCTTGCTGTGGCGAGGGGATTTATCCCCGTTGGGCTGCGCAGCAGCCCTAAAGCCTGCAGCGCGGTTTGTCAGATCCACTGAGTCCGGACTTCCAGGGGCTGCTTTGCAGCCCAGCGGGGATAAATCCCCTCGCCACAAGAGATTTGTGTTGTTGCTGGACTCAGTGGATGTTCAGCAAAATCCCCACCCGCGTCAGCCATTCGGCTTCCTGGGCAAAGTCCGCCTGGGTCAGTTGATTCTCATCCAGCCAGCCTTCGGGGAATATCACATCCAACTGATCGCCGTCGGCGTGCAGGGTAACCTGGGGCATTTGCTGGGTGCCACGGATGTGGTGGAACAGGATCGCGAAGCGCAACAGCACGCACAGGCGAATCAGCTTGATGCCGTCATCGCCGAATTCGGCGAATTTGTCCTTGGGAATATTGCGTCGATGACCACGTACCAATAGCGCCAGCATTTGCTGGTCTTCGCGTGAGAAACCCGCCAGGTCGGAGTGCTCGATCAGGTAGGCGCCGTGCTTGTGGTAATGGTAGTGGGCGATATCCAGGCCCACTTCATGCACCTTGGCGGCCCAACCCAGCAGTTCGCGCCAAACGCCGTCGTTCAGGTCCCAATCGTCGGCCACCTGGTCGAAGGCATGCAGCGCCTTGCGCTCGACCCGCGCCGCCTGCTCCTGGTCGACGTGATAACGCTCCATGAGCGAGCCCAGGGTGCGTTCGCGCACGTCTTCGTGATGATGCCGCCCGAGCAAGTCGTAGAGCACGCCCTCACGCAGGGCGCCTTCGCAATGGTCCATGCGTTGCAATTCGAGCGCGTCGAAGATCGCCTCGAGGATCGCCAGTCCCGCCGGGAAAATCGCCCGGCGATCAGGCTTGATGCCCTCGAAATCGATCTTGTCCGAATCGCCGAGCTTGAACACCTTGCGCTTGAGCCAGGCCAGGCCCTCGGCGTTGACTTCACCGGTGCCGTGGCCGCCAGCCTTGAGCGCCAGGCCGATGGCGCGGATGGTCCCCGAGGAGCCGATGGCTTCGTCCCAGGTCAACCGGTGCAGGGCATGTTCGATGCTCATGATTTCCAGGCGTGCCGCCGTGTAGGCCTGGGCATAGCGGGCCGGGGTGATCTTGCCGTCGCGGAAATAACGCTGGGTGTAGCTGACGCAACCCATCTGGAGGCTTTCGCGCAACAGCGGTTCGAAGCGCTGGCCGATGATGAACTCGGTGCTGCCACCGCCAATGTCCGCCACCAGGCGTTTGCCGGGGGTATCAGCCAGGGTGTGGGAAACGCCGAGGTAGATCAGGCGGGCCTCTTCACGGCCGGAAATGACTTCCACCGGATGGCCGAGGATCGCTTCGGCGCGATGGATGAACTCGCCACGGTTGCGCGCCTCGCGCAGGGCGTTGGTGCCCACGATCCGCACCGCGCCCAACGGCATGCCGTTGATCAACTGGGCGAATCGCTTGAGGCAATCGAGCCCGCGTTGGATGGACTCCTCGCTCAACCTGCGTTCTTCGTCGATCCCGGCGGCCAGCTGAACCTTTTCACCGAGCCGCTCAAGAATGCGGATTTCCCCGTTCTGGGCCTTCGCGACGACCATATGGAAGCTGTTGGAGCCCAGGTCGATAGCGGCGATCAGGGACAGATTCTTGGCTTGGGATGGCGGCATGGTCAGAGAGTCTCGGTCGATAACCTTGCCATCCTGCCACGATCGACCGCCTACGCCAACGCACCTGATCCAAACCCTTGATCCAGAGCCGTTCACAGAGTGTTCTTTGGCAGCAAAAATCAGGCAGGCTCCACCGTCCCGATGAAGTTCGCCAGCTCCGCCGTCTGCGGATCGGCGAACAGCAGCTTGGGATCACCCACCTCGTGCACCTTGCCCTGGTGCATGAACACCAGTTTGTCGCCCACTTCCCGGGCGAAACGCATTTCATGGGTGACCATGATCAGTGTCATGCCTTCCTTGGCCAGTTGCCGCACTACGCTGAGCACCTCGTTGACCAGCTCTGGGTCCAGCGCCGAGGTGATTTCATCGCAAAGCAAGACTTTCGGCGACATCGCCAGGGCACGGGCGATCGCCACCCGTTGCTGCTGCCCGCCAGACAAGCGGTCGGGGAAGGCGTCGAATTTTTCGCCGAGCCCGACCCGTTCGAGCATCTGGCGGGCCAGTTCCACCGCCTTGGCCTTGGGCACTTTTTGTACAACCTGCGGCGCGAGCATGACGTTTTCGCCGACGGTCAGGTGCGGGAACAGATTGAACTGCTGGAACACCATCCCGACTTTCTGCCGCAGGCTGCGCAGGTCGGCGCGGGCCGCGTCGAGGTATTCGCCGTCCACTTCGATCACGCCATCGTTGATCGATTCCAGGCCATTGAGGGTGCGCAGCAGGGTGGATTTGCCCGAGCCGCTGCGACCGATGATCGCCACCACCTGGCCTTCTTCGATACTCAGGTCGATGCCTTTGAGCACATGGTGATCGCCGTAGTATTTATGCAGGGCGGAAATTCTAAGCAGAGGCATGCAGTCTCCTTTCCAGGTAGCGCGCGCTGAGGGACAGGGGGTAGCAAAGGAGGAAATAACCGAGGGCGACCAGGCCATACACCATGAACGGCTCGAACGTGGCGTTGGCGAGCATGCCGCCGGTCTTGGTCAGTTCGGTAAAACCGATGATCGACGTCACGGCCGTGCCCTTGACCACCTGCACGGAAAAGCCCACGGTCGGCGCCACGGCGATGCGCAGGGCCTGGGGCAGGATCACGTAGCGCAACTGCTCCAACGGGTTGAGGGCCAGGCTCGCGGAGGCCTCCCATTGGCCGTTGGCAATCGAGTCGACACAACCGCGCCAGATCTCCGCCAGGTAAGCGCTGGTGAACAGCGTCAAGGCAATCGCCGCCGCCATCCACGGCGAAATCTCCACCCCGGCCAGGGCCACGCCGAAGAACACCAAAAACAGCTGCATCAACAGCGGCGTGCCTTGGAACAGCTCGATATACGTGCGGGCAATGTTGCGGGGCAGGGCGCGTTTGGAGATGCGCAGCACCATCACCAACAAGCCGACCACACCACCGCCGATAAACGCCACCAGCGAAAGCGCCAGAGTCCATTGCAGGCCGGTGAGCAGGTTGCGCACCACGTCCCAGAACGTGAAATCGCTCATTGGCTGCTCCTGGCGATGTAGCGACGCCCGACCCAATTCAGGAACTGGCGGATCAGCAGTGCCATGCACAGGTAGATCAGCGTCGTCAGTGCGTAGGTTTCAAAGGCGCGGAAATTGCGCGATTGGATGAAGTTGGCGGCGAAACTCAGCTCTTCGGTGGCGATCTGCGAACAGACCGCCGAGCCGAGCATCACGATGATGATCTGGCTGCTCAAGGCCGGCCAGACCTTGCCCAGCGCCGGCAGCAGCACCACGTGGCGGAACGCTTCGAAGCGGCTCATCGCCAACGCCGCGGCGGCTTCCAGTTGCCCTCGTGCAATGGCCTGGATACCGGCCCGGATGATCTCGGTGGAATACGCCCCCAGGTTGATCACCATCGCCAGCACCGCCGCTTGCCACTCGGAAATCTGCAAGCCAAGGGACGGCAAGCCGAAGAAAATGAAAAACAGTTGGACCAGGAACGGCGTGTTGCGGATCAGCTCCACGTACACGCCAAAGATCGCCGCGAACGGACGGATATTCCACGCCCGCACCACCGCGCCGACGATGCCCAGGCCAACCCCGAGCAACGCGCCGATGGCTGTCAGTTCCACGGTGAACAGCGCACCGCGCAACAGCAGCTCGGTGTTTTGCACCACCGGCAGAAAATCGAACTGGTAAGCCATGCTCAGCCTCTCAAGCGACGATCAGAGGTCGGCCGGCAGCGGTTGCTTGAGCCAGGTCTGCGCGTTCTTTTCCAGGCTTCCGTCCGTCTTGGCGGTGGCGAGAATCTGGTTGACCTTGTCCAGCAACGCCGGCTCGTTCTTGTTCACGCCCACGTAGACCGGAGAATCCTTGAGTTTCACTTTCAGCGCCGGGACGCGCTTGGGGTTGCGCTCGCTGATGGCGACCATCACCACGTTACCGCTGGCGATCAGGTCCACCTGACCGGCCAGGTAGGCGGCGATCGTCGAGTTGTTGTCTTCGAAACGCTTGATGGTGGCGCCTTCGGGGGCGACCTTGGTCAACTCGATGTCCTCGATAGCGCCACGGGTGACGCTGATGGTCTTGCCCTTGAGGTCGTCCAGGCCGGTGATTGCGGCATCGGGCGGGCCGAACACGGCGAGGTAGAAGGGCGCATAGGCGCTGGAGAAATCGATGACCTTCTCACGCTCCGGATTCTTGCCCAGGCTGGAAATTACCAGGTCGACCTTGCCTGTGGTCAGGAAAGGGATGCGGTTGGTGCTGTTGACCGGCGTCAATTCCAGCTTGACGTTGAGCTGGTCGGCCAGCAGTTTCGCCGTGTCGATATCCAGGCCGCGCGGCTTCATGTCCGGGCCGACCGAACCGAACGGTGGAAAATCCTGGGGCACCGCGACCTTGAGCGTGCCGCGTTTTACCACGTCTTCCAGGCCATCGGCGTGGGCGGGCAATTGGCAAAGCATCAAACTGGCAAACAGGGCAGTGAGCAGGACGCTGCAACGCTGGATCATGGTGAATCTCCGCGGTCGATGGTGTGATTTCTCCGATCGGACACAGCACAGGGCATGCCAAACCGGGCGTCGGTCCGCCAAAGCCACGGTTTTGCAGGCACCGGTCGGTCTGACTGGTCTGAACAGTTGGGTTGTTTTTCGCACCGTTATCGAGCGTCGCTTCGGGCGGCCGAACCCCGCTGGGGCACGACTTGCCGGGGGCTTCGAATAGCTTTACAACTAGCCGCTCATTCGTCCGGGTTGTCTGGAAAACCATGAATTCCATCGCTCGTGCCGTGCCTGAAGTGGCGCTGCAAGCCATCCGCAAACTCATCGTCGACGAAGGCTTCGGCCCGGGCGATGCGCTGCCCTCTCAACGGGACCTGGCCTTGCAACTGGGGGTCAGCCGGGCGTCTCTGCGCGAGGCGCTGTCATCGTTGAGCGCCCTGGGGTTGATCAGCGTCCAACCGGGTAGGGGCGTTTTCGTCCAGGGAGCAGCGCAGGTCGCGCGCGACGACTCGACAGCGCGCTGGCCGTTCGCCGCCCAGGCCTCGCCGGTGGATATCTTCCAGCTGCGCTATGCCCTTGAAGGTTTCGCGGCCGGATTGGCGGCCGTGACGTTGAGCGCCGATGAACTCGACGCACTGGATGACAACGTCGAGGCCATGCGCCGCGAATTGAAGGCCGGGGAGTTCGACGCAGCGGCACAACTGGATTTCGAATTTCACCGGCGCATTCTGCTGGCCAGCGGCAACCAGGCGATGTTGAGCATTCTCACCGCCAGCGCCGATATCTTCCTTGAGAGTCAGAAGCTACCGTTCATCAGGGCGGAGCGGGCGATGGAAACGTGGCAGGAACACCGCAAGATCCTTCGTGCCCTGGCCCGTCGCGCATCGGTTTCGGCGCACAAAACCATGCAAGAACATGTACGTAATGCTGCGTTGCGCACCGGTATTTCCTTCATCGCCCCGACCGCTTCCTGACGTGGGCCATACGTAAACCCATCGGTCACCATAGGGAGACTCAATCAACTGCGGCTTCCTGAACCTGGGAAGGGCAGCTATGATGGGCCACGTTTTTTTGCTGATTACCCCGGAGATTTCCATGAGCAGCGATCTGATCAAACACGTTAGCGACGCTAGCTTCGAAGCTGACGTACTCAAAGCCGAAGGCGCAGTGCTGGTCGACTATTGGGCTGAGTGGTGCGGTCCTTGCAAAATGATCGCTCCGGTCCTGGACGAAATTGCCGAGACCTACAAGGGCAAGCTGACCGTTGCCAAGCTGAACATCGACGAAAACCAGGAAACCCCGGCCAAGCATGGCGTGCGTGGAATTCCGACCCTGATGCTGTTCAAGAACGGCAACGTCGAAGCCACCAAGGTCGGCGCGCTGTCGAAGTCGCAACTGGCCGCGTTCCTCGACGCCAACATCTAAGCGTCGAATGCCTTGCCAAAAGCCCCGCAAATCGCGGGGCTTTTTCGTTATCCGGGGCTAGACGCTCGCAAATCCAGGTGTTACATTCGGCCCCGCACTGGTTTCTCCATTGCCCCCTGCAAGCCGTCGCCGACGCTCTCCTTTCGAATAAGTACGCGATCCTGTCGCCTTCTCCGCGGCGCGGCCTCATTAAGCCAAAAGCTTAATTTTCCCCTCCATAAATGATTACGTCATTCCTATATGAATCTGACTGAACTCAAGCAAAAGCCGATTACCGAACTGCTCGAATTGGCCGAACAGATGGGCATAGAAAATATGGCCCGTTCGCGCAAGCAGGACGTGATTTTCTCCCTGCTCAAGAAGCACGCGAAAAGCGGCGAGGAAATCTCCGGTGATGGCGTGCTGGAGATTCTCCAGGACGGCTTCGGCTTCCTCCGCTCCGCAGACGCTTCCTATCTCGCCGGCCCGGACGATATCTACGTCTCGCCGAGCCAGATCCGTCGCTTCAACTTGCGCACCGGTGACACCATCGTTGGCAAGATCCGCCCTCCTAAGGAAGGCGAGCGTTACTTCGCACTGCTCAAGGTCGACACCATCAACTTCGACCGTCCGGAAAACGCGAAGAACAAGATTCTCTTCGAGAACCTGACTCCGCTGTTCCCGACCGTGCGCATGAAGATGGAAGCCGGCAACGGTTCCACCGAAGACCTCACCGGTCGTGTCATCGACCTGTGCGCGCCTATCGGCAAAGGCCAGCGTGGCCTGATCGTGGCGCCGCCGAAGGCGGGCAAGACGATCATGCTGCAGAACATCGCGGCCAACATCGCCCGTAACAACCCTGAAGTCCACCTGATCGTGTTGCTGATCGATGAGCGTCCGGAAGAAGTGACCGAGATGCAGCGCACCGTGCGCGGCGAAGTGGTTGCCTCGACGTTCGACGAGCCGCCGACCCGTCACGTGCAGGTTGCCGAAATGGTGATCGAGAAGGCCAAGCGCCTGGTCGAGCACAAGAAGGACGTGGTGATTCTGCTCGACTCCATCACCCGTCTGGCCCGTGCCTACAACACCGTCATCCCGAGTTCCGGCAAGGTACTGACCGGTGGTGTCGATGCCCATGCCCTGGAAAAGCCGAAGCGTTTCTTTGGCGCCGCGCGGAACATCGAAGAAGGCGGCTCGCTGACCATCATCGCCACCGCGCTGGTCGAAACCGGCTCGAAGATGGACGAAGTGATCTACGAAGAGTTCAAGGGTACCGGTAACATGGAACTGCCCCTGGACCGTCGCATCGCCGAGAAACGTGTATTCCCGGCCATCAACATCAACCGTTCCGGTACCCGTCGCGAAGAATTGCTGACGGCCGATGACGAGTTGCAGCGCATGTGGATCCTGCGCAAGCTGCTGCATCCGATGGATGAAGTCGCGGCCATCGAGTTCCTGGTCGACAAGCTGAAAACGACCAAGACCAACGATGAGTTCTTCCTGTCGATGAAACGCAAGTAATTCGAGCAGGCCAGCAAGAGCCGGGGAAACCCGGCTTTTTGCTGTCCGTGCATTCACTATTCTGGACGGGCGGCGTTAAACTCGGGCCCCCGAACGCCACGGACACCATGAGGCTTTTGCATGCAGTATCGCGACTTGCGCGACTTTATCAGCGGTCTGGAACAGCGCGGCGAACTCAAGCGCATCCAGGTGCCGGTGTCACCCGTCCTGGAAATGACCGAGGTCTGCGACCGCACCCTGCGCGCAAAAGGCCCGGCGCTGCTGTTTGAAAACCCCACGGGTTATGACATTCCGGTGCTGGGCAACCTGTTTGGCACGCCGGAGCGCGTGGCCCTGGGCATGGGCGCCGAGGCGGTCAGCGAGCTGCGCGAGATTGGCAAGCTGCTGGCGTTCCTCAAGGAGCCCGAGCCGCCGAAAGGGCTGAAGGACGCTTGGTCCAAGCTGCCGATTTTCCGCAAGATCATTTCCATGGCGCCGAAGGTGGTCAAGGACGCGGTCTGCCAGGAAGTGGTGATCGAGGGTGACGATGTCGACCTGGCCATGCTTCCGGTGCAGACCTGCTGGCCGGGCGACGTCGGGCCGCTGATCACCTGGGGCCTGACCGTCACCAAAGGCCCGAACAAGGACCGTCAGAACCTGGGTATCTACCGTCAGCAGGTGATTGGCCGCAACAAGGTCATCATGCGCTGGCTGAGCCATCGGGGCGGCGCGCTGGATTATCGGGAGTGGTGCGAAAAGCATCCCGGCCAGCCATTCCCGGTGTCGGTCGCTTTGGGCGCCGATCCGGCGACCATCCTCGGCGCTGTCACGCCCGTGCCCGACAGCCTCTCCGAATATGCGTTTGCCGGCCTGCTGCGCGGCAACCGTACGGAGCTGGTGAAGTGCCGGGGCAACGATTTGCAAGTGCCGGCCACCGCAGAAATCATCCTTGAAGGCGTGATCCACCCCGGCGAAATGGCCGATGAAGGTCCCTACGGCGATCACACCGGTTATTACAACGAGGTAGACAGCTTCCCGGTGTTCACTGTCGAGCGCATCACTCACCGGATCAAGCCGATCTACCACAGCACCTACACCGGTCGTCCGCCTGATGAGCCGGCGATTCTTGGCGTGGCGCTGAACGAAGTGTTCGTGCCGATCCTGCAGAAGCAGTTTCCGGAAATCACCGATTTCTACTTGCCGCCCGAAGGTTGTTCCTATCGCATGGCCGTGGTGACGATGAAGAAGTCGTATCCTGGGCACGCCAAGCGAGTGATGCTGGGCGTCTGGTCGTTTTTACGACAGTTCATGTACACCAAGTTCGTTATCGTCACCGACGACGATATCAACGCACGGGATTGGAACGACGTGATCTGGGCCATCACAACGCGCATGGACCCCAAGCGCGACACGGTGATGATCGAGAACACGCCGATCGACTACCTCGACTTCGCCTCGCCGGTATCCGGCCTCGGGTCGAAGATGGGGCTCGATGCCACGCATAAATGGCCCGGTGAAACCACCCGCGAGTGGGGTCGGGTTATCGTCAAGGATGAAGCCGTTACCCAACGGATCGATGCCATTTGGAATCAGTTAGGAATAGATTGATGCGTGTAACCTTGCAGCCTTCCGGCGCGGTGCTGGAGATACAGCCGGCCGAGCGGATTCTCGACGGCGCGCGGCGCCTGGGCTACGACTGCCCCCAAAGCTGTCGTAATGGCAACTGCCATGTCTGTGGCGCATTGTTGGTGGAAGGTCGCGTGGAGCAGGCCGGTGAAGTGCGTGACCATGGCGAGATCTTCACGTGCATCGCCGAGCCGCTGGAGGACTGCGTGGTGTTGTGGGATGGCGTGTTGGCACCGGGCGAGCTGCCGGTGCGCAACCTGGCGTGCCAGGTAATCGAGTGCGTCGACGTGGGCGGCGACGTCTGGCGGGTACGCTTGCGCGCGCCAGCGGGCAAACCGCCGCGCTACCACGCCGGGCAATACCTGTTGATCGAGCGCGACAACGGTGAAAAATCAGCCTTCTCCCTCGCTTCGGCGCCGCACTCGGGGCGTGACCTGCAACTACACGTGCTGGTGCGCGAAAGCAGTGCGCAAAAGCTCTTGGAGCAACTGCAGCGCAACCCCAATGTGCGCATCGAGATGCCGTTTGGCGACACCCACCTGTCCGAGCTTCCTGACGGTCCGCTCGTGCTGATCGCCGCCGGGACCGGCATGGCGCAGATGCACAGCCTGATCGAGCATTGCCGCGCGGCGGGCTTCAAGCACCCGGTGCACCTGTATTGGGGCGTACGGCGACCGGAAGATTTCTACGAAATCGAGCATTGGGACGAATGGAAAAAACTGCCGAACCTGTTCCTGCATAAAGTCGTCAGCGACTTGTGTGGCTGGGAAGGGCGCTGCGGGATGCTCCATGAGGCGGTGTGTGAGGACATCAGCGACCTTTCTGGTGTGCACGTCTACGCCAGCGGCTCGCCGGCCATGATCTATGCCACCCTCGACGCCCTGGTGGAAGCCGGCATGGACGCTCACCAGATGCGCGCCGATGTGTTTGCGTATGCGCCAAGGGCTTGACCCAACCGAGCCTTGAGCTGTGCCGTTGTGGCGAGGGAGCTTGCTCCCGCTGGACCGGTCCGACGCCTCGGGCGAAGCAGTCCCAAAAGAGGCGGTCGCTGCGCAACCGAGCGGGAGCAAGCTCCCTCGCCACAAAAGCCCTGACCGCCCTCGATATAACTTCATATATTGCGTTTCGGTATTTAGTTGGCCGGCCAGATACCGATAACGTATATAGCGTCGGGCTGGCATTTAACTTGCGTCGCTCCTCACGAACGTCAGCACACTGGCGTCCCTTTATTTTCTGAGAAGCCAACCGCTAACGGCCATGACCGCTATCGAATCCGCCATTACCTGCGCCCTGTACCCGCCACGACTCGAGCTGGGTGCGCAGCTGACCCATGAACAACTACTCGCCTCGATGCGATTGACCATGAGTCTCCACCAGGGCGGTCCGGTCTGGTTGTTCGCGTACGGTTCATTGATCTGGCGGCCGGAATGCACGGCGGTGGAGCGCGTGCGCGGTCGGGTCCATGGCTACCATCGCGGTTTATACCTGTGGTCCCACGAACATCGCGGCACTCCGGAGTTGCCAGGGTTGGTGTTCGGACTGGATCGCGGCGGTTCGTGCAGCGGTTTTGCCTACCGGCTGCCGGAGGAAAACCTCGAGGATTCGCTGTTCGCGTTGTGGCAGCGGGAAATGCCGGTGCCGTCCTATCGCCCGCACTGGCTCAGTTGCCGTCTCGAGGATGGCAGCCGGGTGCAAGCCTTGGGTTTTGTGTTGGAGCGACACCTGCCGAGCTATGCCGGCAACTTGCCGGACCATGTGCTGAGCCAGGTCTTTGAAAGCGCCTGTGGGCGTTACGGCACTACTCGCGATTATGTCGAGCAGACCGTACACGCCCTGCGCAGCCACGCCATGCCAGACCGGAACCTGGAGGCGCGGCTCAAGCGCTGCCAATCAATGTGGGATCAGGCGACCGCTTCGCGGCTCTGACTGGCGATCTGCTTGTGCCACAAGGTTGGCGCAAGGAACGCCATCGCCAGCAGACAAGCGCCGACCAGCAGTACAAAACCGCCGTCCCAGCCGAAATGGTCGACGGTATAGCCCATGGCGGCGCTGGCCGCGACCGAACCACCCAGGTACCCGAACAGGCCGGTGAAACCGGCGGCGGTGCCGGCGGCTTTTTTCGGCGCCAGTTCCAATGCCTGCAAGCCGATCAGCATGACTGGGCCATAGATCAGGAAGCCGATGGATACCAGGGCAATCATATCGACGGTCGGGTTGCCGGCCGGGTTCAGCCAGTACACCAGGGTGGCCACGGTCACCAGGGCCATGAATACCATGCCGGTCAGGCCACGATTGCCACGGAAGATCTTGTCCGACATCCAGCCACACAGCAGCGTGCCGGGGATACCGGCCCATTCGTAGAAGAAGTAGGCCCAGGAGCTTTTGTCCACGGTGAAGCCCTTGGCTTCCTTCAGGTAGGTCGGCGCCCAGTCCAGCACCCCGTAGCGCAGCAGGTAGACGAAGACGTTAGCCATGGCGATGTACCAGAGCATCTTGTTGCGCAGCACGTACTTGACGAAAATTTCCTTGGCGCTGAATTCCTTTTCGTGGCTGTCGTCGTAGCCTTCCGGATAATCGTCCTTGTACTTCTCGATCGGCGGCAGGCCCACCGATTGCGGGGTGTCGCGCATGGTCGCGAAGGCAAACACCGCAACGGCAAGTGCTACGGTAGCGGGCACATAGAATGCCGCATGCCAGTCATTGAACCAGCCCATGCCCAGCAGGAACAACGGGCCGATAAGGCCGCCGCCGACGTTGTGCGCCACGTTCCACACCGACACCACGCCGCCGCGTTCCTTTTGCGACCACCAGTGCACCATGGTCCGTCCGCTCGGCGGCCAGCCCATGCCTTGTGCCCAGCCGTTGATGAACAGCAGGATGAACATGATCGTCACGCTGGACGTCGCCCAGGGCGCAAAACCGAAAATGAACATCACGCCGGCTGATACCAGCAAGCCGAATGGCAGGAAATAGCGGGGGTTCGAGCGGTCGGACACCAGGCCCATCAAGAACTTCGATAAGCCATAGGCAATCGCGATGGCCGACATGGCCAGGCCGAGTTGGCCACGGGTGTAGCCCTCGTCGATGAGGTAGGGCATGGCCAGGGAGAAGTTTTTGCGCAGCAGGTAGTAACCGGCATAGCCGATGAAAATCCCCGCGAAGATTTGCCAGCGAAGGCGTCGGTAGGTGCTGTCTATTTTTTCTTCAGGCAGCGTTGCCTGATGTGCGGTGGGTCGAAAGAAAGCAAACATTCAAGTGCTCCAGAATTCTTGTTTTGGCTGCGGATGCGAATGTTACAGTTTCGTTACCGAAAATAGCATTGGTTCGAATCAGCAAAACAGTGGAAATGCTGGATTTGGCATGTTCTTTTATGAACATGTCGCTCAGATATAAATGAAGGGCGTTGCGGGAATGGCGAAGCCGGGTCGTAGGGCTTCGACCCGGTACAGTTGAAAGAGAATCGCAGCCAATCAGCGAACCTGCACCACCACCTTGCCGACCGCCTTGCGCTGCCCCAAGTCATTGATCGCCTGGGCGGCATCGTCCAGCGGGTAGACCTGCGACACCAGCGGCTTGAGCTTGCCTTCGGCGAACCAGCCGAACAGCTGCTGGAAGTTGGCGGCGTTGTCCTGGGGCTGGCGCTGGGCGAAGGAGCCCCAGAACACACCGACCACCGAGGCGCCCTTGAGCAAGGCCAGGTTCACCGGCAGCTCGGGAATGCGCCCGCTGGCAAAGCCAACCACCAACAACCGGCCGTTCCAGGCGATGGCGCGCACGGCCTGGTCGAACAGGTCGCCGCCCACCGGGTCGTAGATGACATCGGCGCCTTGGCCGTCGGTGAGGCGCTTGATTTCGTCCTTCAGGCTGGTTTCGTTGTAGTTGATCAACTCGTCAGCACCGGCGGCCTTTGCCACGGCGAGTTTTTCCGCGCTGCTGGCGGCCGCGATGACTCTCGCACCCATGGCCTTGCCGATTTCCACCGCCGCCAGGCCGACCCCGCCGGAGGCACCGAGCACCAGCAGGGTTTCTCCGGGCTTCAGGTTGGCGCGCTGCTTGAGGGCGTGCATCGACGTGCCGTAGGTCATGCTGAACGCGGCCGCGGTGTTGAAATCCATGGCGGAGGGAATCGGCAGCACGTTGTAGCCCGGTACCGCTACTTGCTCGGCGAAGCTGCCCCAGCCGGTCAGGGCCATGACCCGATCACCGACTTTCAGGTGGCTGACCTTTTCCCCTACTTCGCTGATGACCCCGGCCGCTTCGCCACCCGGGGAAAACGGGAAGGGCGGCTTGAACTGGTATTTGCCCTCGATGATCAGCGTGTCAGGAAAATTCACCCCGGCGGCGTGCACATCCAGCAACACTTCATTCTTCTTTGCGACAGGGCTGGCGACGTCTTCCAGCACCAGCGATTCGGCGGGACCGAATTCTTTGCACAGCACGGCTTTCATCAGGGCTATTCCTTTGGGAGTGATGGCCGATAAGTGTAGGTGTGAGAGTCAACGGGTCAACGAGCATGCCCCGCCCTGATAGCCAGCCATAAGCTTGTGCTTGGACGGCGGGTCGGTATGCTGGGCCGCAAACCGGATGAGGAGTGGAATGTGAAAGCGTGGATGATGTTGATGCTGGCCCTGTCGCTGCCTGTGGCGGCGATGGCCGAAGAGAGCAAGGAAGGCGAGGCACCCAAGGTCAGTTACATCACGTTGAGCCCGCCGTTCGTGGGCAACTATGGGCTGGATGGTACGACCAAGCTGAAGGTCTACAAGGCTGACGTCGCCTTGCGCGTGACCGGCGATGCCGCCGCTGCGGCGGTGAAAGCGAACGAGCCGTTGATTCGCAACCAGTTGGTGGCGCTGTTCGCTCAGCAGACGACCGAGACCATGAACAACCTTGAAGCCAAGGAAAAGCTGCGTCAGGAAGCGTTGAAGCAGACCCAGCAAGTGATGAACGACGAGACCGGCAAGCCGATGGTTGAGGATCTGTTGTTCAACAACCTGATCATTCAATAAGTCTTGTGGTAACCAGGCGGGCCCTTTCGCGAGCAGGCTCGCTTCCACAGTGGATCTGCAGTGAACAGTGAGCAACCGAGATTCCCTGTGGGAGCGAGCTTGCTCGCGATGGTGGCCTACCGGACAGCGAATCACTCAAGGCTTGAGAGCAATCACCGCCGCCCATTGCTCCGCCGTCACCGGCATCACTGACAGTCGCGAGCCTTTCTGCACCAGCGGCATTTCTGCCAGGGCGGTCTGTTGCTTGAGGTGGTCGAGCTTGAGGACGTGGCGGAACGTTTCGACATGGGCCACGTCGATCGCGGTCCAGGGGTTTTTCTCAAGGCTGGCCTTGGCGTCGAAGTAGTGGCTGTCAGGCTCCAGCGCCGTGGGATCGGGGTAGGCAGCCTTGATGATTTTTCCGGTGCCCGCGATGCCAGGCTCCGGGCAGCTGGAGTGATAGAAAAAAAATAAATCGCCTTCTGCCATGGCGCGCAGGAAATTGCGTGCCTGATAGTTGCGAACTCCGTCCCAGCGAGCTTGGCCGAGCTTTTCCAAGCCCTGGATGGACAATTCGTCGGGCTCGGATTTCATCAGCCAATAAGCCATGATTTCTACTCCTGGGCGATATAGTTAAAAATAGTTCAGCGATTTTATGACAAACCGACAGTCGGTTGACGCCAGAGTTTGCGTGTGGGTCCGGGTTATCGCAAAATGCCGGCCTTCCAAGCTTGACGCTGCTGCACGGCCAATAAGAAAACCGCTGCTGTCATCGTGTGTGATATGCCTTGAGGGGGGCAATCGATGAAACGCAAACCGGATTTGTTGTGGATACTGGTCATTCTGTTCGGCCTGGGTGTCGTGACCACGGGTTACGCCCAGAGCTTGTGGAGCAGCAAGAACGATGTTCCGATGAACATCGCCCAGCCTGCCCCATCGCTCAAGCGCTGAGCGCTTTCTTTCAGGCGCCGCTGATTCCGGTGGCGCCTATCATGCGATGTACCAACGCCTGTCGCTGACTGTTCCTTGCAGCGGCACGTCCCAGCTTGCCTGTACCAATCGCTCGACCCGTTGGCATTCGTGGGCCAGCCCCAGCAAGGTCGGCTTGCGCCATTGTTTGCGGCGCGACAGATACGCCAGGCTGCGATCGTAGAATCCCCCGCCCATGCCCAGCCGACCCCCGGCATCGTCAAACCCGACCAGCGGCAACAGCACCAGGTCCAACGTCCAGACCTTGCGTTGCCGGGCTATATTCTTGCGTGGTTCCGGGATGCGAAAGCGATTGGGCTGCATCTTCTCGCCGGGATGGATTCGCTGGAAAACCATTTTCGTCTGCGGCCATGGGCTGAGCACCGGCAGGTACGTCGCCTTGCCCCGACGCTGGGCCGCGCGCAGTAGCAGGCGTGGATCGATCTCGCCGTCGTTGGGCAGGTACAGGGCGATGTGTCGCGCGCGGCGAAACAGCGGGTGCTGGGCCAGTTGCCTGTAGAGGCCTTGGGCGGCGTCCCGTTGCTGGGCCGGGGTCAGGGAGCGACGCGCCTGGCGCAGCAGGCGGCGAAGTTGCGGGCGGGTCGGCAACGCAGGTTCGGTCATATCGAGGTTTCCGAGGCGGTGGCATCGAAACAGCGTAACCGCAAACAACAGCGCCAGAAATGCCAAACGCCAGAAACGACAATGCCAGTCATGATGACTGGCATTGTTTCGAGAATCAGGCTCCCCGGATGAACCGCTGTCGGCTTAGCCCTTGAACCCGAAAGTTCAAGGTGGAAGTTGCAGGAGGCGTTAAGGCTTTCCGTCAAGCGGACATGCACACCGGCCCCAACGTGCAACCCCCGTGGTTGTGCGTATCGGCTCAGGGACATCACCAACTGGCAAGCACCCCAGGGAGTGACGCAAGTATACCCCAGGCAGCCTCGCGAATCAGCCCTTGCTGACGTCCGGATCGGTGGCCAGTACCAAATCCACTCGATCCAGCAGGTCGCGGACTTGTTCGCGGGTCGAGCCGCTGACCTGTACGTCCGGCGTATCCTGGCGGTGCAGCAGGTCGTGGGTGATGTTCAAGGCGGCCATCACGGCGATGCGATCGGCGCCGATGACTTTGCCGCTGCTGCGGATCTCGCGCATCTTGCCGTCCAGGTAACGGGCGGCACTCACCAGGTTGCTACGCTCTTCCTGGGGGCAGATGATCGAATATTCTTTATCGAGGATCTGCACGGTAACGCTATTGCTTGAACTCATGAGTCTTGCTCCAGGGCCTTGAGGCGCGAAATCATCGATTCGACCTTACGCCGGGCGATTTCGTTTTTTTCAATGAGGTGCGCGCGTTCCTCGCGCCAGGTTTTTTCCTGAGCTAATAGGAGTCCGTTTTGGCTCTTAAGTTGCTCGACCCGTTCAATTAGCAGCTCGAGTCTGGCCATCAGCGCTTGCAGGTCGGTGTCTTCCATTGTGTCCACTGAAGATTGTGTCTGATGGGGGATAAAGGTCGCACAGCCTTTAATGGTCTTGGCGAGTCTGTCGATGTAGGATACAAGGCCTCCATTCTAGACATAGCGCCGTCTGGCGCCTAGCTGCCCATGCCCATTCAGAATTCCCCGTATCAAGCGTTCGCCACCCTGCTGAGCACCAGCGGTCATCCTGTCTCGCCCGCCGAACTCCACGGCCTGTTGCTTGGCCGCAGCTGCGCCGGCGCCGGCTTCGAGGCCGACGGCTGGTTGGCCGACGCCGCCGAGCTGCTCGAAGGCGAGCCGGCGGACAACGTGCGTAATGCGCTCATCGGCCTGCAGGAAATGGTCAAGGGCGAGCTGACCAGCGATGACATGACCGTCGTCCTGCTGCTGCCGACTGACGATGCGCCGCTGAGCGAGCGCGCCGCTGCGCTGGGCCAGTGGTGCCAGGGCTTTCTCGCCGGTTTCGGCCTGACCCGCCGCGAATACGCCCTGAGCGATGAAGCGAAGGAAGTCCTGCAAGACCTGGCGGCGATCTCCCAGGTACAGGATGCCCTGGAAGAGTCCGACGACGGCGAAAGCGACTATATGGAAGTGATGGAGTACCTGCGGGTCGCGCCTCTGCTCCTGTTCACCGAGACCAAGAAGACCGCTGAACCGGCCGCCAAACCGTCCTTGCACTGATCGCTTGAAAGGGAACACCGTCTGCCCATGATTCATATCCCGAAGTCGGAATACAGCCGTCGCCGCAAGGCCCTGATGGCGCAGATGGAGCCCAACAGTATCGCAATCCTGCCCGCCGCCGCCGTTGCGATCCGCAACCGCGACGTCGAGCATGTCTATCGCCAGGACAGTGATTTCCAATACCTGAGCGGCTTTCCCGAGCCGCAGGCCGTCATCGTGCTGATGCCCGGCCGGGCCCATGGCGAATACATCCTCTTCTGCCGCGAGCGCAATGCCGAGCGGGAAATGTGGGATGGCCTGCGTGCCGGCCAGGAGGGAGCGATCCGTGACTATGGCGCCGACGACGCGTTCCCCATCACCGACATCGACGATATCCTGCCGGGGCTGATCGAAGGCCGCGACCGGGTGTACTCGGCCATGGGCAGCAACCCGGAGTTCGACCGGCACCTGATGGAGTGGATCAACGTGATCCGCTCCAAGGCCCACCTCGGTGCCCAGCCGCCGAACGAATTCGTTGCCCTGGATCATCTGCTGCACGACATGCGCCTGTATAAATCGGCGGCGGAAGTGAAAGTGATGCGCGAAGCGGCGCGGATTTCCGCCCAGGCGCATATCCGGGCAATGCAGGCGGCGCGGCCAGGGCTGTATGAGTACAGCCTGGAAGCCGAGCTCGATTATGAGTTTCGCAAGGGCGGGGCAAAGATGCCGGCGTACGGTTCCATCGTCGCGGCGGGGCGCAACAGCTGCATTTTGCATTACCAGCAAAATGATGCCGTGCTCAAGGATGGCGACCTGGTGTTGATCGATGCCGGGTGCGAAATCGATTGTTATGCCAGCGATATCACCCGCACCTGGCCGGTCAGCGGGAAGTTTTCCGCCGAGCAGAAGGCGATCTACGAAGTAGTGCTGGCGGCCCAGGAAGCCGCATTTGCGCAAATCGCGCCGAACAAACATTGGAACCAGGCCCACGAGGCGACCGTCAGGGTAATTACCGAGGGGCTGGTCCGCCTGGGGCTGCTGGAAGGCGAAGTGGACGAACTGATCGCAAGCGAAGCCCACCGGGCGTTCTACATGCACCGCGCCGGCCACTGGCTGGGGATGGATGTACATGATGTGGGCGAATACCGCGTGGGTGGCGAGTGGCGAGTGCTGGAGGTCGGAATGACTTTGACCGTCGAGCCGGGCATTTACATTGCCCCGGACAATCGCAGCGTAGCGAAGAAATGGCGCGGCATTGGCGTGCGCATCGAGGATGACGTGGTAGTGACCAAGACCGGTTGTGAAATCCTGACCCGCGGCGTACCGAAGACGGTCGCCGAAATCGAGGCCTTGATGGCCACCGCACGGACACAAGCGGCATGAACCGGGTCAACGTTGCAATCATCGGTGGCGGCCTGGTCGGCGCGAGCCTGGCGCTGGCGCTGCAAGCCGGTGCCAAGGCACGGGGTTGGAAGATCATGCTGATCGAGCCCTTCGCTCCCGGTGACGCCTGGCAGCCGAGCTACGATGCGCGCTCGTCGGCGCTTTCGTTCGGCGCGCGGCAAATTTATCAACGCTTGGGCCTGTGGCAGGAAGTTTCCCGCCGGGCCGAGCCGATCAAGCAGATCCACGTGTCCGACCGCGGGCGGTTTTCGACGGCGCGGTTGTCGGCCATGGAGGAGGGCGTGCCGGCCCTTGGCTACGTCGTGGAGAATGCCTGGCTCGGCCAATGCCTGTGGCAAGGCCTGGACAAGGATGTCGTCAGTTGGCGCTGCCCCGCGCAGGTCGCTCGGATGGAGCCGCAAATCGCGGGCTATCGCCTGACGCTGGACGACGAAACTGTTGTGGAATGCGACCTCGCGGTATTGGCCGACGGCGGTCGCTCCGGCCTGCGGGAGCAGATGGGGGTCGGGGTGCGCAATCGTCCCTACGACCAGAGCGCCTTGATTGCCAACATCACGCCCAGCGAAGCGCACAACGGCATGGCTTTCGAGCGCTTCACCGATGACGGCCCGATGGCGTTGTTGCCGCTGCCGGAAAATCGCTGTGCATTGGTCTGGACTCGCCAGGGCATGGATGCGCAACGACTCGCAGCCCTTGACGAGCGCAGCTTCCTCAGTGAATTGCAGAATGTGTTCGGCTATCGCCTGGGCACGCTGAAGCAAGTAGGCGCGCGTCATCTTTATCCATTGGCGCTGGTGGAAGCCGAGGAACAGGTGCGTCCGCACCTGGCCATCCTGGGCAATGCTGCCCACAGCTTGCATCCGATTGCCGGGCAAGGCTTCAACCTGTCCCTGCGTGACGCCCAGGCCTTGGCCGATACCTTGCTTGAGAGCGACAGCACGCCCGGCGACTTCACCGTATTGCAAGCCTATCGCGAGCGTCAGCGGATGGATCAGGCCTTGACCGTGGGCTTCTCCGACGGGGTGACGCGGCTGTTCAGCAGCGATCTGCCGCTGGTGTCCCTGGGCCGTAATCTCGGCCTGCTGGGCCTGGACCTGCTGCCGCCCGCCAAGCGCTGGTTCGCCCGTCAGGCCATGGGTTTGGGAACACGCCCTGATGCTTGATATGGATCATTCCTTTCACCGGCGGCTGATGTCGCCAGCAACACAGGCTTAAAGCATGGAATTGCGTGCAGATCTGTTGATTGTCGGTGCCGGCATGGTCGGCAGCGCCCTGGCGCTGGCGTTGCAGGGCAGTGGCCTGCAAGTGCTGCTGCTCGACGGCAGCCCGATGAGCGTCAAGCCCTTTGATGCCCAGGCCGCATTCGAGCCACGGGTCAGTGCTCTGTCGGCAGCCAGCCAACGGATCCTCGAACGCCTGGGTGTCTGGGACGGGATCACCGGCCGACGGGCCAGCCCATACACCGACATGCACGTCTGGGATGGCAGCGGCACTGGGCAGATTCACTTTTCCGCCGCCAGTCTGCATGCCGACGTGCTGGGGCATATCGTTGAAAACCGCGTCGTCCAGGACGCGCTGCTGGACCGACTGCACGATTGTGATTTAGGCCTGCTTGCCAACGCGCGCCTGGAGCAGATGCGCCGCTCAGGTGATGACTGGCTGCTGACGCTGGCCGACGGCCGTACCTTGCGCGCGCCGCTGGTGATTGCCGCCGACGGCGCGAATTCAGCCGTGCGTCGCCTGACCGGGGTGGCCACGCGGGAGTGGGATTACCTGCACCACGCTATTGTCACCAGCGTGCGTAGCGCCCGTCCTCATCGGACGACGGCTTGGCAGCGTTTCACCGACAACGGCCCGCTGGCGTTTCTGCCACTGGCCCGCGAGGGTCAGGAAGACTGGTGTTCGATCGTCTGGTCCACCACTCCCGATGAAGCGCAGCGCTTGATGGCTCTTGATGACACTGCGTTTTGCAACGAGCTGGAGCGTGCCTTCGAAGGCCAGCTCGGCACGGTACTGAGCGCCGACCCGCGCTTGTGCGTGCCACTGCGCCAGCGCCATGCCAAGCGCTATGTGGCCGAAGGGCTGGCACTGATCGGTGATGCGGCCCACACCATCCATCCGCTGGCCGGGCAGGGCGTG
The DNA here is from genome assembly GCF_048847255.1 of Pseudomonas algeriensis. NCBI lineage: Bacteria > Pseudomonadati > Pseudomonadota > Gammaproteobacteria > Pseudomonadales > Pseudomonadaceae > Pseudomonas > Pseudomonas algeriensis. The sequence goes on along the minus strand of NZ_JBKKRK010000004.1, from coordinate 330,982 downwards.
AACCTGGGCTTGCTGGATGCCGCCGTGCTGGCCGAAGTGCTGCTGCAAGCGGCCGGGCGTGGCGAACGTTTGGCTGACGTGAAGGTATTGAGCCGCTACGAGCGCCGCCGCATGCCCCACAACCTGGCGTTGATGGCGGCGATGGAAGGTTTCGAGCGGTTGTTCCAGGCTGATCCGTTGCCGGTTCGCTGGTTGCGCAACGCCGGTCTGAAGTTGGTGGACCGCCTGCCTGAAGCCAAGGCGTTGTTCGTGCGCGAGGCGCTGGGGTTGACCGGGGATTTGCCGGAGCTGGCCAGGGCCTGAGAGGTGTGTCGGGGCTCATGACCTCATCGCGAGCAGGCTCGCTCCCACAGGTTATGTGAAAGCAAGTCAATGTGGGAGCGAGCCTGCTCGCGATGAGGCCGGAACCGCTACCTCGACCCCACCGCTGCAACATTTGGAAACGTGTCTGCCCACTGTTCGATTGTGGTGCTAAATGTGAGTCCTTATCATTTGCGCTCCGTTCACAATCGAGAGATCGCCACCATGTCGGCCACAAAACGCCTGCTGTCCGCCCTCGCCTTGGCCCTGATTGGCACTACCACGGCCCAGGCCGCCGATGAGGTGGTGGTCTATTCCTCGCGCATCGATGAATTGATCAAACCGGTTTTCGACGCGTATACCAAGAAGACCGGCGTAGCGGTGAAGTTCATTACCGACAAGGAAGCGCCGTTGATGCAGCGGATCAAGGCCGAAGGTGAAAACGCCACCGCCGACCTGTTGCTCACCGTGGACGCCGGGAACCTCTGGCAGGCCGAGCAGATGGGAATCCTGCAGCCCTTCACCTCGTCGGTCATCGACGCCAACATCCCGCCTCAATATCGCGCGTCCTCCCATGCCTGGACTGGCCTGAGCCTGCGGGCGCGGACAATCGCCTATTCCACTGACCGGGTCAAACCGGGTGAGTTGACCACTTATGAGGCGCTGGCGGGCAAGGAGTGGGAAGGCCGCCTGTGCCTGCGGACGTCGAAGAAAGTCTACAACCAGTCCCTGACCGCGACGCTGATCGAAACCCACGGCGCGGAAAAAACCGAGGAAATCCTCAAGGGTTGGGTCAAGAACCTCTCCACCGACGTGTTCTCCGACGACACTGCGCTGCTTGAAGCGATCAATGCCGGCCAGTGTGATGTCGGCATCGTCAACACCTATTACTACGGTCGCCTGCACCAGCAGAAGCCGGACCTGAAGGTCAAGTTGTTCTGGCCGAACCAGGCCGATCGGGGCGTGCACATCAACCTCTCGGGCATCGGCCTGACCAAGCACGCGCCGCACCCGGAAGCCGCGAAGAAGTTGGTGGAATGGATGACCACGCCTGAAGCGCAAAGCATCTTTGCTGACGTGAACCAGGAGTTTCCGGCGAATCCAAAAGTGGAACCCTCCAAGGAAGTCGCTGCCTGGGGCAAGTTCAAGGCCGATACCTTGCCAGTGGAAGTGGCCGGTAAGCGCCAGGCCGAAGCCATCCGCATGATGGACCGTGCTGGCTGGAATTGAGACGCGATTGCTCAGTCCATCGATGAAGTGTGGCGAGGGAGCTTGCTCCCGCGGGATCGGGCTGGCGCTCCAGGGCGAAGCCCTCCCCAACTATCGACCGGGTCTATCTGACGGGGCATGATCCGGATCGTTGGGGCTATTTCGTAGCCCAGCAGGAGCAAGCTCCCTTGCCACATGAGCCCTTTGTCAGTAATGACGCGAACGAGAACTTTCCTTGACCCACCCCGCCCAACGCCGCTGGTATCCCCTGGTCTTCGCCGTCGCTGCGCTAGTCTTGTTGCCCTTGAGCGTGCTGCTGCTGTCCTGGCAGAGCATTGATCTACAAATCTGGTCCCATTTGTGGGACACCCAGATGCCACGCCTGTTGGGTAACACCCTCACGCTGATCTTTGGTGTAGGTGTCGGGGTGACGCTGCTGGGCGTGAGCCTGGCCTGGCTCACGAGCCTTTGCGAATTTCCCGGCCGTCGATGGCTCGACTGGGCGCTGATGCTGCCGTTCGCGGTGCCTGCCTATGTATTGGCATTTGTCTTCGTAGGCCTGCTGGACTTTGCCGGTCCGGTGCAAACGTTGCTGCGCGAATGGTTTGGCAGTGGCCTGCGCCTGCCTCGGGTGCGTTCCACTGGCGGTGTGATCCTGGTGCTGGTCCTGGTGTTCTACCCCTATGTCTACCTGCTGGCGCGAAGCGCTTTCCTGGCGCAAGGCAAGGGCCTGATGGAAGCGGCGCGGGTGCTCGGACAATCGCCTTGGCAGGCGTTCTGGCGTGTGGCGCTGCCGATGGCCAGGCCGGCAATCGGCGCCGGCGTGGCGCTGGCGCTGATGGAAACCCTGGCGGACTTCGGTGCGGTATCAGTGTTCAACTTCGACACCTTCACCACGGCCATCTACAAGACCTGGTACGGGTTTTTCAGCCTTTCCAGCGCAGCCCAGCTGGCCAGTCTCCTGTTGTTGACGGTCATGGTGGTCCTCTACGGCGAACGCCGCGCCCGGGGCGCCCAGCGGGCCGGCAACGAGCGACCGCGAGCCCAGGCGCTATACCACTTGCGAGGACTCAAGGCGGTGGCGGCCAGCGGCTGGTGCCTACTGGTTTTCGCCTGTGCGTTTGTCATTCCGCTCATGCAATTGGTGGTCTGGTTTTGGCAGCGCGGTCGTTTCGACCTGGATGAGCGTTACGCCGGGTTGATTCTCCATACCCTCTACCTGGGCGGACTCGCGGCACTTGTCACGGTTTGCGTCGCCTTGCTGCTTGCCTTCGCTCGACGTCTGGCGCCGACCCGGTCGATCCGCGCCGGTGTCGGTCTGGCGAACCTGGGCTACGCCTTGCCCGGTTCGGTGCTGGCGGTATCGATCATGCTTGCGTTCAGTTATCTGGATCGCGAGCTGGTCATCCCGCTGTCGACACTGCTCGGAGGCGCGGGCAAGCCGTTGCTGCTGGGCAGTTTGTCGGCGCTGTTGCTGGCGTACCTGGTGCGTTTCCTGGCCGTGGCCTACGGCCCGTTGGAAAGCAGCCTGGCGCGTATTCGCCCGTCGTTGCCCGAAGCCGCACGAAGTCTCGGGGTGAGTGGGCCGCGACTGTTTTTCAAAGTGTATCTGCCGTTGCTGCTCCCTGGCACCCTGAGCGCCGCGCTGCTGGTATTCGTCGATGTGCTCAAGGAAATGCCGGCGACTTTGCTGATGCGCCCGTTTGGCTGGGACACGCTGGCGGTGCGGATCTTTGAAATGACCAGCGAAGGGGAGTGGGCGCGGGCCGCCCTGCCGGCGCTGAGCCTGGTGCTGGTGGGGCTGCTGCCAGTCATCGGATTGATACGGCGTTCGGCCCATCGACGCGTTCTGAGTGAATAGAGCACACGCCTAGGTGCCAGCCTTGGATCATGCGGATACAATGCGCGGCATTCGGTGCGGTCCGTCTGTCGGACCGGGTAGCTAGGAGCGTCGGAAAATTCTTTTTTCAGGCGTTCGGGCTGTGGCAGTACCCATCCGCACCTTCGCCAAGCCCGGAAGGAGAAACCCATGGGACAGCGTACGCCTCTGTATGACCTTCATCTCGCTCTCGGCGCGAAAATGGTCGATTTTGGCGGTTGGGATATGCCCTTGCACTATGGATCGCAAGTTGAAGAGCACCATCAGGTGCGTCGCGACTGCGGTGTATTCGATGTATCCCACATGACCGTGATCGATGTAGCCGGCCCCCAGGCCAAAGCCTGGCTGCAGCGCCTGCTGGCCAACGACGTCGATCGCTTGCAGGACACTGGTCGCGCGTTGTACAGCACGATGCTCAACGAGCGCGGCGGCATTGTCGACGACATGATCATCTATCGTGTCGAGGACGGTTACCGGTTGGTGTTCAACGCCTCGACACGCGACCAGGACCTGGCCTGGATGCAAGCGCAACTCGGCGATTACGCAGTGCAGCTGCACGAGCGTGCCGAACTGGCGATGCTGGCTATCCAAGGCCCCCAGGCCCGGCACAAGATTGCCGAGCTGGTTACGCAACCACGCGGCCAGTTGATCCAGCAACTCAAGCCCTTCGAAGGGCGCGCCGACGGTGATTGGTTCATTGCCCGTACCGGCTATACCGGAGAAGACGGCCTGGAAATTGTTCTGCCGGCCCGTGAGGCCCCGAGTTTCTTCAACGACCTGGTGGGTGCCGGTATTCCTCCCATCGGACTCGGCGCCCGCGATACCTTGCGCCTGGAAGCCGGCATGAACCTCTACGGCCAGGACATCCACCAGGATATTTCACCGTTGGCCTCGAACATGGCCTGGAGCATTGCCTGGGAACCGGCGAGCCGTCAGTTCATCGGTCGCGCGGCGCTGGAGGCTGAACTTGCCGCCGGCGTGCAGCACAAACTGGTGGGGTTGGTGCTGGAAGAGCGCGGTGTATTGCGCGCCCACCAAGTGGTCCGTATCGCCAATGTTGGCGAAGGAGAGATCACCAGTGGTAGTTTTTCTCCTACGCTTAGCAAGTCGATTGCCCTGGCACGCGTTCCGATGGCTACCGCCGACCGTGCCGAGGTGGAAATTCGTGGCAAGTGGTACCCGGTACGAGTGGTCAAGCCGACCTTCGTCCGCCATGGCAAAACCCTGATCTGATTTTTTACGGCGGGCCGCCGGCCGCTGACACTTTTTCTTGAGGACACAGAATTATGAGCGATATCCCTGCCGAACTGCGATTTGCCGAAAGCCACGAGTGGGCACGCCTGGAAGCCGACGGTACCGTCACCGTGGGCATCAGCGACCATGCACAGGAAGCGTTGGGCGACGTGGTGTTTGTCGAGCTGACTGAAGTCGGTAAAGTTTTTGCTGCAGGCGATCAAGCCGGCGTGGTGGAATCGGTCAAGGCCGCTTCCGATATCTATGCCCCGGTTTCGGGAGAAGTGATTGCAATCAACGAAGAGCTGGGTGGTTCACCAGAGCTGCTGAACTCTGATCCGTACGGCGCCTGGATTTTCAAGCTTCAGCCAAGCGACAAGGCCGAGCTGGACAAGTTGCTTGATGCGGCCGGCTACAAAGCTGCAATCGGCGAATAACCCGGACCTGGCTAGAGCTCACCGGGCCAAAAATGCCGCTCAACTGAGCGGCATTTTTTATGAGAGTGCACCGCAGTTCTGATTTGTGTCTCAGATCAGAACGCCATCCGTGCCTCGACGTAGAGGTTCTGTTCGCGCAATTTGCCCTTGAGCTGTTCGTCCCGAGCGTTGATGCGATTGGCAAAGGTGTTGTAACCGGTTTCGATATCGCCCATGTCAACGTAGCGATAACCAGTGCCAAGGGTGAGTTGCTGGCTGAGCTTGATATCCGCCCCTACGCCCAGTGCATAGGCGAAGTTGTTCTGGCTGTTGTTTGCGAATCGTCGCGAAGGGTTGGACTGGTAACCCTCGGAATCGATAAACGCCACACCCAGGCCAGCCATGGCGTACAGCGAAAAATGTTGGTTAAGCGGGAAGTTTTTGTACCCGTTGATCATCAAGCGGCTGGACGAAACTTGCATATTGTTGACGTTGGCATCGAACGGCGCCCAATGACTCTTGAACTCCGAATTCTGTTTGAGTGAATACTCGGTTTCCAGCCGCCAGTTGCCTTCGAATCCATAGCCAACCGCTACAGATCCGCCAACGTCTTTGCTGCTGGTCGGGCTGACAACACGATTGTTGACTCTGGGGCTGGTAAGGAGGGCATCGGAAAGATCTTGCTGCACGCTCAGGATTTTTATCGAGCCGTATAGGCCCTCGGCATGTGACGTGGTGGTAAGTGCGGCGGTGATCAGCAGCAACGAAAGGCATGGCTTGTTCATGAGTATCGGTTCGCATTGTGGGTAAAGTTCGAATCGATAGAGTTTGCAGTGCCAGCCTCGCACGTTTGTATCAGAGCCTTCCTCCGCGGGCAGGTGAACTTTCATCGTAGCGGCGGGGTTGTTGGCCGGTTCGATGTAGGAAAGAAGCTCAGCAGTTGTTTGCCCATAAAAAAAATGCCGCTCGATCGAGCGGCATTTTTCATGGGGCGGGAATCACTCCTGGGCAATGGCGTTCTTCGCCAGGATCGCGTTGGCCAGTTCCATGTCGGTGGCTTGCAGGCCAGGGTTGTCGGCACGGACTTTCTGCATGGCCGCTTCCAGGTAAGGGCCACGAATGCCGCCGTCACTGGCGACGAAGCTGCCGGCGTCGTCCTGGGCGGCGACGATCAGCTTGTTATCCTTGAAGGTCAGGTAGGTGGAACCGGTGGTTGCGCCGGACGAAATGACGTTACGCCAAAACGTGTCGGCCATTGCCGAGCCCACGGGGAGAGAAAGCAAGGCCAGGGTCGCGACAGCAAGTTTGAGACGCATGATAGGTGACTCCACAGGGTTAACTATGACGTTGGATTACGGTTGCCCCGGTTCAGTTCCATAGCACGTCAGTCAGCCCTTTCCACTGTCAATACCGTACCTTCCTGTGCCACCACCCTGACCCGCGTGCCAATGGACAGGTCGGGGCCCTTCGCCAACCAGACGCCGTCGGCCACCCTGATCTTGCCGCGCCCATCGACAATCGCCTCGTGGACCTGGAACACCTTGCCGATCAGCTCCTGCCCGCGCAGGTTCAGGTGCGGCTGGTCGCTTTGGCGGATGGCGCTGCGCTGGCGTCGCCACCAATACAGGGCTGTCGCGATAGCGAACAGGCCGAACAGCAGGAACTGGATCTCCCACACCAATTGCGGCAGGACGAACGTCAGCACGCCGACCGCTGCGGCGGCTATGCCAATCCACAGCAGGTATCCGCCCGCGCCGAACACTTCCAGTATCAACAGGATGACGCCCAGCGCCAGCCAGTCCCAATAAGACAATTGCTGCAGGAACAGCCACATACGCGCCTCAGGCTTTCTTGTTGTCGAAGGTGGCCTTGACGATTTCGCCAATGCCGCCCACCGCACCGATGACCTGGCTGGCTTCCAGCGGCATCAGGATCACCTTGCTGTTGTTGGCCGAGGCCAACTGCCCCAGCGCATCGATGTATTTTTGCGCAACGAAGTAGTTCACGGCCTGTACGTACCGTCGGCGATTGCCTGGGACACCACCTGGGTGGCGAGGGCTTCGGCTTGCGCCTGGCGTTCACGTGCCTCGGATTCAAGGAACGCGGCCTGGCGGCTGCCCTCGGCTTCGAGGATCTGGGCCTGTTTCTTGCCCTCGGCGGTAAGAATCGCCGACGCTCGCAGCCCCTCGGCTTCCAGGATCTGTGCACGCTTGATACGTTCGGCTTTCATCTGCCCCGACATGGCGGCCATCAGGTCGGCCGGTGGGCTGATGTCCTTGATCTCGATCCGCGTGATCTTGATGCCCCACGGCGCCGTGGCTTCGTCGACCGTGCGCAGCAACTTCTCGTTGATACCGTCGCGCTGGCTCAACATGGCGTCCAGTTCCATGGAGCCCAGCACCGTGCGGATGTTGGTCTGCAGCAGGTTGCGGATGGCGTGTTCGAGGTTGTTGACCTCGTAGGCGGCCTGGGCGGTATTGACCACCTGGAAGAAACACACGGCGTCGATCTGCACTGTAGCGTTGTCGGCGGTGATGACTTCCTGGGGCGGGATGTCCAGCACGCTTTCCATGACGTTGATCTTGCGCCCGATGCGGTCCATCACGGGAATGATGATGTTCAGGCCAGGCTTGAGCGTATTGGTATAGCGGCCGAACCGCTCGACCGTCCATTGATAACCCTGGGGCACCACTTTGAACCCCATGAACAGGATGGCGACCACGAGGCCGATGAAGAGTAGAAGCACGCTGCCGATCTGCATGACGGTTCCCTGTACGAATTGAATGGACCTGCTAACCCTGAGTGTAGGGCAAGCGGCCATTATCTTCGCTACGGTCCGTTCCGGTATGTCTGTGGGACGTTTCCGGTCCCTGAGCCGGACCGTGCCTACTTCTGCTCGCTCTGTGGTGTCACTCGTAATACTTCCTCGACCGTGGTCAAGCCCGCCGCCACCTTTTGCGCGCCCGAGAGTCGCAGGCTTCGCATGCCTTCCTTGAACGCCTGGCGGCGCACGGCAAGCAGGTCGGTGTCGGGATGGATCAAGGCTCTGACGCTGTCGCTCAGTTGCATGATCTCGTACACCCCGGCGCGACCGCGATAACCGGTGTCACGGCATTCCGAGCAACCCACGGCCTGATGGGCATTGGTGGGCAACGGCGCCTGCCAGGGACGCGTCAGGGTTTGCCAGTCGTCTTCGTCCAGGGTCAGGGGAGCCTTGCAATGCGGGCACAATGTTCGCACCAGGCGCTGGGCCATGACGCCGAGCACCGTCGCTTTGATCAGGTAATGCGGCACGCCGAGTTCCAGCAGCCGGCTGATGGCGCTCGGTGCATCGTTGGTGTGCAGGGTCGAGAGCACGAGGTGCCCGGTGAGCGCTGCCTGGATCGCCATTTCAGCGGTCTCGAGGTCGCGGATCTCGCCGATCATGATGATGTCCGGGTCTTGCCGCATCAATGCGCGTACCCCCGCGGCAAACGACAGCTCGATGTTGTGCTGGACCTGCATCTGGTTGAAGGACGCCTCGACCATTTCAATCGGATCTTCGATGGTGCAGAGATTCACTTCAGGCGTCGCCAGTTTCTTCAGCGTGGTGTACAGGGTCGTGGTCTTGCCGGACCCGGTGGGGCCCGTGACCAGGATGATGCCGTTGGGCTGGCGAGTCATGTCCTGCCAGCGGCGCAGGTCGTCGACAGAGAAGCCGAGCTGGTCGAAATCCTTGAGCAGCACTTCCGGGTCGAAGATCCGCATGACCATTTTCTCGCCGAACGCGGTCGGCAAGGTCGACAGTCGCAACTCCACCTCGCCGCCGTCCGGGGTCTTGGTCTTCACGCGGCCGTCCTGGGGCTTGCGCTTTTCGGCGACGTTCATCCGGCCCAGGCTCTTGAGCCGGCTGATGATGGCCATCGTCACCTGTGGCGGAAATTGATAGACGGTGTGCAGCACGCCGTCGATGCGGAAACGCACGGTGCCTTGCTCGCGGCGCGGTTCGATATGGATATCGCTGGCCCGTTGCTGGAAGGCGTATTGGAACAGCCAGTCGACGATATTGACGATATGCGCGTCGTTGGCATCCGGCTCCTGATCGCTGGCGCCCAGGTTGAGCAGTTGTTCGAAGTTGGTCAGATTGCTGGGTTGCTGGTCGACCGTGGTCGCGCCGCTGACCGACTTGGCCAGCCGATAGAACTCCACGCTCAGGCGCTGGATGTCCACAGGGTTGGCCACCACGCGCTTGACCGGCAACTTGAGAACGTGGGTCAGGTCCGCTTCCCAGCTGCTGACATAGGGCTGGGCGCTGGCGACCGTCACGGCGTCCCGGTCCACCGCTACCGCGAGGATCTTGTGGCGTTGGGCAAAGGCGTAGGACATCAGCGGCGTGACGGCCGCGACGTTGATCTTCAACGGGTCGATGCGCATGTAGGGCTGGTCGGCCTGCTGGGCCAGCCACAACGTCAGGTTCTCCAGGTCCAGGCGCTTGCCGGGACGGCTGAGGTCGTCGAGATGCTGGTTGGCGATGAATTCCAATGGGTGCAGCTGGCTGTTGGCGTTATGGCGCCGACGGGCATTGAGCGCAGTCTCGGCAGAGTCCTGGCTGATGAGGCCTTGGGCAACCAGTTGGCGCAGCAGGTCGTTGAGGTCCAGCCAGCGGTCCTGAGTGGCGTGTTTGGTGGACATAGGCGTTCGGGTTCCTATTGGACAATTGCAGCAAAGCCGCGATTCAGACGCTTCGGCGTCATGGCTCGTTCTGCAAAAGAATAGTCCCGACCCTGCGGACCGTTGGGCCACTACCCGACCAATGCGTTTCCAATTCTTGCCTGGAGGCCCTCAACCTGCCGCCAGCACCGGCTCGGCGCGCGCGATATCAGCGTCTTGCAAGTCGACTGAACAGACGCTTATCAGGTTACGCAATTTTTCAGCGATGACTTGGGCGCGGTGCCAGCTCAGCCCGGTCAGGAGGCATTCCATCGAGAGCAATTCGTCGAGACGTTCGATGCGTGCGGTTTCCAGAACAAGGCCCTGCAAGGCGAACAGGTTGAGCACCCGGCAGGGCAGGTCCGCCTCGGCTTCCCCGAGCAAATGAAAGCGGGCGCGACAATAGGGATTGGCGGTGTGCCAGACGTCGGCGCGGAGCGCGGCGGTGCCGGGGGCTTGCAAAGAGGGCATGGCATTTCTCCTGAGATTGGAGAGAAATCTTTGCATGGGATTGGGGGTATTTCTTATCTAAAATAAGCTTATTCGCCAACCTGGCGAATTGGATAAACCATGTGATGGCCTTATCGGGGATTTTTTATGCAAAGCGAGCTGGACGGGTTTGATCGCAAGATATTGGCCTTGTTGCAGGAAGACGCTTCGCTCTCCAGCGCGCAGATCGCCGAACGGGTAGGTTTGTCCCAATCGCCATGCTGGCGGCGGATTCAGCGGATGAAGGAAGAAGGGATCATTCGCGGGCAGGTGACGTTGCTGGATCGTAAGAAAATCGGCCTGAACACGCAGACCTTCGCCGAAATCAAGCTCAACGCCCACGGCCGCTCGAATTTTACCGAGTTCACCGAGGCGATCCGCGGCTTTCCGGAAGTATTGGAATGCTACGTGCTGATGGGGTCGGTGGATTTCTTGCTGCGCATTGTCACGGCGGACATCGAGGCCTACGAGCGCTTCTTTTTCGAGAAGCTGTCGATGGTGCCGGGAATCCAGGAAGTGAATTCGATCGTGGCGCTGTCGGAGATCAAGTCGACGACGAGTTTGCCGGTGGTGCGCTGAGCTTGTTTTTGCGATGTTTGGGCTGGCCTCATCGCGAGCAAGCTCGCTCCCACAGTTGATCTTCAGCGGCCACAAGATCTGTGTGCACGCTGGACCCCTGTGGGAGCGAGCTTGCTCCGGGCGGCGATCCGACGATGGCGATCTTACAGGCGCAGCAAAGTCTTCCAGGCCCGATTCTGATACACCGCGATCGCCTGTTGCTTGCGCGCGTCCAGGAGTTCGTCGGTGATCGGTTCGTTGGCCAGCTGCGCCAGCTTGTTCAGCTCACCGTAGAGTCGGTCCATTTCAGGGATTTCCAGCACCTGGCGGGCGTGATGCAGCCAGGCCTGGATGCGTTCGATGCGCGGCAGTTGTTCGGCGAGGTCTTCCGGCTGCTGTTGGTAGCGTTGCAGTTGCAGCGACGAAGCTTCTTCGCCCAGCAGCCGTGGCAGCCAACTGCCCAGTTGCGCCGCGCCCTGGCGATTGCCCCGGGTGTTGCGGTCGGCGGCCCAACTGCGGGCCAGCAGCCAGCGTGACGCTTGGAGAGAGAAGAGGCCCCAACGCGGGTCCTGCAGCTCCTCGAGGAATTGCTCCGGCGCGGCCTTGCGCACGTCTTCGTCTTCGATGCCGGCCTGAACCAGTGGACGCCAGTCCTCCAGCAGCGCGTCCAGGGCCACCCGCAGGTCGTGGGTCGACTGGCGCGGCGCGGCCTGGCCGAGGCTGCTGAGCAGGGCACGCAGTTCGGCGAGATTTTCCACCCAGTCTTGCAGCAGGCGCCAATGGCCGTTGAAACGGTACTGCTCGGCCAGGCGCTGGCTGCTCCCTAGCAGGTGCCAGCTCAGTGCGGCGAAGGCGTCGTCCAGCGGCGTTTCAGCGGTCAATTGCGGGGCCGGAAGGCTCAGGGCATAACTGCTCGCATCATGCAGGCGATAGCCGCGTTCGGCCTTGCTGATGTCGCACGGCATCAAGGGCAGGGTCACGGCCAGTTCGGCGGCCAGTTCCAGCAAGGCGGCGGGTTCGCCTTCGCGCAGTTCAAGTTCCAGCTCGCAGATTTCTTCCTTCTGCTTGCCCACCACGACGTGGCCCAGGTCCAGGGCGGCTTCGATGACCACTTTGCTCTTGCCACGGCCCCAGGCGATTTCGGCGCGTTCGCGAACGAAGTCGGTGGTGAAGATCGCTTTGAGGGTTTTTTTGTCCAGGTCAGCCAGCGCCTCGGGCCAGCATTCGCCGTCGAGTTTCTTCAGATCGAGCTTGGCCTTGGGCAGGTGCCAATCGTATTCGTTGCGCTCGGACAGGCCAGCGATGCTCTGGCCCCGCGTTTTGAGGGTCTGGATCACTGCTTCGCCATCGCGACGCAGGCGCAGGGCGACCTTGGCCTGAGCCAGGTCGCGTTCTGGAGTGTCGAAGTACTGGTTCATCAGTTCGTGGCGTTCCCAGCCACTCTTGTTGCGTTTTTTCAACAGCGGATGCTCACGCAACGCTGCCAGGGTCTCGCGGCTGACGCGGAATTTGATTTCGGTTTCTTTCTGCATGGCCGGAAAATCCAGGGATCGGGTGCGCAGCCGGAGGAAGGTGTGGCTGCCAAGGCCGTGCAGTGTACAGGACTCGTCGAGCCTACGCGCCGAACGGTTCCATCCTTGCGCTCGATGGCTCTATGATGGACTTCAATTTGCAAGTCCGGAGCCAGCGATGCCTTTGCCGTCCATGAAAGACCAATTCGCTGCCCTGATCGCTGCACCGTCGGTCAGCTGCACCCAGCCCGCGCTGGATCAGTCCAACGGCACCGTCATCGAACTGCTGGCGGGCTGGCTCTCCGAGCTTGGGTTTCGCTGCGACATCCAACAGGTCAGCCCCGGCAAGTTCAACCTTTTGGCCAGTTTCGGCACGGGCCCTGGCGGGCTGGTACTGGCCGGCCACAGTGACACGGTGCCGTTCGACGGCGCGTTATGGCAGACCGATCCGCTGAAGCTCACCGAAATCGATGGGCGTTGGGTGGGCCTGGGCAGTTGCGACATGAAAGGCTTCTTCGCCCTGGCCATCGAGGCGGTCAGGCCGCTGCTGGACCAACCGTTCAAGCAACCGTTGCTGATCCTCGCCACCTGCGATGAAGAGAGCTCCATGGCCGGCGCCCGGGCCCTGGCGGATGCCGGTCGTCCGTTGGGCCGCGCTGCGGTGATCGGCGAGCCCACCGGCCTGCGACCGATTCGCCTGCACAAGGGCGTGATGATGGAGCGCATCGACATCCTCGGGCGCAGCGGCCATTCCTCCGACCCGAGCCTGGGCCACAGCGCCCTCGAGGCCATGCACGACGCCATGGGCGAACTGCGCGGTTTGCGCCTGCAATGGCAGCGTGAATTCCGTAATCCACAATTCACCGTGCCGCAACCGACGCTGAATTTCGGCTGCATCCACGGCGGTGACAATCCCAATCGAATTTGTGGGCAATGTTCCATGGAGTTCGACTTGCGCCCCCTTCCGGGCATGGACCCTGAAGTGCTGCGGGCGGCGATCCGGCAGAAGCTCGATCCCATCGCCGAGCGGCATAAGGTCAAGATCGACTACGCTCCGTTGTTCCCTGAAGTCCCTCCGTTCGAACAGCCCGAAGACTGCGCATTGGTGCGCGTAGCCGAGCGGCTGACCGGTTATCGCGCCGAAGCAGTGGCGTTCGGCACCGAAGCGCCTTATCTTCAGCGCCTTGGCTGCGAAACCCTGGTGATGGGCCCTGGCGATATCGCCTGCGCCCATCAGCCCGGCGAGTACCTTGAAATGTCACGTTTGCAACCTACCGTGCAATTGCTCCGTCAGTTGATCGGTCATTACTGCCTGACGCCGACCACGGCCGATTAAATTGCCCGCGTGCGGGCCCGTATCCATCACATGAGGAGAGCGCGCGTGTCGCCAAGCCTGTTCCGACGATAACCACCAGCCCGCTGTGCGTTCTGTTTCGTCTTTTTTCGGCTGTTATTTATTACAGGTCCAGGTTCATGCCCGAATACGTCAATTGGCTTCGTCACGCTTCGCCTTACATCAATGCCCACCGCGATTGCACCTTCATCGTCATGCTGCCTGGCGACGGGGTCGAGCACCCCAACTTCGGCAACATCGTCCATGACCTGGTGCTGCTGCACAGCCTCGGCGTGCGCCTGGTGCTGGTCCATGGTTCTCGCCCGCAGATTGAAACCCGCCTGGCCGCACGGGGCCTGACGCCCCATTACCATCACGGCATGCGCATCACCGATGCCGCGACGCTGGAATGCGTGATCGACGCGGTCGGCCAGTTGCGCATCGCCATCGAGGCACGCCTGTCCATGGACATGGCGTCATCGCCGATGCAAGGTTCGCGGTTGCGGGTCGCCAGTGGGAACCTGGTCACCGCCCGGCCGATCGGCGTGCTCGAGGGTGTGGATTATCACCACACCGGTGAAGTGCGCCGGGTCGATCGCAAGGGCATCAATCGCCTGCTGGACGAGCGTTCCATCGTGCTGCTGTCGCCGTTGGGCTATTCGCCCACCGGGGAGATCTTCAACCTCGCCTGCGAAGACGTCGCCACTCGGGCCGCCATCGACCTGGCGGCGGACAAGCTGCTGCTGTTCGGCGCCGAGCAAGGCCTGATTGGCGAAGATGGCCGACTGGTCCGTGAGCTGCGCCCGCAACAGGTCCCGGCCCATATGCAGCGCTTGGGCAGCGACTACCAAGCCGAACTGCTGGATGCGGCGGCCCAGGCCTGCCGCGGCGGTGTTGCCCGCAGCCATATCGTCAGCTATGCCGAAAACGGCGCGCTGCTGGCCGAATTGTTCACTCGCGATGGCAGCGGCACACTGGTGGCCCAGGAGCAGTTCGAGGTGGTGCGCGAAGCGGCCATCGAAGACGTCGGCGGATTGCTCGACCTCATCAGTCCTCTGGAAGAACAGGGCATCCTGGTGCGCCGTTCCCGTGAGGTGTTGGAGCGTGAGATCGAACAGTTCAGCGTGGTAGAGCGCGAAGGAATGATCATCGCTTGCGCGGCGCTCTACCAGATCGCCGATTCGGATGCCGGTGAGCTGGCCTGTCTGGCGGTGAATCCGGAGTATCGCCACGGTGGCCGGGGCGATGAATTGCTCGAACGGATCGAAACCCGGGCCCGTGCCCAGGGGCTCAAGACGTTGTTCGTATTGACGACGCGCACGGCCCATTGGTTTCGTGAGCGGGGCTTCGAACCCAGCAGCGTCGAGCGCCTGCCTGCGGCCCGGGCTTCGCTCTACAACTACCAGCGCAATTCGAAAATCTTCGAAAAAACCCTGTAGGCAGCCATTCGGAAAACTGGCGTTACCGCGGTCTTCTTGATTTCAGACAATGAGCAGCTAGTCTGGATCCCGTCAAGATCGCGGCATACCCGAGCGGTGGTTGACAGGATCGAAGGCGCAGGAGGCGCGCAAACACATCTCTGCGCCAGGCTTTTGCGGGTCTCCCAAGCTGGCGACAAAACACCATTCAGTAATCCTTTGCGCCGCCGATAAGACGTTTCACGGCTTGATGACGCAGTGATGGCACTTATATGTCAAAAAACGCTGAAAACTGTCGAAACAATTCTTTTTGGATTTATAAATAATCCTTTATTCTCCGGGCCGGTGTCGCGGGGTTAGACCATGGTCGTAGACCGAAAGGGTTACGGTTGACTTGCCAGTCACGGTCTGGCGCTAATCGCGCATCCGCGGATTCCGGGCGTTCGATTCGGAACCAAAGACACACAAGAATTAGAAAACGAGAGGAGCGAAGCATGAAGAAGTCTACCTTGGCCATGGCAGTGGCCTTTGGGGTATTGGCGCAGCAGGCAGGCGCCGCCGGTTTTATCGAAGACAGCAAGGCGTCCGTCAGTTCCCGCACGCTGTACTTCAACAACGACAACCACGAGACGGGCAGTGAAGACCTGCGCGAAACGGGCACTGGCCTTAAGTTCGACTACAAGTCTGGCTTCACGCAAGGTGTCGTTGGCTTCGGTATCGACGCCCAGGCTCTGGTGGGTATCCGTCTCGATGGCGGCAGGGGTCGTAACAACGGTTCCTATATGCCAGCCGATACCGACGGTGCGGCGGTCCACGAGTGGAGCCGTTTGTCCGGTAACGTAAAGGCTCTTTTCTCCAAGACCGAAGCTCACCTGGGCGGTGCCTTGGCGCCTAGCCTGCCGATCCTGGTGGCCAACGACAGCCGCCTGCTGCCGCAGACCTTCGAGGGTGGCACGATCACCTCCAAGGAAATCGACAACGTCACGCTCAACGCTGGTCAGCTGGAGCAAGCCACTGGCCGTGCATCGAGCAACAGCACTGGCCTGGCCGTGGCGGGCGGTACCCAGGACAGTAACCAGTTCCGTTACGCGGGTGCTGATTGGAAGGTCACCAAAGACCTGACGCTGCAGTACTACTACGCGAACCTGCAGGATTACTACAAGCAACACTTCCTGGGCGCGGTCCATGTTTTCCCGATCAGCGAAGGTCAATCCTTCAAGACCGACTTGCGTTACTTCGACAGCAGTTCGGATGGCCGCAACGGTGACCTGGGCTATCGCTTCAACAACAACGGTGGCTATGCCAAGAACCCGGGCGAGGTCGATAACAAGACCTGGAGCGCCATGTTCACCTACACCCTGGGTGGCAGTGCCTTCCTGTTGGGTCATCAACAAGTCGGCGATGACGGTGGCTTCGTCTACCTGAACCAAGGCAACGTGGTTGACGGCAACAACCGTCCTGAAGGTGCTGGTGGTGCGAGCTTCTACCTGTTCACCGACAGCATGATCAACGGTTTTGTCCGTGCCGGTGAGAACACCACCTTCGGCCAGTACTCCTACGACTTCGCTTCCATGGGCGTTCCAGGCCTGAAAGCCTCGGTTGCCTACCTGCGTGGCGACGACGTCAAGACCGCTAGCGGCACAAGCGATTACTCCGAGTGGGAACGCGACATGCGTGTGGATTACGTGATCCAGCAAGGCGCGTTGAAAGGCTTCGGTACTACTGTGCGTCACGGTAGCTACCGCAGCGGCGGTGTCGGCGACGACCAGGATCAAACCCGCGTAATCTTCAACTACACTTACAGCTTCATGTAAGACGTAGCGAAGTAAAAAAGCCCCGCCCGGCATCGCGCCCGGCGGGGCTTTTGCGTTTTTGGCTCAACGAGCCGGCTATCGCCTTATCCCCTGGGTTCCATCGCGTCCTTACGCAGGATGAATGCGCTGAACGCCAGGAAATCATCCAGATGGCCGGTAATGATCGCGACCATGATCGGCAATTGCAGGGCTTGGTAGTCATGCACGGCGATATTCCTGAACCCCACCATGTTCTTCAGGTTTTTCACCAGACCTTCTTCGACCCAACCGCCTTGAAAAAGCAACTCGAACGTATCGCGGGCGCTTTGCGGGACCCCCAATCGTTCACGCCGGATCAGATGCTGTCCCATGTCCAGCGCGGCTTCACAGGCACGCTGAATGTTCAGGACGGCCGAGTCCTGGCGAGTGAAATCCGTAGCAAAGGTAGCGGGGTCCTTCTCGTATTCCTCCCGCACCCTGGCAACGCAACGCTCGATGCTTGCTGCTTTATTGATCAGTACATCATCGACCATACACCCTGCCTTCTTCCTGGATATCCTTGAGCAGTCGCGCTCGAGCCTCATCGAGAGCAGTCTTCTCGCTGAGAATGAAGCATTCGAACAACCCCGCCTGTACGTCCTTGGCCCAGAGTCTTCGGCCTCGGGTCACGATCTGGTGCTGCATGACGGTGGAGGCCGCCCGTAGATCAATCAGATCCACCGGGTTGCCAGCGATGTCCGCCAAATCGCCTGAAAGTTGCCACAACGACACTGGGTCGACCTTGCCTGACAACAGCACAGCCAAATCCACATCACTGTCAGGCCCGGCGGTCTCCTGGGCGTGGCTGCCGAACAGGTAAACAGCCAACAGGTCAGGCAGATGATTTTGCAAGTGAGTCAACAAGGCATGAGCGTTCATGCTGCCTATCCTAGCCGCTCGTCCGGAGATCGCGTCAACAATTTCCGAAATGTACCTACAAAACAAAAAAGCCCCGCCCGGCACCACGCCCGGCGGGGCTTTTGCGTTTCGGGTCCGGCCCACCCCTGTAGCCTTTCCCGAACCTTCTCCTCTTTTTCAGCACTCGAGGCCTTCTCGAAACCTCGGGAATGATCCTGGGCCGCTATGCGCTGCGGCACCAGTGAACAGTTTTTTATATTTCTTAATGATCTAGATAAATGGGTATTCATTCTTTTTAAAGCAACGAAAAGCGGTGCACAGTTGGGCTCCAAAACATTCAGGAGCCGCATCATGAGCCTCAGACTCGGCGACATCGCCCCCGATTTCGAACAGGATTCCAGCGCCGGCAAGCTTCGCTTCCACGAATGGCTTGGCGACAGCTGGGGCGTGTTGTTCTCCCATCCGGCGGACTTCACCCCGGTGTGCACCACCGAGTTGGGTCTCACTGCCAAGCTCAAGGACGAGTTCGCCAAACGCGGCGTCAAGGCCATCGCCCTGTCGGTGGACCCGGTGGATTCGCACCACAAGTGGATAGATGACATCAACGAAACCCAGAACGCCGTTGTCAATTTTCCGATCCTGGCCGATGCCGACCGCAAGGTGTCCGACCTGTACGACCTGATCCATCCCAACGCCAGCGACACCTTGACCGTGCGCTCATTGTTCGTGATCGACCCGAACAAAAAAGTTCGTCTGACCATCACCTACCCGGCCAGCACCGGACGCAACTTCAATGAAATCCTCCGGGTCATCGACTCCCTGCAACTGACCGACAACTACAAAGTCGCCACGCCCGCCAACTGGCAGGACGGTGACGAAGTGGTGATCGTGCCGTCGCTCAAGGATGAAGAAGAACTCAAGCAGCGCTTCCCCAAGGGCTACCGTGCCGTGAAGCCCTATCTGCGCCTCACGCCTCAACCTAATCGTTGACGCAGAACCTGTGGGAGCGAGCTTGCTCGCGATGGCGTTTTACCGGCCTACATCGACGCTGGCAGCTCCGACGCTATCGCGAGCAAGCTCGCTCCCACAAATTGATCTTCAGTGCACCAAGGATTTTGGCCGTTTCGACGGCCTTTTTTATGTGCAACGAAAAGACAATCGCATAGTTCCATATTGAATAAGTAAATGAACAAATATGATTTAAAGATATATAAAAGCGCTGTTATGGTTTGGTCCATACAGCGAGATCGCCCACCGCGAATCGCATGACTCTTAAGGAATGGTTGGCATGTTGGTTGTCTCGCTCGGCGGCAGTCCCAGCCAGCGCTCACGTTCAGGTGTGCTGTTGGAGCGCTCGCAACGTTGGTTGCAGCATCAGGGTGTGGAAGTGGTGAGTTATCAGGTAAGGGACTTCCCGGCCGAGGATCTGCTCCATGCCCGCTTCGACAGTCCCAAGGTGGTAGACCTGCTGGCACAGATCGAAAACGCCGATGGCCTGTTGATCGCCACGCCGGTATACAAGGCGTCTTTTTCCGGTGCGTTGAAGACCGTGCTCGATCTGCTGCCGGAACGGGCCCTGGCCCACAAGGTGGTGTTACCCATGGCGACAGGCGGCAGCATCGCCCACATGCTCGCGGTGGACTACGCCCTGAAGCCGGTACTGTCGGCGCTCAAGGCCCAGGAAATGCTCCATGGGATTTTCGCCGAAGACAGCCAGATCGCATATGGCGAAGGCAGCGCCCAAGCGCAATTGACGCCGGCCTTGCAGCAGCGCCTGGACGAAGCGCTTGAGCAGTTTCACAGCGCCATGGCCCGTCGGCCGAGGCCGTTGGACCCCCAGGTATTGAACGAACGTTTGTTGAGTGCTCGCTGGAGCATCTGAACCCCGAACACTACTGATTCAACTCACCTTACTCAGCCGTCAACGGCCAAGCAGGTGCAGCCAAAACCCCACAGCAAAAAGGAGAGGCGCCATGCGCACTGTCATTTTGCGTCGCGGGCTGGTCGCTCTGTTTGCTGCGGCTGTGTCCTTCGGCGCCATTACCCAGGCTCAAGCCGAGACCTTGCGGATCGGTTACCAGAAATACGGCACCCTGGTGCTGCTCAAGGCCAAGGGTTCATTGGAAAAACGCCTCGCGGCCCAAGGCGTGGACGTGCAATGGA
The DNA here is from genome assembly GCF_048847255.1 of Pseudomonas algeriensis. NCBI lineage: Bacteria > Pseudomonadati > Pseudomonadota > Gammaproteobacteria > Pseudomonadales > Pseudomonadaceae > Pseudomonas > Pseudomonas algeriensis. The sequence goes on along the minus strand of NZ_JBKKRK010000004.1, from coordinate 311,094 downwards.
CGGAGTTTCCCGGTGGCCCGCAACTGCTTGAAGGCTTGAACGTCGGCTCCATCGATTTTGGCGTCACTGGCGAAACCCCACCGGTGTTTGCCCAGGCCGCAGGCGCCGACCTGCTCTATGTCGCCTACGAACCCCCGGCGCCCACCAGCGAGGCGATCCTCGTGCCGAAAGGCTCGGCCATCCAGTCGGTGCAAGACCTAAAGGGCAAGAAAGTCGCCCTGAACAAAGGTTCCAACGTTCATTATCTGTTGGTGCGGGCACTGGAGGACGCTGGTCTCAAATATTCAGACATCCAGACGGTTTTCCTGCCGCCGGCCGATGCCCGTGCGGCGTTCGAGCGGGGCAGCGTGGACGCCTGGGTCATCTGGGACCCGTACCAGGCAGCCGCCGAACAACAGTTGCAGGCGCGCACCCTGCGTGACGGCAAAGGCATCGTCGATAACCACCAGTTCTACCTCGCGACCAAACCCTACGCGCAGAAAAATCCCCAGGTGATCACGGCCCTGGTGGAGGAAGTGCGGGCGGTGGGGGAATGGTCCAAGGCCAATCCTGAGGACGTGACCCAGCAGGTCTCGCCGCTGCTCGGGCTGCCGGCGGATATCACCCTGACGTCGGTGAAGCGCCAAGGCTACGGCGCGTTGTTCCTCACGCCGGAAGTCGTCGCAGCCCAGCAGAAAATTGCCGACAGCTTCTACCAGCTCAAATTGATTCCCAAGCCCTTGAGCATCAAGGACGTGATCTGGACGCCGCCGGCGGCCGTTGCGAACGCGCAGTAATTCGATCCCTTAGGAGACCACTCCATGAGCCTTAATATTTTCTGGTTCCTGCCCACCCACGGCGACGGCCATTACCTTGGCACCGCTGAAGGCGCCCGCGCCGTCGATCATGGTTACTTGCAACAAATTGCCCAGGCGGCCGATCGACTGGGTTTCGGCGGCGTGCTGATTCCTACCGGGCGTTCCTGCGAAGACTCCTGGCTGGTGGCCGCTTCCCTGATTCCGGTGACCCAGCGCTTGAAATTCCTGGTAGCCCTGCGGCCCGGGATCATTTCCCCGACGGTGGCGGCGCGTCAGGCCGCGACGTTGGATCGACTCTCGGGAGGACGCGCGCTGTTCAACCTGGTCACTGGCGGCGACCCGGACGAACTGGCCGGCGACGGGCTGTTCCTCGATCACGAACAGCGCTACCAGGCCTCGGTGGAATTCACCCGGATCTGGCGCCGGGTGCTGGAAGGCGAGACCGTGGATTACGACGGCGAACACATCAGCGTGAAGGGCGCCAAGCTGCTCTATCCGCCGATCCAGCAACCGCGCCCGCCGCTGTACTTCGGTGGCTCGTCGGAAGCTGCCCAGGACCTGGCCGCCGAGCAGGTGGAAATGGTGCTGACCTGGGGCGAACCGCCCGCAGCCGTCGCCGAAAAAATCCAACAGGTGCGGGCCAAGGCCGCAAAGCAAGGACGCACCGTGCGCTTCGGCATTCGCCTTCATGTAATCGTACGGGAAACCAACGCCGAGGCCTGGCAAGCGGCCGACCGCTTGATCTCCCATTTGGACGACGAAACCATCGCTCGCGCCCAGGCCTCCCTCGCGCGCTTCGACTCGGTGGGTCAGCAGCGGATGGCCGCGCTGCACGGCGGTCGCCGCGACAAACTGGAGGTGAGCCCCAATCTGTGGGCCGGTGTCGGCCTGGTTCGCGGCGGTGCCGGGACGGCGCTGGTGGGCGATGGCCCGACCGTGGCCGCGCGGGTGAAGGAGTACGCCGACTTGGGCATCGACACGTTCATCTTCTCGGGTTATCCACACCTGGAAGAGTCGTATCGGGTGGCGGAGCTGCTGTTTCCGCACCTGGACGTGGAGCGCCCGCAATTGCCGAAAAGCCAGGGCTACGTGAGCCCGTTCGGTGAGATGGTCGCCAACGACATTCTGCCCAAAGCCGCGTCCCAGAGTTGAGGCGGCCATGAAGAAAGTTATCCACAACCTGGCGCCGTGGGCGGTGCCGCTGCTGTTATTGGCGGTGTGGCAATTGTCGGTATCGGCCGGCTGGCTCTCCACGCGGATCCTGCCGGCGCCAGTGGCAGTGATCGAGGCTGGCGTGAGCCTGGTGCGCAGCGGCGAGATCTGGACTCACCTGGCCATCAGCGGTTGGCGGGCGGCGGTCGGCTTCCTGATCGGCGGCGGTATCGGCCTCGCGCTGGGCTTTATCACCGGCCTGTCGAAGTGGGGCGAGCGGCTGCTGGACAGCTCTGTGCAGATGGTGCGGAACGTGCCGCACCTGGCATTGATTCCGCTGGTGATCCTGTGGTTCGGCATCGACGAGTCGGCGAAGATTTTCCTGGTGGCGCTGGGCACGCTGTTTCCCATCTACCTCAACACTTACCACGGGATCCGTAACGTCGACCCGGCGCTGGTGGAAATGTCCCGCAGCTACGGCTTGTCCGGTTTCAGCCTGTTTCGCCAGGTGATCCTGCCGGGTGCCTTGCCTTCGATCCTCGTGGGTGTGCGTTTTGCCCTGGGCTTCATGTGGTTGACGCTGATCGTGGCGGAAACCATCTCGGCCAGTTCCGGCATCGGTTACCTGGCGATGAATGCCCGGGAATTCTTGCAAACCGATGTGGTGGTGCTGGCGATTCTTCTGTACGCCGTGCTTGGCAAGCTGGCTGACCTCGCCGCCCGTGGCCTTGAACGGGTCTGGCTGCGTTGGCATCCGGCCTACCAAGTGAACAAGGGAGGTGTCGCATGACCGCCCAACAACCACCGCGCCTGCTGCGAGGCATTCCGCTGGCGGTGCGCAATCTTCAGAAGACGTTTGGCTCGCGACAGGTATTGCGTGACATCGACCTGCATATCCCGGCTGGGCAGTTCGTCGCGGTAGTGGGGCGCAGTGGCTGCGGTAAAAGCACCTTGCTGCGTTTGTTGGCCGGGTTGGATCAGCCCTCGGGCGGCCAGTTGCTGGCCGGCTCGGCAGCGCTGAGCGCCGCGCGAGAAGACACTCGGCTGATGTTCCAGGAAGCGCGTCTGCTGCCTTGGAAGAAGATCATCGACAACGTCGGCCTTGGCCTGAAGGGCAACTGGCGGCCACAAGCCATGCAGGCGCTCGATGCCGTAGGCCTGGCGGATCGAGCCCATGAATGGCCGGCGGCGTTGTCCGGCGGCCAGAAGCAACGGGTGGCGTTGGCTCGCGCGCTGATCCATCAACCGCGCCTGTTGTTGCTGGACGAGCCCTTGGGCGCGCTCGATGCCTTGACCCGGATAGAAATGCAGCAACTGATCGAGCGTCTGTGGCAGCAACACGGCTTTACCGTGCTGCTGGTGACCCATGACGTCAGCGAAGCAGTGGCGATTGCCGATCGGGTCATCCTGATCGAGGACGGCCAGATCGGTCTCGACCTGGCCATCGACCTGCCACGCCCCCGTGCTCGCGGCTCGCATCGCCTGGCGAGCCTGGAAACCGAAGTTCTCAACCGCGTGCTGTCCTTGCCCGGCCAACCGCCGGAACCCGAACCCGTTTCACCCTTGCCCACGCAGTTGCGTTGGGCGCAATAACTTCATCCAGACAGGAATCGACACCATGACCATCAAAGCCATCAACGTACGCAACCAGTTCAAAGGCACCATCAAGGAAATCGTCGAAGGCGATGTGCTGTCGGAAATCGACGTGCAGACCGCTTCGGGCATCGTCACGTCGGTCATCACCACGCGTTCGGTCAAGGAGTTGGAGTTGGCGATCGGCAGCGAAGTGATTGCCTTCGTCAAATCCACCGAGGTGTCGATCGCCAAGTTGTGATCCGTGTTTTACCCCGGGCCCCGGACGGCGTGAGCCCTTCGGGGCTTATCGTTCCCACGCGGAGCGTGGGCACGATCAATCAGGGCGCTTGGGCAGATACGGTGGCAGATACAGCCCCAGGTACGCGTCAAACACACGCATCCCTTCTTCAGCCATTCGCGGAGTGATCTGGCCGTGTTGCTGGACCGAGCGGGCGTAGACGCGGTCGCCCAGTTCCATGGCCAGGGCGAATACGTCGACGTCGGAGGGGAGCGTCGGCAGCTCGAAATGCCGGGCGAACACGGTGTGCATCAACGCGCCCAGTTCCAGGTCGTGCTGGCGGTCAGCCTGGGTGACTTCGGTGAGGCCATGCTGGGCCAGGATCAGTTGCCGAGCGGCGGCGTCCTCGCTGTAGATCACCAGCATCCGTTGTTCCACCAGCCGCGACAGGTCGTGCCAATGGTCCAGCGCGCCATGGTCGATCGGTGCTTGCAGGCAGGCGCGAAAGGCGGCGTGAACGTCGGCGGTCAGGGCTTCGAGCAGTGCCGGGACGCTGGCAAAGAAGTGGTAGACGGAGGAGGGCGGGATCCCCGCGCGTTCGGCGACGCTGTAGATCGACAGGCTGGCCACGCCTTCGGCGGCAAGCAGCGTACGGGCGGCATCGAGGATCGAGTCGATCCGGGCCTGGCTGCGTGCGCGAGGTTTGCGAGGGGTGGCGATGCGCGTCATGGACGTCTCCTGCGGGGCTGCCGGGCATTGTACGAGTCGGCTCTTGTGTTGTCTGCCAGGCCGTCATCGCGAGCAAGCTCGCCCCCACATTGAGTGTGCGGTGCCCCTTGAATCATGTGCGCTGAAAATCCCTGTGGGAGCGAGCTTGCTCGCGATCGGCCGAAGGCGGCCACCCGCCCAGACATAAAAAAACGCCGCAGGCCATAAGGCCTGCGGCGTTTCTTTTTTACCGCAACCGCTTACACGGTATGCAGGTACCAGTTGTATTCAAGGTCGGAGATGGAATGTTCGAACTCTTCCAGCTCACTTTCCTTGCAGGCCACGAAGATATCGATGTATTTCGGGTCGATGTACTTGGCCATGACTTCGCTGTCGTCCAGTTCGCGCAAGGCATCGCGCAGGTTGTTCGGCAGGCTTTGCTCGTTCTGCTCGTAGCTGTTGCCTTCGACCGGCGCGCCGGGCTCGATCTTGTTGACCAGGCCGTGGTGAACGCCCGCCAGCACGGAGGCCATCAGCAGGTACGGGTTGGCGTCGGCGCCGGCAACCCGGTGTTCCAGGCGCACGGCATCGGCTGAGCCGGTCGGCACGCGCAAGGCCACGGTGCGGTTGTCCAGGCCCCAGGACGGCGAGTTCGGCACGTAAAACTGCGCGCCGAAACGACGATAGGAGTTGACGTTCGGGCAGAGGAAAGCCATCTGCGCGGGCAGGGTCTCGAGCACACCGCCGATCGCGTGACGCAGCGCGGCGTTCTGCTCGGGATCCTCGCTGGCAAAGATATTCTTGCCGTCTTTGTCCAGGATCGAGATGTGGACATGCAGGCCGTTGCCCGCCTGGCCCGGATACGGCTTGGCCATGAAGGTGGTGTCCATTTCATGGTCGTAGGCAATGTTCTTGATCAGCCGCTTGAGCAGTACCGCGTAGTCGCAGGCCTTGATCGGGTCGGCCACGTGGTGCAGGTTCACTTCGAACTGCGCCGGGGCGCTTTCCTTGACGATGGCGTCGGCGGGAATGCCTTGCTCCTTGGCCCCTTCGAGGATGTCCTGGAGGCAATCGACGTATTCGTCCAGGTCATCGATCAGGTAGACCTGGGTCGAATGCGGGCGTTTGCCGGAGATCGGTGAGCGGGGTGGTTGCGGACGGCCGTTCACGTTCTCCTGGTCGATCAGGTAGAACTCCAGCTCGAATGCCGCGCAAATGGTCAGGCCCAATTCGTCGAACTTGGTCACGACCTGACGCAGGACTTCCCGAGGGTCGGCGAAGAACGGGTCGCCTTCGAGTTCGTGCATGGTCATCAGCAGTTGCGCGGTCGGGCGCTTCTGCCAGGGTTCATTGCTCAGGGTGCCGGGGATGGGATAGCAGATGCGGTCGGCATCGCCGATGTCCAGGCCCAGGCCGGTGCTTTCCACCGTCGAGCCGTTGATATCCAGGGCAAATAGAGAGGCCGGCAGGTTGATGCCTTTCTCGTAAACCTTGTGGAGGCTGGTGCGTTCGATGCGCTTGCCGCGCACCACACCATTCATATCCGCAATCAGAAGGTCAACGTACAGAACCTCAGGATGTTCCTTAAGGAACGCGTTCGCTTCGTTAAGCTGAACGGCACGCGGGGGTACCGACATGATGCAACACCTTTGTTGTTAAAAATATCAATCATTGATCTCTTCGAAAGCCAGTCAACCCGAACGGCATGCCGAAGTCAAGCTGGGCCTTTTGTGCCCTAAAAAAGCACCCGAGGGGCATTTTTGAGGCAGTTTGGGGCGTTTTTTTTCTTTTGAGGGCCTTCGCGCCCGCAGGCTTGAGCGTGCCGTGTTGTATTTTTTACGGGGGTGTTGTGTAAAAAAATGAACAAGGCTAAGCTCGATTCAAACCCATAACAGCAATAATACCGGGGTGCTTCATGTCTCGCCTGCCGTTAATCGGCGTCACCACCTGCTCCAGGCAGATCGGTTTGCATGCGTATCACACCACTGGCGACAAATATGCCCGGGCTGTCGCAACAGCCGCCAAGGGTTTGCCAGTGCTGATTCCCTCCCTGGCGGATCTGTTCGCACCGTCCGATATTCTGGACGCCCTGGACGGTATTCTTTTTACCGGCTCTCCTTCCAATGTAGAACCTTTTCACTATCAAGGCCCGGCCAGCGCGCCAGGCACTGCCCATGATCCTGCACGGGATGCCATTACCCTTCCACTGATACGCGCTGCCGTCGATGCGGGCGTTCCGGTGCTGGGCATCTGTCGGGGTTTCCAGGAGATGAACGTAGCCTTTGGCGGTAGCCTGCATCAGAAAGTTCATGAAGTCGGAACCTTCATCGATCATCGTGAAGGCGACACCCAGCCGGTGGACATTCAATACGGCCCGGCCCATGCCGTGCATGTCCAGCCAGGCGGGGTCCTCGCGGCCCTGGGCCTGCCGCCGCACATTGAGGTCAACTCGATTCACAGCCAGGGCATCGAGCGCCTGGCACCGGGGCTGCGGGTTGAAGCGCTGGCGCCGGATGGCCTGATCGAAGCCGTCTCGGTTGTACAAGGCAAGGCTTTTGCTTTAGGTGTGCAATGGCACCCGGAATGGGCGGTAGGCTCTAATCCGAACTATCTTGCGATTTTCCAGGCATTTGGCGATGCCTGCCGAGCAAGGGCAACACAACGCGACGCCGATGCGTCAAACAACGCCTGACTACTAATAGCAGCCAGGAAACTCACGCCTAGAGGCATTTATGAGTAACAACCTCGACCAGCTCACCGATTGGTTGAAAGACCACAAGATCACAGAAGTCGAATGCATGATTGGCGACCTGACCGGCATCACCCGGGGCAAGATCTCGCCGACCAACAAGTTCATTGCCGAAAAAGGCATGCGCCTGCCCGAGAGCGTCCTGCTCCAGACCGTAACGGGCGACTATGTCGAAGACGACATCTATTACGAACTGCTCGACCCTGCCGACATCGACATGATGTGCCGCCCGGACGAAAACGCAGTCTTCCTGGTGCCCTGGGCCATCGAGCCCACCGCTCAAGTGATCCATGACTCCTACGACAAGCAGGGCAACCCCATCGAGCTGTCGCCCCGCAACGTATTGAAGAAGGTGCTCAAGCTCTACGCGGACAAGGGCTGGCAGCCGATTGTCGCGCCGGAGATGGAGTTCTACCTGACCAAGCGCAGCGACGACCCGGACTTTCCGCTGCAACCACCGATCGGCCGCTCCGGTCGGCCGGAAACCGGTCGCCAGTCGTTCTCGATCGAAGCGGCCAACGAATTCGACCCGCTGTTCGAAGACGTCTATGACTGGTGCGAATTGCAGGAGTTGGACCTCGACACGCTGATCCACGAGGACGGCACCGCGCAGATGGAAATCAATTTCCGTCACGGCGATGCGCTGTCCCTGGCCGACCAGATCCTGGTGTTCAAACGCACCATGCGCGAGGCCGCGCTCAAGCACGACGTGGCCGCCACGTTCATGGCCAAGCCCATGACCGGCGAGCCGGGCAGCGCCATGCACCTGCACCAGAGCATTATCGACAAGGAAACAGGCAAGAACGTCTTCTCCAATGAAGACGGGACCATGAGCGATCTGTTCCTGCACCACATCGGTGGCCTGCAGAAATTCATCCCTGAGCTGTTGCCGCTGTTTGCACCCAACGTCAACTCGTTCCGCCGCTTCCTGCCCGACACCTCGGCGCCGGTGAACGTGGAGTGGGGCGAAGAGAACCGCACCGTGGGCCTGCGGGTGCCGGATGCCGGGCCGCAGAACCGTCGGGTGGAAAACCGCCTGCCGGGCGCCGACGCCAACCCGTACCTGGCGATTGCCGCCAGCCTGCTGTGCGGCTACATCGGCATGGTCGAAGGCATCAACCCGAGCGCGCCGGTGGTGGGTCGAGGGTATGAGCGCCGCAACCTGCGCCTGCCGCTGACCATCGAAGACGCCCTGGAACGCATGGAGAACAGCACCACCATCGAGAAGTACCTGGGCAAGAAATTCATCACGGGCTACGTCGCGGTCAAACGGGCCGAGCATGAAAACTTCAAGCGCGTCATCAGTTCGTGGGAGCGGGAATTCCTGCTCTTTGCCGTCTGATGCGCCGGGCGGGGCTGCCATAGGCCCCGCCCTCATGGAATAAAGGAGAATTCGCATGACCCGCAACAACCCGCAAACTCGCGAATGGCAGGCTCTTAGCAGCGATCATCACCTGGCACCGTTCAGCGACTTCAAGCAACTGAAAGAGAAAGGCCCGCGCATCATCACCCACGCCAAGGGCGTGTACCTCTGGGACAGTGAAGGCAACAAGATTCTCGACGGCATGGCCGGCCTCTGGTGCGTGGCCGTTGGCTACGGTCGCGATGAACTGGCGGACGCCGCCAGCCAACAGATGCGTGAGCTGCCGTACTACAACCTCTTCTTCCAGACCGCTCACCCGCCCGTGCTGGAATTGTCCAAGGCCATCGCCGATATCGCGCCGCAAGGCATGAACCACGTGTTCTTCACCGGCTCTGGCTCCGAAGGCAACGACACCATGTTGCGCATGGTCCGCCACTACTGGGCGATCAAGGGCCAGCCGAACAAGAAAGTCATCATCAGTCGCAAGAACGGTTATCACGGTTCGACCGTGGCCGGCGCGAGCCTGGGCGGCATGACCTACATGCACGAGCAAGGCGACCTGCCGATCCCGGGCATCGTCCACATCGCCCAACCGTACTGGTTCGGTGAAGGCGGCGACATGAGCCCTGAAGAGTTCGGCATCTGGGCGGCCAATCAGCTGGAAGAAAAAATCCTCGAGATCGGCGTGGATAACGTCGGTGCGTTCATCGCCGAGCCGATCCAGGGCGCCGGTGGCGTGATCGTGCCGCCGGACAGCTACTGGCCGCGCATGAAGGAAATCCTCGCCAAGTACGACATCCTCTTCGTGGCCGACGAGGTCATCTGTGGTTTCGGGCGCACCGGCGAGTGGTTCGGTACCGACCATTACGGGTTGAAACCACACATGATGACCATCGCCAAGGGCCTGACCTCCGGCTACATCCCCATGGGTGGCCTGATCGTGCGCGACGACGTGGTTGCGGTGCTCAACGAAGGCGGCGATTTCAACCACGGGTTCACCTACTCCGGCCATCCGGTGGCTGCGGCAGTGGCCCTGGAAAATATCAGGATCCTGCGCGACGAGAAGATCATCGAGCGTGTCCACGGCGAGACGGCACCCTATTTGCAGCAACGTCTGCGGGAACTGAACGATCATCCGCTGGTGGGTGAAGTGCGCGGCGTCGGTTTGCTGGGGGCGATCGAGCTGGTCCAGGACAAGGCCACGCGCAAGCGTTACGAAGGCAAGGGCGTGGGCATGATCTGCCGGCAGTTCTGCTTCGATAATGGGCTGATCATGCGCGCCGTGGGCGACACCATGATCATTGCGCCACCGCTGGTGATCAGCAAGGCCGAGATCGACGAACTGGTGGCCAAGGCGCGGCAATGCCTGGACCTGACGCTCAGTGCGTTGCAGGGCTAAGTGCTAGGCTCTGAGCGAGGTGCCGGCATGGGCCTCGCCCAGCGTGAACAAAAGGCTGGGCTTTTGTTGAAAGCTTGCCCTGTAACTTGCCAGACTACCCCCGCTGTTCAAGTTGCCAGAGAGCCGGCTACGCAACCGTGGCCAAGAAGAATAACTGGAGCACTTTTCATGAAGGCATTAGGCATGAAGACATTAGGTATGAAGTTAGCTGGCAAGACCCTCCTCGCCATGTCCCTGATGGGCGTGATGGCGGGCGCCGTCCAGGCGGACGACAAGGTGCTGCACGTCTATAACTGGTCCGACTACATCGCGCCGGACACGGTCGCCAAGTTCGAGAAGGAAACGGGGATCAAGGTCGTCTACGACGTATTCGACAGTAACGAGACGCTGGAAGCCAAGTTGCTGGCCGGCAAATCCGGCTATGACGTCGTGGTGCCGTCGAACAACTTCCTCGCCAAGCAGATCAAGGCCGGCGTCTACCAGGAGCTGGACAAGTCCAAGCTGCCGAACTGGAAGAACCTGGACCCCGACCTGCTCAAGGCCGTCGGCGATGCCAGCGACCAGGGCAACAAGCACGCGTTTCCGTACATGTGGGGCACCATCGGCATCGGGTACAACCCCGAGAAGGTCAAGGCCGCGTTGGGCGTCGACAAGATCGACTCCTGGGACGTGCTGCTCAAGCCCGAGAACATTGCCAAGCTCAAGAGCTGCGGCGTGAGCTTCCTCGATTCGCCAACCGAAATGATTCCCGTGGCTCTGCATTACCTCGGCTACCCGACCGACAGCCAGGACAAGAAGCAACTGGCCGAAGCCGAAGCACTGTTCCTCAAGCTGCGCCCATCGATCGGTTACTTCCACTCTTCCAAATACATTTCGGACCTGGCCAACGGCAACATCTGCGTGGCCGTGGGTTACTCGGGTGATATCGAGCAATCCAAGAGCCGTGCGGCTGAAGCTGGCGGCAAGGTGAAAGTGGCCTACACCATTCCGAAGGAAGGTGCCGGTTCGTTCTACGACATGGTCGCCATTCCAAAAGATGCCGAAAACGTCGAAGCCGCCTACAAGTGGATGAACTTCATCATGCAGCCGGAAATCATGGCTGAGATCACCGACAACGTGCGTTTCCCTAACGGCAACAAGGCCGCCACCGCGCTGGTGGACAAGGAAATCTCCGGTGACCCGAGCATCTACCCATCGGACGAAGTGAAGGCCAAGCTGTACGCCATCGCCGACCTGCCGTCGGCGACCCAGCGGATCCTGACCCGCAGCTGGACCAAGATCAAATCCGGCAAATAAGCCGGCTTGAAGCACGCTCCGGTTGTCGCCGTCCCCGGGAGGGCGGCAACAGGAGCAATTAAATAACTAAAAGTTTTGCTGGATCGGTTTATCGAGGGTAAGTTGCGCGCCGGTTTTGTTGCAGGGCATATCGTTGCCCGGTAACGGGGGCAACTTGGGCCCAACTATTTAAGAGGACCTCCACGTGCCTGTCTTTTCTTTGTTGCGCAACGCCTTGCTGGTCGGTGCTGGCCTGACACTCGCTGTCACTGTCCAGGCGGCCTCCACCGTGCATATTTATAACTGGTCGGACTACATCGGCGAATCCACCCTGGCGGACTTCGAGAAAGCCACCGGGATCAAGCCGGTCTACGATGTGTTCGATTCCAACGAAACCCTGGAAGGCAAGTTGCTGGCCGGTCGCACCGGTTACGACGTGGTCGTGCCGTCCAACCATTTCCTGGGCAAGCAGATCAAGGCCGGGGCGTTCCAGAAGCTCGACAAATCGCAGCTGCCGAACTACGCCAACCTCGATCCTTCGCTGCTCAAGCGTCTGGAAAAAAACGACTCGGGCAATCAATACGCCGTGCCTTACCTGTGGGGCACCAACGGCATCGGCTATAACGTCGAGAAGATCAAGGCGGTACTGGGTGTCGAAAAAATCGACTCGTGGGCCATGCTGTTTGAACCGGAAAACATCAAGAAGCTGTCCAGCTGCGGCGTTTCGTTCCTCGACTCGGGCGACGAGATGATCCCGGCGATGCTCAACTACCTGGGCCTGGACCCCAACAGCCAGAACCCCGAAGACTACAAGAAGGCCGAGGCCCAGCTCCTCAAGATCCGGCCTTACGTGACCTACTTCAACTCCTCCAAGTACATCTCGGACCTGGCCAACGGCAACATCTGCGTGGCTGCGGGGTTCTCCGGCGATATTTTCCAGGCCCGTGAACGTGCCAGCGAGGCCGGCAAGGGCGTCGAAATCGCTTACGTGATTCCCAAGGAAGGCGGCAACCTCTGGTTCGACATGCTGGCAATCCCACGCGACGCCGCCAACGTCAAGGAGGCCCACGCGTTCATCAACTATCTGCTCAAGCCTGAGGTCATCGCCCAGGTGAGCGACTACGTCGGTTATGCCAACCCGAACCCCAAGGCTGGCGAACTGATGGACCAGGAAGTGCGCACCGACGAAGCGGTTTATCCCCCGCAGGAGGTTGTCGACAAGCTCTACGTCAACTCCGAGTTGCCGCCCAAGATCCAACGACTCATGACCCGCAGCTGGACCAAGGTCAAGTCGGGTAAATAGCGTCAAGCGCTCTAACTTTTCCAAGGTTCGCCCGTCTTGGGCGAGCTGCAAATTTTGTGGGAGTTTCGTAAATGGCAGTTGCCTCCGGCGCCTATAAGAAAGCCCTCGAGGGCGACCAGACACCCAAGCAGGTGCTGGTCAAGATCGACCGGGTCACGAAGAAGTTCGACGAGACGATTGCCGTGGACGACGTGTCCCTGGAAATCAAGAAAGGCGAGATCTTTGCCTTGCTCGGCGGTTCGGGATCGGGCAAATCCACTTTGCTGCGCATGCTGGCAGGCTTCGAGCGGCCCACGGAGGGGCGGATTTTCCTCGATGGCGTGGACATCACCGACCTGCCGCCCTACGAGCGGCCGATCAACATGATGTTCCAGTCCTACGCCTTGTTCCCCCACATGACCGTGGCCCAGAACATTGCTTTCGGCCTGCAACAGGACAAGATCCCGAAAGCCGAGATCGACGCCCGCGTGGCTGAAATGCTCAAGCTGGTGCAGATGAGCCAGTACGCCAAGCGCAAGCCGCACCAACTCTCTGGTGGCCAGCGCCAGCGCGTGGCCCTGGCCCGATCCCTGGCCAAGCGACCCAAACTCTTGCTGCTCGACGAGCCAATGGGCGCTCTGGACAAGAAGCTGCGCTCGCAGATGCAACTTGAGCTGGTGGAGATCATCGAGCGGGTCGGCGTGACCTGCGTGATGGTGACTCACGACCAGGAAGAGGCCATGACCATGGCCGAGCGCATTGCGATCATGCACCTGGGATGGATCGCCCAGATCGGCAGCCCGATCGATATCTACGAGACCCCGACCAGCCGCCTGGTCTGTGAATTCATCGGCAACGTCAACATCTTCGAGACCGAAGTGGTGGACGACGCCGAGGGCCACGCGGTGCTGACGTGCAAGGACCTGGACCGCAACATCTACGTCGGCCACGGCATCAGCACCTCGGTGCAGGACAAGTCCGTCACCTACGCCATCCGCCCGGAAAAACTCCTGGTCACGCCCGAGCAGCCAACCTGCGAGCACAACTGGTCCAGTGGCAAGGTCCATGACATCGCCTACCTGGGCGGCCACTCGGTGTTCTACGTCGAGCTGCCGAGTGGCAAGCTGGTGCAGTCGTTCGTCGCCAACGCCGAACGCCGAGGCCAGCGTCCGACCTGGGGCGACCAGGTATTCGTCTGGTGGGAAGACGACAGCGGCGTGGTGCTTCGCTCATGAACATGCGCAAGTTCAAACGCCGACTCGCCCGAATAACGCCCGGTGGCCGTCAGATGGTCATCGGGGTGCCCTTCATCTGGCTGTTCCTGTTCTTCATGCTGCCGTTCTTCATCGTCCTGAAGATCAGTTTCGCCGAAGCCGACGTGGCGATCCCGCCTTACACCGAAATCTACAGCTACATCGACCAGAAGCTGCAGGTGCTGCTCAACCTTGGCAACTATGTGATGCTCAGCGAGGATGAGCTGTACATCTCCGCCTATCTCGGCTCGCTGAAGATGGCGCTGATCAGCACCACGTTGTGCCTATTGATCGGCTACCCCATGGCCTATGGCATCGCCAACGCCCGCAAAGAGATGCAGACGGTGCTGGTGCTGCTGATCATGATGCCGACCTGGACCGCGATCCTGATTCGCGTCTACGCGTGGATGGGTATCCTCAGCAACAACGGCTTGCTCAACGGCTTTCTGATGAGCATGGGTTGGATCAGCGAACCCCTGCAAATTCTCAACACCAACCTGGCGGTCTATATCGGCGTGGTCTATTCCTACCTGCCGTTCATGATCCTGCCGCTCTACGCCAACCTGGTGAAGCATGATGCCAGCCTGCTGGAAGCCGCGTCGGACCTGGGTTCGAGCACCTTCAACAGCTTCTGGAAGATCACCGTGCCGCTGTCCAAGAACGGCATCATCGCCGGCTGCATGCTGGTGTTCATCCCGGTGGTGGGCGAGTTCGTGATTCCGGAACTGCTGGGCGGCCCGGAAACGCTAATGATCGGCAAAGTGCTGTGGCAGGAATTCTTCAATAATCGAGACTGGCCGGTGGCATCCGCCTTGGCGGTGGTGATGCTGGCGATCCTGATCGTGCCCATCATCCTGTTCAACCGCAGTCAGGCCAAAGAAATGGAGGGCAAGTAATGAAGCGCTTCAGTTTTTCAAGCCTGATGCTGGTGCTGGGTCTGTTGTTCATCTACGCGCCGATGCTGATTCTGGTGATCTACTCGTTCAACGCCTCCAAACTGGTGACGGTGTGGGGCGGTTGGTCAGTCAAGTGGTACGTCGGCCTGCTGGACAACAGCCAGCTGATGGGCTCGGTGATGCGCTCGTTGGAAATTGCCTGCTACACGGCGATTGCCGCGGTGGCCCTGGGCACGCTGGCGGCCTTCGTGCTGACCCGCATCACCCACTTCAAGGGTCGGACGCTGTTCGGCGGCCTGGTCACCGCGCCATTGGTGATGCCGGAAGTGATCACCGGCTTGTCGCTGTTGCTGTTGTTCGTGGCCATGGCGCAAATGATCGGCTGGCCCCAGGAACGTGGCATCGTCACGATCTGGATCGCCCACACGACGTTCTGCGCGGCCTACGTGGCGGTGGTGGTCTCGGCGCGCTTGCGTGAGCTGGACCTGTCCATCGAAGAGGCGGCCATGGACCTCGGCGCGCGGCCGTGGAAGGTATTCTTTCTGATCACCATCCCAATGATCGCGCCGTCGCTGGCGGCGGGCGGCATGATGTCGTTCGCGCTGTCCCTTGACGACCTGGTGTTGGCAAGCTTCGTCTCCGGCCCTGGCTCGACCACCTTGCCGATGGAAGTCTTCTCGGCGGTGCGCCTGGGGGTGAAACCGGAAATCAACGCCGTGGCGAGCCTGATCCTGCTGGCGGTGTCCCTGGTGACCTTCCTGGTCTGGTACTTCAGCCGCCGTGCCGAAGAAAACCGCAAGCGGGCGATCCAGCAAGCGATCGAGGAAAGCGCCGCCGATTCCTGGAAGCAACCGGAAGTACGCCGGGCGGAAACCGCTTCGGCCTAACCGACTCTGGGACCAAAATGTGGGAGCGAGCTCGCTCCCACTGGTGTTTTTTTGCCCGCAAATCCGTGGCTCAGCGCAGATCCCCTTGTGGGAGCGAGCCTGCTCGCGATAGTGGCGGGGTGTGCTGGCTATGAATTCCAGGGCGAGCTGCGGATCACTTCAACGAAGTTCATCGGCTTGAACCCCGGCTCCTGATCCCTCAGCACATCGGTCTTCACATTGCCGAAGGTGGTATGTGGACGATGCCGCAAGCCGTCGGCGAAGGCGCAGATGATGCACTCCTTGAAGCCTTCTCCCCGGGGATGCGCATGCACCACGGCGTCGCGCTGTGCGGTGGGGAACGCGGCGTAATCCATGCCCAGCACGTCCATTTCCACGCCAGCGGTCACCAGGGCGACGTTGGGGCGCAGGTGCTTCGGCACGCCGGGCGTGGTGTGCAGTGCGATCGACAGCCACACTTGCTCGATGTCGTCATCGCTCAACCCGTAGGGTTTGAGGAAGGCCGCGGCGGCATTCGCGCCGTCCACTTCGAAGCGCTCATCGTCGCTGCGGTAGCCTTCCACCAACCCGAGGTCGTGGAACATCGCGCCGACGTAGAGCAGCTGCGGATCGTAAGCCAACTGCTGGCGCTGGCCGCTCAAGGCGCCGAACAGGAACACCCGGCGGGAATGGTGATACAGCAGGTCCGATTCAATGTCGCGAATGTATTCGGTGGTGGCCCGGGCGAGGGCGCTGTCGGGAATCTGGATGCCGGCGATGCGGGTCATGCTGCTCTCCTCTTGACGGTGCGCCGTGGCGGCGCTGAGGGTTCAGTCTGTTCGCCGGGATACGGCGCAGCAATCGCGCCATGGCTGCGATTACGGCCAATGAACTTGGGTTTCATGCCATCTGGCTTCTGCACGCCGGATTGGCTAGGGTTCTGTGGTCAACCCGGACAGGTAAGTGAGCACCATGGAAAAAACCGTCGCCATCGTGGTGTTCACGGGCGTCCAGTCCCTGGACGTCAGCGGCCCCCTGGATGTGTTCTGCGAAGCCAATCGCTTTCTCGCCGCGCAGGATCACTATCGGCTGGAAGTGATCGGCGTCGAGCGCGGCGCGACGTCTTGCTCCAACGGCATGTCCCTCAATCCCCACCGCCATTTCAGCGCAGCGTCAGGGCCGTACGACCTGCTGCTGGTCGCGGGCGGGCCGCAATTGCCGTTCATGGACGTTGGCCCAGCGTTCAATGCCTGGCTGCGCGAAGCCTGCGCCCGGGCCCGGCGCTTCGGTTCGATCTGCAATGGCGCGTTCATGCTCGCTCGGGCGGGATTGCTCCAGGGGCGGACCGTCACCACCCATTGGGGCGATGCTTCGGCGCTGGCGCAGCTGTGCCCCTCGACCCGGATCGAAGCCGATCGGCTGTACGTGCAGGACGGCGAGCTGTATACCTCGGCGGGCGTTACGGCGGGAATCGACCTGTCGCTGTTTCTGCTGGCTCAGGACCATGGGCCGGAGGTGGCACTGAATGTCGCCAAGCGGCTGGTGGTGTTCACCCAGCGTTCAGGCGGTCAATCACAGTTCAGTCCGTTTCTCGCGCCCCATGCCGAGCCGACCTCCACCGTGGCCCAGGTCCAGGCTTACGTGCTGGCGAATCTCAACGGTGATCTGGGCATCGCCAACCTCGCCAGCGCGGCGAACATGAGCCCACGCAATTTCTCCCGCGTGTTCGCCCGGGAGGCGAAGGTCACGCCAGCCGAGTTCGTCGAGCAGGCCCGGGTAGACGCGGCGCGCGTGATGCTGGAAAGCACTCGGGCACCGCTCAAGACCGTCGCTTACCAATGCGGCTTTCGCGATGCCCAACACATGCGCAGCGTCTTCAATCGGCGGTTGGGCGTGACGCCGCAACAGTTCAGGTTGAATTTTGCCGCGTTGCTTTAAGCTCATTTTTTCAGTGCGTCATGGGCCTCCAGCGCCCGCAGGGAATAGATATAAGCCGCTCCGGCATTCAGCGAGACCGCCGTTGCCAGGGTGGCGGCGATTTCTTCGCGGGTCGCGCCGGCCTTGATCGCGGCGTCGGTGTGTACGCCGATGCAGCCGTCACATCGGGTGGTGATCGCCACGGCGATGGAGATCAGTTCACGGGTCTTGGCGTCGAGCACGTTGTTCTCGGCGGCAGCCTCATCCAGGGCCATGTAGGCCTTGACCATTTTCGGATTGCTTTTGCCCAGGGCGCCAAAGGCGCTCTTGATGGTGGGCAGCAGTTCGGACCAGTTATTGAACATTGCATCGACTCCATTGTGATAAACGGGTTGGGCTTTTGCAGTCTTGACGATCATTGATGTCCAAGCCTGTCGATCGTCAGAAACATTCCGATGCCATGGTCAGGGCTCGGCCCTGGCGGGCAGCAGTTTCAGTGTGCCGTGGGTGTTGGCGGTGACTTCTTCCTCGGCCAGGTGCGCCTGGTGATACAGCCCTTCGATGTAGGCGTCGGCCTGGTCCTCATAGTGCTTGTCGAATGGTACGCCGCTCTGGCCGACAGGGTTGATGGTGACGCTGTGGGCCGGGTCGGCGAAGTCAATGATGCGCCGGGTGGAAGGGCCATAGGTCACGGGCCAGGGCGCCGGTCCGATCTTGGCCGAGAGATTGTTCGGTACTTCATGGGTGCCGGGTGCGGCGAACGGTCCAACGTTGAAGACCCGGTCCAGCGGCTTTTGCTGGCCCAAGGGATGCCCATGGGTCAGGGTGTGTGCCTGACCCCACCGCCATTGGGCGGGGTCGGCCCCCAGCGTCGCCCTCAAGTGCGCCAGGGCTTTGTCCCAGGCTTTGATCACCGTGTCGGCGCGGGTTTCGGTGCCCAGCGTCGATCGGTCGTCCCACCACGGCGAGTCTTTCTCGGCGGCCAGGCGTGGCAGCGCGGCGTCGATGACACGGGTCGATAGCGCGGTTTCGAAGAATCCGTCGCCCAGTTCGTCCCGCAGGGCGGTGTTGGCCAGGTCATACAGGAACTGGTTGAACAGCGTGGCGCTGATGGAGTCCAGCGGGTAGTCGCCCTTCCACTCAGCCAGTTGTTCCACCCACTTGCGCTCCTGCGGGTCGCTGACCGCTTCGCGCAGGATCGGCAACAA
The DNA here is from genome assembly GCF_048847255.1 of Pseudomonas algeriensis. Classification (NCBI taxonomy): domain Bacteria; kingdom Pseudomonadati; phylum Pseudomonadota; class Gammaproteobacteria; order Pseudomonadales; family Pseudomonadaceae; genus Pseudomonas; species Pseudomonas algeriensis. The sequence goes on along the minus strand of NZ_JBKKRK010000004.1, from coordinate 292,416 downwards.
AGGTGCAAGCAGGCGCGGGCCATAGGCGGTGGTGGTGCCCAGTTGCAGTTTCTGGGTGGTCTGGATGTCCCATTTGGCCTGTTTGTCGCTCAGTTGTCGGTCGAGTTGCTGACCCCGGTCGGCGAGGTTGTAGTAGCCAGGGATCTCGATCCCGCTGGCCGCCACCGGCTGGAAATTCGCTGAGAGGATGTAGCCCCGGGCCGGGTTCTCTTCCTGGGGATTGCTGCTGAAAGGGTAGAAACCGTCTTTTTCCGCTTCGGCGCTGGTGCCGTCGAGAATGAAGCCGGGTTTCACGCCAGCCGGCCGCTTGGGCAATTGCGCTGCGGCCCACCAGCCGATGTCGCCCTTGGCATTGGCCCAGATCACGTTTAGCCCCGGCGCATGGATATTGGCCGACGCACCGCGGGCCTTCACCAAGGTGTCGGCGCGGTTGAGCTGGTAGAACGCCTCGAGGATCGGATTGCGGCTTTCCAGGAACCCCCACCACATGGCGATTGGCGTCTTGCCCGCATTGGCGCCGAGGGCATCGTTGACGATCGGGCCGTGGGGCGACTGGCGCAACACCAGCGTTACCGGGGCCTGGCCTTTGACGGCGATCTGCTGTTCGCTGCGGGTCATGTCCACCCACGAGCCGCGATACCAGACCTGTTCGGGGTTGTCTGGGTTGATCTTCTCGGCGATCAGGTCCAGGTCGTCGTTCTGGAACATGGTGATGCTCCAGCCGAAATCCTTGTTCATGCCCAGGGAGGCGAACGGCATGAGGGCCTGATACTGGCCGTAGAGTTCGAAACCTGGCGCCGACAGGTGGGCTTCGTACCACACCGACGGCGTGGAAAAGCGGATATGCGGATCGCCCGCCAGCAAAGGCTTGCCGCTGTGGGTGCGGTTGCCCGAGACCGCCCAGGCGTTGCTGCCTTCGAACTGCGGCAGGCCATGGTCGGCCAAGGCCTGCTCACTCAGGCGGGCGAGGGCGTTGAGGCCTTTCCAGTCAGTGGCGGACAGTGTCGTGCCGCCTGCCGGATCCTGAGGCAGGACGCCCTGGGGCTGCCAGTCGAGGTCGAAAATCTTCAGGTACTCGGCACCGAGTTCGTCGCGCACATAGCTCAACAAGGGTTCGGTGCGAAAGGCCGCGGCGAAGCTGTAGGCCATGTAGCCGACGATGCTGGCGGTGTCTTCAGCGGTAAAGGGACGCTTGGGAATGCCCAGCACATCGAACTCCAGCGGCCGCGTGTGGGTTTGCTGATAGGCGTTGATGCCGTCCAGGTACGCTTGCGTAGCGATCCAGGCCGGCGACTGTCGATCCTGCTCGGCGACGTAGCTGGCGGCGCGCTCGCGAATGCGCAGGCTGCGCATCAGCTTGTCGGTGTCGAGCAACTTGGGCCCGAGGATCTCGGCCAACTCGCCCCGGGCGAGGCGCCGCATGATCTCCATCTGGAACAGCCGATCCTGGGCGTGGACGTAACCGAGGGCACGGTACAGGTCGGTTTCGTTCTCGGCGCGGATATGCGGCACGCCGCGTTCGTCGTAGCGCACCGTCACCGAGCCTTGCAGCCCTTGCAACTGCACCGCGCCCTGGCGGGTGGGCTGCTTGCTGTAGAGGTAGCCGCCCGCGACGATAACGGCGCTGACGAGCAGTGGCAGGAAGGCGACGAGGGTCCGTTTCATGGTCATTCCTTATTCGAGTGGCAGCGGTCCCACGATCTCGCTGTGGATCGCCTGTTTAACACGTGACCGCTTCCCGGTGCATCGTTCCTCGGAGGGATATCTTCGGCCCTACTGTTTGCTGGATGTGTCCTGGGCCCACGGACAATAACAACCCACCGCCATGGTGTGGGTTGCGTCGACTTGCCGGCCGGTACTCAACGCTTCGAGAATCGGTTCGATAAAGCTGTTGCTCGAATTGCAGGTCAAGCCTTCGCTGTACGGGCCGAAATACGCCAGTTTGCCGTGGCGGTCCCAGATCGCCACGGCGGGGCTGGCAGGAATCTGTTCCGAACCGGGAAGCGCCGGCAGCGTCTTGAGGCTATTCAGCGTGACAGGCAGGCGGCCCTGGCTGCCGGTTTTTTGTACTGCGTAGAACGCCACGCCAAGGGGGGTGTATTTCTCGACCAGCTCGGAGAGGTGCTGCTGATTGCCAACGTTGCACGGGCAGGCCGGATCCCAGAAATGCACCAGGCGGATTGCGCCGGGGCCTGCCAGGTCGGGCGGCAGGCGCAGGGGGTCGCCGGAAAATACTGCCGTGTGTTGGCTGAACGTCCTCAGGAATCGGCCCTGGAACCAGTCGTAGGCGAGCCACAGCACGACGGCGCACGCGAGGGCGAGCAGGCTGGCAAGCAAGGTCGTGCGGTGGGACGGGCGCATGGAGTCGATCCTCTGGAGCCGCGTAGCTTGCCATGCCCGACGCGACAGATGAATATCACAGGCTTACAAAGCCTGTTTCGCGCGATGCGCTCCTGCCTGGAATACCAATGCCCGCTTCTTTTGACCCTGATCATCTGCGCGCCAGCCTGCAACCTTTGGCGCAGTGGCAGCCGCTGTCTGCGCAAGCGCAGGCCTACCAGCAATTCTATGGACTGGATTTCCCGGCACGCACGCTGCGCAGCGGCCTGGGTCGTTTCGACGTTGCGGGGTATGAGCTGGTCGGCCAGGTCTGGTGGCCGGAAAAAGCCGTGGCGACCCTGTTCCTTTTCCATGGCTATTACGACCACATGGGCCTTTACCGGCACTTGATCGACTGGGCGCTGGAGCAGCGGTTCGTGGTGATCAGCTGCGACTTGCCGGGCCATGGATTGTCCAGTGGCGAGCGCGCCAGCATCGGCGATTTCGCCGACTACCAGGCGACATTGCAAGGTTTGCTGGCAGAAGGGGAGAGCCTTGGCCTGCCGCAACCCTGGCACCTGTGCGGACAAAGCACCGGCGGGGCAATTGTGGTCGACCATGTCCTCAACCAGGGCGCAAACAGCCCGGCCCAGGGCCAGGTCATCCTGTTGTCGCCCCTGGTCCGGCCTCGCGCCTGGGGCTGGTCGCGCCTCAGTTATTACCTGCTCAAGCCGTTCGTGACCGGCATTGCCCGGCGGTTCACCGAGAATTCCACCGACCCGGATTTCCTTCCGTTCCTGCAGGCCGACCCGCTGCAACCGCTGCGCCTGCCCACCGCGTGGGTCGGGGCGCTCGCGCAGTGGATCAAGCGCATAGAGGCGGCGCCGAGCAGCCCGCGCCAGCCGTTGATCGTCCAGGGGCAGGCGGACATGACGGTGGATTGGCGACACAACTTGCAAGTGTTGCAGGCCAAATTCGACCGGCCGCAGGTTCTGATGTTGCCGCAGGGGCGGCATCACCTGGCGAATGAGAGGTTGGCGATGCGTCAGGAAATGTTTGAGTTCTTGAGCAGGCGGATGAGTCGGGTCCGGCGGTGATCGATCTATCGCGTTCGCGAGCAGGCTCGCTCCCACGATGGATCTGTGCAATCAGTCCCTGTGGGAGCGAGCCTGCTCGCGATAGCGATGTTGAATCCCTACTGCCCTAAGTTCTGCCCCACCGCTAACCCCGCCCGAATCGCCGCCAGCGCCGCCTGGTAATAGGCCTGCCCCTCGGCCGACTCGGCGAAGGTGGCGAATTCTTCCAGCTCGGTGTCGGTCAGGTCACGGTAGACGTACAGCAACGTGTTGTTCAGGTCCGCACCGATCTGGTCCATCAGGCGCTGGCGCTGGCCGTTCAACATGCCTTGAGCCTGCCCGCCGCCCAGCAAGCCTGGAATCATCGAACTCAGGCTGTCGGCCGCCACGCCGGCGATCGCCAGGCTGACTTCGGCACCGGCTTCACGGGCGGGCAGGGCCTGGGCCAGATGGCCGATGATCAGCAGGCGGTTATCGCTGGCCTGCATCTTCGGCAGGCCCTTGGCGTTCTTCGCCAACTGGTCGCGGCGGGTGGCGAGCAGTTCGGCCGCGACGACTTTGCGGCCCAGGGGCGATTGGAAAAAGGTCAGGGCCGGGTCCGGGTCGGCAAGGTTATTGCGCAACTGGGCCTCGGCCCGCTGGTCCATGGCCTGGGGCGCGAACCGTTGGTTGCTGTTGTTCACCAACGCCTGGAACACCGCTGGCGGCAGGCTGTTCTGATAGCGCTGCTGCGCGGCATTCAAGGCGTCATTGAAATGCGCCCGTTGTTCCGGCCAGCCGGCGACCTTGTACAACTGGTCGTAGCTGTCTGCCCAGGCGGGCAATACGCAGAACATTAACAGTGAGAAAAGCAAACGGCGCATAGGGACTCCTGTCAGCAGCCGACTATTCTCCGTGGGGTGCGGGAACTTGTCGAGAATTCGTATCAAGTTCGTACGGCGGTGCCACCTGGCGCAGCGAACCCGCTGCGCGGCGCTGTCGGTTTTGCAGGCACAGGAATACTATGCGCGCCATGCAAATACCTTCTGATCATCCGTTGCTGTTACGTATCGTCGACGACCTGGCCGAGCGCGGCTGGTCGCAGCAGAACATCTTCCTGCCGGATGCGCTGACGCGCGCCTTGGCGGCCGAGTGCCGCCAGCGCGCCGCTGAAGGTGAACTGGCCCCGGCCGCCGTTGGACGCGGGCCGTTTTCGGAAATTCGCGAAGGGATCCGTGGCGATCACATCCAGTGGATCGAGCCCGGCCAGGTTGACGCCTGCGACCGTTACCTGGGGTTGATGGACAGCCTGCGCGAGGCCTTGAACCGGGGCCTGTTCCTGGGCCTGGAGGATTTCGAGAGCCACTTCGCCCTGTACCCGCCCGGTGCGTTCTACCTCAAGCACGTCGACCGCTTCCGTGACGATGACCGGCGCATGGTCTCGGCGGTGCTCTATCTCAATGACGCCTGGCTGCCGGAACACGGCGGTCAGTTGCGCATGTACCTGGGCGAAAGCGAGCACGATGTAGTGCCCACCGGCGGCTGCCTGGTGGTGTTTCTCTCGGGGGACATTCCCCATGAAGTGCTGCCGGCGACGCGTGAGCGCCTGTCCTTGACCGGTTGGTTCCGACGCCGCGGCAACGAGTTGTTCTGAGCATGGAAAAAATCCTCGTCAGTCGCTGTCTGCTCGGTCATCGCGTGCGTTACGACGGTGGCGCCAGCGGGCCATTCGATCAGCTCCAGCAATGGCTCGACGAGGGTCGTGTCGTGCCGCTGTGCCCGGAGGTCGCCGGCGGCTTGCCCACGCCCCGGCCGGCGGCGGAGATTCCTGGCGGGCAAGGAGTGAAAGTGCTCGATGGCGACGCGGCGGTCATCACCACCGATGGCGAGGATGTGAGCGCGCAGTTTTTGTCGGGTGCCTATCAAGCGTTGGATTTGGTGCGCGAACACGGCATCCGGATCGCCGTGCTGAAGGCCAACAGCCCCTCCTGCGGCAACCTGCTCACCTATGACGGGACATTCAGCGGTGTGAAAGTCCCCGGCGAGGGCGTGACGGCGGCGTTGCTCAAGCGCCATGGCGTACGGGTGTTCAGCGAGCTGGAGCTGGCGGAAGCGGCGTCGGCGCTAAAAGCGTTGGCCGCGGAATAATTGCGGCGAACCGTTTTTTTGTGGCGAGGGGATTTATCCCCGCTGGGGTGCGAAGCGCCCCCAAAAAAATATCGACCACAGCAGCACATCCAAAAAGCAGGGGGCCGCTTCGCGACCCAACGGGGATAAATGCCCTCACCACAGAAATGACGGTGTCTAAAGCTGCTCGGCCAATAGCTCGATCTGCTCTTGCCGCTCGGCCTGGCTCAAGCGGGGATTGGGGTTGAGCGACGACCACTGCGGATACGCTCGGGCCTTGTTCAATGCTTCGGGCAACCTGCCTTCGCGCCATGTCTTATCGTGGGGCGTGGCGATACGGATACTGTCCATCGCCGCATGACCGCGCTGATTGATCGCTTGCAGCAATTGCCGTTGGCGCAAGGCCAGGAGGCGCAGCACGCTGTCGTCCACGGTCAGTTCGCGCTGGCCCTTGAGCTTGCCCATCAACCGGTTGCCATAGCTGCGGGCGGTTTGCAGCGCACCGCCGGCAATGGCTCCGGCCAGGGCTGCGGCGCCAAGGGTCAACCCTCCCACCAGCAAATCCACGCCCGCACCCGCCGCTGCCCCGGCCGCGATCCCGCCACCGACTCGCACGCCCAATTGCTTGAGGGTGTCGGGATTGAACAGGTCATCGCCCCAGCGACCGTCCAGCAGAGGCAAATCGCTGGCGGCCGCGTCCTGGGCACGGAAAGCGTAAAGCTTGAGCAGCGCTTCAACGCAGCGCTGCTCGCGCTGACGGACGGCGTCGCGCAATTGGCCGATGGCCTGGTGCTCCAGATCCGCATCGCTGGCGACGCTGCGTCGGCAGGCGGCACAGTCGATCAGAAGTTCGGCGATCAGGCGTTTTGCGCTCTGCTGGCGAGCCTGGCGCTGGGCCTGTTGATCATCGATCAGTCGCTCCAGCTGTTCGCGAGCGTTTTCCAGCAACAGCGCAAGGCTTTCGTATAGACGTCGTTCGCCGTCTTCCGGCGGGGCGACGCTGTCGAAGCGCACCAGCGCATGTAGGCCCAATCGCGCCAGGGCTTCGCGCCACTCAGGTTCGCGATGCTGGGCGCTGCTGACGAAGTTGAGCACCGGTAGCAGCGGTTTGCCGCAACTGGCGAGGACTTCCAACTCATCGCGGTATTTGGCCAGCACTGGCTCGCGGGCATCAATGACATACAGTCCGGCATCGCTGGCGAGCAACTGCCGCAGCACCTTGGCTTCCTGCTCGAAGCGTTGCCGGGCCTCACTGCCATCGAGGAAGCGCGCCAGGCGTGCCGGGCCGTCCAGGCGTTCGCCCGGCCGCTCCAGGCGTTCCAGGTAATCGAGCAGGGCGATGGCGTCTTCCAGCCCCGGCGTGTCGTACAGTTCCAGCAGCGCCTGGCCATCCACCGACAGGCGAGCCCCTTCGACGTGACGGGTGGTGCTCGGGCGATGGGACACCTCGCCGAAGCCGACGTCGCGGGTCAGGGTGCGCAGCAAGGAGGTCTTGCCGACATTGGTGTGGCCGACCACCGCGAGCTTCAGGGGCTTGATGGATTCAGTCATGGCCGGTCTCCAGCCAGTTCATCGGGGCGCAATCGGCGAACGGCAACTCCAACTGTTGCAGCGCGTTATGCCAATCACCCAGGCGCTCGCCGTCCAGCGCTTCGCCGGGTGGCGCCTGCAATAACCAGATACGGGTAGCGCTGGCGCTGCGGGCCAGCTCGGCAATCAACGCTAGGCTTCCACGGTCCGGCGAACGTCGGGGGTCGCAGGCAATCGCCAGGCGCGCGGGGGGGAAACGCGACAGTTGTTCCAAGAGTCTGTGGCGGGACTCGCGGCTGTCGAGGATGCCGGCGTTTTTAACGGAGTCGGGCAGCTTGGGCGGCCAGGGACGTTCGTCCAGCTCGATCGCCACCAGCAACGCGCCGTCACTTTCCATTGCCCCGACGGCGCTGTCGATTCTATGCAACTGTGCGGGCGCGGCATCGTTGACCCCCAGGCGCTCGCTGCTGGGCATCAACCGCTCGCGCAACTGCGCGTAACCGGGCAGGTTCAAGTCCAGGCGAAGTCTGGCGCGGCCACGACGCCATCGCCACAGGCACAGCAGCGTCAGGCACAGGCGCGGCAGCACGCCGTAGACCAGCAAGACGCCGACCAACCACCCGGCCCAGGCCTGGCGGGCGCTCTCGATATCCAACGCGGCGTCACCGCTGGCGCGTATCATCTCGACGGTCGGCACGCTGAAGCCCAGCAGGGCGGGCAGCGCACCGAGGGCCTGGGTCATGGCGACAAAGGTATCGCCGCCCAGAATCGTGGTTTCCCAGACGAAGCCATAACGCCGGGTCGCCATCAGCATCAGTACGATGACCAGCGCGCTGAGCATCGCCAGTAGCCACAAGCCGTTGACCAGCACGCCGAGCGCCCAGCGATTGAGCCGGTGCCGTTGCAACAACAGCAGCAGGGCTGGCGCCAGTTGGGCAGCCTTGGCATCACGCGCCAGTTTTTCGCTGAGCCACAGCCAAAGGCGTCCCAGCGTGGCGCCTTGCTCCCCGGCGAACAGCAGGCCCAGGAGCCAGCCAATGAGCAGGAGCAGGTTCAGCCCCAACAGGCTGCCCAAGGCCCAGAAAACGTTGACCGGCGCGCGTCCATCGCCGAGGGCGGCGAACCCCAGGCCGGCGCCGCTGGCGATGGCGAGCACCGCCAACGCCATCAGCGCCAGCCGCGCTCCCTGCAGCCAGTGGCGCAGGGCTTGAGCAAGGCCGTCGCGGTCGGCCAGCCAGCCGGCGCGGTGGCGGATGCGGGTGGATAGATCGCCTCCTGCCGCGCGGGCCAGGCGATTGGCTTCCTGATCCTCGAGCGGGCCGGCGTGTTCTTCACGCAGGCGTATCGTCTCGGTCAACCAGAGGTTCTGCAGTTCTGTCACGGGCGCTTCCGTTGCTCGAATGAGCAAAGAGCATAACCGCTGTGGCGCCAGTCCGGGCCTCTGGTATTCTCGCCCTCATGAAAAAAACTCTTCCCTTAAGCCTGATCGCAGCCCTCGGTGAAAACCGTGTGATCGGCATCGACAACACCATGCCCTGGCACTTGCCGGGGGATTTCAAATATTTCAAGGCCACCACTCTGGGCAAGCCGATCATCATGGGCCGCAAGACCTGGGACTCCCTCGGTCGACCGCTGCCGGGTCGCTTGAATATCGTGGTGAGCCGCCAACCCGGCCTGGTTTTGGAAGGCGCGCAGGTTTATTCCACGCTTGAAGCCGCAGTGGAACGGGCCGAAGCCTGGGCGCTGGAACAAGGCGTGGACGAGCTGATGCTGATCGGCGGTGCCCAGCTCTATGCCCAGGCATTGGATCAGGCGGATCGGCTGTACCTGACCCGCGTGGCGCTGAGCCCGGAAGGGGATGCTTGGTTCCCGGCGTTTGATTCGAACCATTGGAAGCTGGTTTCGAACCAGCCGAATCCGGCCGAAGGGGACAAGCCGGCCTACAGTTTCGAAGTCTGGGAAAAGCGCTGAAGCATCGCGAGCAAGCTTGCTCGCGATAGCCGATTTAACAGGCCCCCCGTCAAGCCTGCGCCAACTCCCCATGCTCGTCGGCATCGAGCAGTGCTTTGTCAGTCTGCTGCATCACCTGGCTGGTAATCGCCCCCGCAGTGATCGAGCCACTGACATTCAATGCAGTGCGGCCCATGTCGATCAGCGGCTCCACCGAAATAAGCAGCGCCACCAGCGAGACCGGCAAACCCATGGCCGGCAGCACGATCAGCGCGGCGAACGTCGCGCCACCACCGACTCCTGCCACGCCCGCCGAACTCAAGGTCACGATGGCGACCAGCGTTGCGATCCACACCGGATCCAGCGGGTTGATGCCCACGGTGGGCGCGACCATCACCGCCAGCATCGCCGGATACAGCCCGGCACAACCGTTCTGGCCGATGGTGGCGCCGAACGAGGCGCTGAAGCTGGCGATCGCCCGGGGAATGCCGAGGCGACTGGTCTGGCCCTCGATGCTCAACGGAATGGTCGCGGCGCTGGAACGGCTGGTGAAGGCGAACGTTAACACCGGCCAGATCTTGCGGAAGAAACGCAGCGGGTTGATCCCGGCGGCTGACACCAACAGGCCATGGACCACGAACATCAAGCCCAGCCCCAGGTACGACACCACTACGAAGCTACCGAGCTTGATGATGTCCTGCAGATTCGAGCCGGCGACCACCTTCGTCATCAGCGCCAGCACGCCGTATGGCGTGAGCTTCATCACCAGGCGCACCAGGCGCGTCACCCAGCTTTGCAGGGTGTCGATGGCGTCGACCACCTTCTGGCCTTTCTCAACGTCATCCTTGAGCAACTGCAACGCGGCGACACCGAGGAACGCCGCGAAAATCACCACGCTGATGATCGACGTCGGCTTCGCCCGGGCAAGGTCGGCAAAAGGATTCTGTGGAATGAACGAAAGCAGCAGCTGCGGAATGTTCAGGTTGGCGACCTTTGCGGCGTAGTCGCCCTGGATCACTTGCAGGCGCGCCAGTTCCTGGGTGCCGGCCACCAGGCCCTCGGCGGTGAGGCCGAACAGGTTGGTCAGGCCGATGCCGATCAGCGCCGCGATGGCGGTGGTGAACAGCAGCGTACCGATGGTCAGGAAGCTGATCTTGCCCAGGGACGCGGCATTGTGCAGGCGGGCCACGGCGCTGAGGATCGAGGCGAAGACCAGCGGGATCACGATCATCTGCAGCAACTGCACATAACCATTGCCCACGAGGTCGAACCAACCGATCGACGCTTTGAGCACGGGATTCGCTGCCCCATAAATCGTATGCAGGGCGATACCGAACACCACGCCCAGCGCCAGCGCCAACAAGACCTTTTTGGCCAGGCTCCAGGTGCTGTGGCGGGTTTGCGCCAGGCCGAACAGCAGGCCAATAAACACCAGCAGATTGAGTATCAGCGGCACATTCATGAAAAACTCCGATAAGACTTTGCCAGTCGCCACGAGCCGCGACTGTGAGCCGGAAAGCCTAACAGTCTGATATCTAAAGAATTAATACTAAAAAAGAATGTTTACTGTCGCTTTTGGAATAAGGCGCTGGCGTCCACGGACATGCCGCTGCCGTTATCGGGACGCAAGCGGTCGCCCACAGGCGGGATCCGTCACAGGCATTTGTTAGCGTCAAACTCTTACAAACTGGGAGTAAACGCCGATGAAGCTCGTACCGCACCTGCTCGCTGTCGCTCTAGGCTTGGGCCTCGTCGGCCAAGTGCTCGCCACCGATCTCAAGCACTGGCCGGCGGAACAGGCCAAGGCGCTGGAAGCGATGATCGCGGCCAACGCCAACAAGGGTAACTACGCGGTCTTTGACATGGACAACACCAGCTACCGCTACGACCTGGAGGAGTCGCTGTTGCCGTTCATGGAGAACAAGGGCCTCATCAGCCGTGAAACCCTGGACCCATCCCTGAAGCTGATGCCGTTCAAGGATACGGCTGAACACAAGGAAAGCCTCTTCAGCTATTACTACCGCCTGTGCGAACTGGACGACATGGTTTGCTACCCGTGGGTGGCCCAGGTGTTCTCTGGGTTCACGCTCAAGGAGCTGAAGGGTTATGTCGATGAATTGATGGCTTCAGGCAAACCGGTGCCGACCACCTATTACGATGGCGACAAGGTGGTTCAGTACAACGTCAACCCACCGAAAATCTTCACCGGCCAGACCGAGCTGTACAACAAACTGATGGAAAACGGTATCGAGGTCTACGTCATGACCGCGGCTTCCGAAGAGCTGGTGCGCATGGTCGCGGCCGATCCGAAGTATGGCTACAACCTCAAGCCGCAGAACGTGATCGGCGTGACCACGCTGCTCAAGGACCGCAAGACCGGCGAGCTGACCACCGCGCGCAAACAGATCACAAACGGCAAATACGACGAGAACGCCAACCTGGGCCTGGAGTACACCCCCTACCTCTGGACCCCGGCGACCTGGATGGCCGGCAAGCATGCGGCGATCCTGACCTACATCGACGAATGGAAAAAACCCGTACTCGTCGCCGGCGATACGCCGAGCAGCGACGGCTACATGTTGTTCCACGATGTGGACGTGGCCAAGGGCGGCATCCACCTGTGGGTCAACCGCAAGGACAAGTACATGACCCAGATCAACGGCATGATGGCCAAGCACGCCGCCGCCCAGGCCAAGGAAGGATTGCCGGTGACGGCTGACAAGAACTGGGTGATCGTCAAGCCCGAGGACATTCAGTAAACCCCTCCCCCACACTGATACCAAGTAACCCTGTGGCGAGGGAGCACTTGGCCCAAAAGGGTCAGACTGAAGCCCAAAAAAAATGCCCCGCGCTTGGCGGGGCATTTTGTTCGAAGCTAGGACGCTTACAACCCGTCAAGCATCGCCTTGTTGCGCACCGCACCTTTGTCGGCGCTGGTGGCGAGTAGGGCGTAGGCCTTTAGGGCGGTGGTGACTTTGCGCGGGCGCACTTCCACCGGCTTCCAGCCTTTCTTGTCCTGCTCGACGCGGCGTTCGGCCAATTCTTCGTCGCTGATCAGCAGGTTGATCGAGCGGTTGGGAATGTCGATCAATACCTTGTCGCCATCGCGCACCAGGCCAATGGCGCCGCCAGCCGCCGCTTCCGGCGAAGCATGGCCAATGGACAGGCCAGAGGTGCCGCCAGAGAACCGTCCGTCCGTCAGCAGCGCGCAGGCTTTGCCCAGGCCTTTGGACTTCAGGTAGGACGTCGGGTAGAGCATTTCCTGCATGCCCGGGCCGCCTTTCGGGCCTTCGTAGCGAATGATCACGATATCGCCGGCCTTCACTTCATCGGCAAGGATGCCGCGCACGGCGCTGTCCTGGCTTTCGAAGATCTTGGCGTTGCCTTCGAATACATGGATCGACTCGTCGACGCCGGCGGTTTTTACCACGCAGCCGTCCAAGGCAATGTTGCCGTACAACACAGCCAGGCCGCCTTCCTTGGAGTAGGCGTGCTCGACGCTGCGGATGCAGCCGTTTTCACGGTCGTCATCCAGGGTTTCCCAGCGAGTCGATTGGCTGAAGGCAGTTTGGGTCGGGATGCCCGCCGGGCCGGCCTTGAAGAAGTGATGCACGGCTTCGTCGGTGGTCTGGGTGATGTCCCACTTGGCGATGGCCTCGGCCATGGTCTTGCTGTGTACCGTTGGCAGGTCGGTATGCAACAGACCGCCTCGGGCCAGGGAGCCGAGGATGCTGAAGATGCCGCCGGCGCGGTGCACGTCTTCCATATGGTACTTCTGGATGTTCGGCGCGACTTTGCACAGCTGCGGTACGTGACGGGACAGGCGGTCGATGTCGCGCAGATCGAAGTCGATCTCGGCTTCCTGAGCGGCAGCGAGCAAGTGCAGGATGGTGTTGGTGGAACCGCCCATGGCGATGTCCAGCGTCATGGCATTCTCGAACGCCTTGAAGTTGGCAATGTTGCGTGGCAGCACCGATTCATCGTTTTCGCCGTAGTAACGCTTGCACAGCTCGACGATGGTCCGGCCGGCCTGCAGGAACAGTTGCTCGCGGTCGCTGTGGGTGGCCAGGGTCGAACCGTTGCCTGGCAATGCCAGGCCCAGGGCTTCGGTCAGGCAGTTCATCGAGTTGGCGGTGAACATGCCGGAGCACGAACCGCAGGTCGGACAGGCGCTGCGCTCGTACTCGGCGACCTTCTCGTCAGAAGCGCTGGAGTCGGCGGCGATTACCATCGCGTCCACCAGGTCGAGGCCGTGGCTGGCGAGCTTGGTCTTGCCGGCTTCCATCGGGCCGCCGGAAACGAAGATTACCGGGATGTTCAGGCGCAGTGCGGCCATGAGCATGCCGGGGGTGATCTTGTCGCAGTTGGAGATACAGACGATGGCGTCGGCACAGTGGGCGTTGACCATGTACTCGACCGAGTCGGCGATGATCTCGCGACTGGGCAGCGAATAAAGCATGCCGTCGTGGCCCATCGCGATGCCGTCGTCCACGGCGATGGTGTTGAATTCCTTGGCAACACCGCCGGCACGTTCGATTTCACGGGCAACCAATTGGCCCAGGTCCTTGAGGTGGACGTGACCCGGTACGAACTGGGTGAAAGAGTTGGCAATGGCGATGATCGGCTTCTTGAAGTCGTCATCCTTCATCCCCGTGGCGCGCCACAATGCACGGGCGCCGGCCATGTTGCGGCCATGGGTGGATGTTTTCGAACGGTAATCAGGCATGGAGCACTCCGGGCGGCAAATCAGGTACTTATCAGGTATCAATGGGGAGTGAGCTTCTGTCGACGTCTGGAACACTCGGGATTGGCGGTGTGTCCGGAAGTGGCCGATGACTTTGCAGGATCGCTGCGTGCCTCAGCATGAGCTCATAAACCCGCCGGGGATGAATGGCGATGAATGCCCCGATTCTACACCGCTGGCGCCAGGATGAAATGACGCAAAGCGCCGATCTGTCGCCAATCTCACGCTCGGGATGACGACTGGCAGCGTTCAGCCGGGCAATAACCTTCGGTGACGAAGCCTGACCAGCGTGTTGAGCGTCATGCCGAGGAGGCTGAATGCGATCAGGCATAGCGCAAGCGTGAAAGGCAAGGGTAAGGGAGAGAGGCTGATGCCGGCGCTGGCCAGGCCGCCCGTGATGAAGATCAGCACGCTGCCCGCCGATGCGGAGGTACCCGCTTGCTCCGCAAAGGTGTTCATCGCCCGGGTATGGGCGGCCGCGCGCGCAATCGTTGTGCCAGTGGTGCATACAACCATGGGCAGCAGAACGGTCGTGATGGACAGGCCGATGATGTAGAAAAGCACCAGCATCGATAGACCCGCCGTCAGGATCAGGCTCAGGCCGGTGATGATCTGGGTGTGCGAGTCGATTCGGTTGTCGAGTACGGTCGCGAATGCGCCGCCGCCGATATAGGCCAGCCCGTAGCCCAGGAGCATCACTGAGAAAGCCTGCTGCGAGAGCTGCAATTGGTCGATGAAGATCAATGGCGAAATGACAATGAATGAAAAATGACAGGAAAACGCAAGTGCCGAAATCAGCCAATAGGCCATGAAGCTGAAATGACCGCAGACTCTGCGATAAGACGCAAAGAAGTTCATCCGCCTGGATCGGCAGTTTTGGGCCGGGCCTTCAAGTAAAAGACAGGCGCCGGCAAATGCGCCGATTGCCAGTACGATGAACACCAGAAAACTGCCGCGCCACCCCATCCAACCTTGGAGGCCAGTGCCGGCCAGTGGCGAGATGGAAATAAAGACGCCGCCGCAGGTGACCAGAAAGATACGCAGCCGCTGCTGTTGCGTTCCGGTAAACAGGTCCTGGACCAGTGCCTGGGAGAGCACAAAGCAACCGCACCCCAACGCCTGGATGATTCGAAAAACCAGGAACAGCCGGAAGTCGTGAGTCAAGGTGCACCCCGCTGCGCCGACAACCGAGACGGCGATGCCGACCAACAACAGTGTCTTGCGGCCCATGGCATCGGAAAGCGGGCCAATCAATAGCTGTGAGAGCGCAATGCCTACGGCAAACAGGCTGACAGACAGGGCAATGTCTGAGGATGAGTTGCGAAAGTGCCCAGCCAGCGCCGGAAACGAAGGCAGTACAACATCGATCGGAAACACGCCAAGCAGCGTCAACATCGTCAAGAGCCCGACGATGGCTGGCTTGTCCACAGATGGACGACTGGATAGGTCAGCCATCAAGGAACCCCGCCTCGCAAAAGAGCGCTCGGTTGTGGTCATTGTCAAAAAAACCGGCTCGTTGCATGGCCGCGAATGTCGATACCGCACCTGAGCGAACCCGTGCGGCATGGGCGTGTGGCGGCACGATGTCGGCAACGATCTGGAGGGATGCCGTCTCCTCGAAGCCCACGCTGGCGAGGCTGCCCATCAACCAGGGGATATCCGGTTCGAAATAAAGCCCGATGATCTCCAACAGCAGCCTCGCCGCCCACTCGTGTTGTGTTGCGTCGAGAATCGGCCAGAGGTAGCCGAAGACCTCGCTGAAGTATCGGCTGTGGCGCGCTTCGTCCTGCAGATGAGTTTTGAGCATGCGGTAGACCGTACAGACCAAGGTTTTCCGGGTGAGGGTGAGCAGCTCCCGGGCAATGATCGTTTCGGAGACAAACCCCAACAGGAACCACGCGAGGGGGCGGTCCGGGGGTGGGCATTTTTGGATCACGCCCAACAGCCGACCGATTCGCCTGGCCGGAGGGCGATCCTGGATGCCGTACAAGGCAGCGATCTGTTCAGCCACCTCGTTGGAAAACAGTGCGTGGTAGCCCTCGTCCGTATACAGCTGCAGGGCCGCGGTTTTCATTTCGGTCGGAATCGGCACGGCCAGTTCGCCATGGACCAGTGCCTCCACGGAGCGGTTGACGATCCGGTGTTCCAGCATCGTCGTGTAATCGAGGAAGTACACCAGGTGATTGGCCGCCAGCCGTTGGGCAACGGATTGACCTGCGTGTATGACCAACGGGTGTTCGACATAGGGAATGAAGGCTGGTGGAAACCAGTGCCGGCTCGATAACTGCCGCTCCAGATCGTCAGGCAGGCGATAGTCGTCCTGGCCTGCTCGTACGGCGGCTTTGCGATTCCAGTCGGCCAAGGAGTAAAGCGGTGCCTGGACAAAGGTCTGCTCGCTCATGGCGCAGCGTCCTGTTCGTCGAGCAACGTTATCAACTCGCGGCAGTGGACCTGGCCGTCACCGTGGCCGCAGCCGACAAAGAACAACGGTTGTTCGGGGGTTCCCTCAAGGCCGAGCAAGTGCTCCACCTGGCAGTCGGCCAAGGCCCCTGTCAGCCATGTAGCGAGGCCCATGGCGGTGGCTACCATCAGGAAGCTCTGGGAGACATGGCCGGTCTCGACAAAAGCCATCCGATAGGCGCGCGAATGTTCGTACTTCCACCAGAGCTTGTCGAAGCGCGAAGTAATGAACAGCCCGAACGGCAGGTTGTTGATGAAATGCTGGCCGCACAGCAGCTGGCCCAGGGATTCATCCGGCAGCGTCCGGATCAGGCTGACCGAATGTTCGTCCGGGTGATAGGCATAGAGGCCCGCATCGAGTCCCGTGACGTTACGCACGTACAAATAACCTTCGCAGGCATTAAGACCACCACCCGAGGGGCTGCTTCTTCGCGCGGCGAACCGTTCGAGAGGGCATGATCGTTCGTTCAGGTAACCCAAGGCCAGGTAAAGGAGAGTGCTGACCTGAGCAATGGAAATGGCGCGATTGTCGAATGAGCGGGAGGTGCTTCGGCTGACGAGCGTCCGTACCAGCGACACCTCTTTGAGTTCATCCCATGCAGGGCGCTCAAGGACGGTTCGCCCGACGGGACAGGGTGTTGTCCTGGCTGGGGGCGCGGGTGAGGAGAGGACTTCGGCGCAATGATGCAGGTAAAGCGTCGCCCATTCGTCCACATCCTGGGGGACGCTCTCGCAGGGAATGTTTTTTGTTCCGATATGAAAGATCCTGGAGAGTTCGTCCCACTTCCAGTCAATATTCTTAGTCCGACCCTCGACCAATATATCGACTTTGGCAAATTCCCTGTCGATGGGGTTTGAACGATCGAATCGTGAAGGGTCGTTTATAAGTTGCGCCAGTCTGGTTGCGTAATAGATGTCCAGTTCGAACTGGGTGTGTTGTTCATAATTCCATACGACTTGATGGGGTGGGCGCGCCAATATGAACAGGCAAGGGTTTATTTGCATGGCATCGTTTCCGCTGTGGCGAAGAGAAAGAAGGGGGCGAGGCGCCGGCAACCGCGTCCCCGTCGTCTTGCTTAGCGGGCTTTAGGCGTCACCAAGCCTGCCAGGTTGGCGATTTTGCTGACTTCGAGGGTAATTGTTTTCATGACGAAACTCCTTGTTCGTTAAGTGTTGTTTTTTACTATGGGTTGTCACTTCCGGTGTGACAGCTCAATCATAGTTTCTAACGAATGCATGGCAAGCAAATATCAGGTAGGACGGCTCCAGTAATTGCGTGGGATAGTTCATACAAGATCTACTAATACAATTATTTGCTTCCTGATGCGGTAACTTTTCTTACGACCAAAAAAAACGCAGCCTGGGCTGCGTGGGGACGTTCTAATTGTTGCAGGCTGGGCGCAGCAGCGGCTACGCCCAACAAGGCCTTAGCTGTTGGGCAGCAGACGGCAGGTAATGCTCTTGATGTAGCGCGTTTCGGCGATTGCCGGATGCACCGGATGGTCTGGGCCTTGGCCGCCGCGTTCGAGCAATTGGATGTTGCGGTCCAGGTGACGGGCGCTGGTCAGCAGGATGTTTTGCAGGTCGTCCTCGGGCAAGTGCATCGAGCACGAAGCGCTGACCAGGATGCCGTCCTTGCTGAGCAGGCGCATGGCTTGCTCGTTGAGGCGTCGGTAGGCGCCTTCGCCGTTCTTCAGATCCTTCTTGCGCTTGATGAAGGCGGGCGGGTCGGCCACGATGACGTCGAAACGCTCCTCGCCGGTCTTGAGCTCCTTCAAGGCTTCGAATACATCGCCTTCGATGCAGGTCAGCCGTTCGGCGAAGCCGTTCAGGGCAGCGTTGCGCTCCACGCCGTCAAGGGCGAATGCCGATGCGTCGACGCAGAAGACTTCGCTGGCCCCGAACGCGGCGGCTTGCACGCCCCAGCCGCCAATGTAGCTGAACAGGTCCAGCACGCGCTTGCCCTTGGCATACGGCGCCAGGCGCGCGCGGTTCATGCGATGGTCATAGAACCAGCCGGTCTTCTGGCCTTCCATCACCGGGGCTTCGAACTTCACGCCGTTCTCTTCCAGGGCGACCCATTCCGGTACCAGGCCGAACACGGTCTCGACGTAGCGTTCGAGGCCTTCGGCGTCACGGGCCGCGGAGTCATTCTTGAACAGGATGCCGCTGGGCTTGAGGACCTGGGTCAGGGCGGCGATCACGTCGTCTTTATGGGCTTCCATGGTGGCGGAAGCGATCTGGACCACCAGGATGTCGCCGAAACGGTCGACCACCAGCCCCGGCAGCAAATCGGAATCACCATAGACCAAGCGATAGAACGGCTTGTCGAACAGGCGCTCGCGCAGGGACAACGCCACGTTGAGGCGATGCACCAGCAGGGATTTGTCCAGGGGCAGCTTCACGTCACGGGACAGCAATCGGGCGCAGATCAGGTTGTTGGGGCTCATCGCGACGATGCCCAGCGGCTTGCCGCCCGCAGCCTCCAGGATGGCCTGGTCGCCAGCCTTGAAACCGTGCAGCGGGGTGGCGGCTACGTCGATTTCGTTACTGTAGACCCACAAATGGCCGGCGCGCAGGCGACGGTCGGCGTTGGCTTTGAGGCGCAGGCTAGGCAGGGACATGACGTCGCTCCGGAAAAAAGAGCGGGAGTATACCGTGTTGCAACCGTTGCGGGGCTTGTGCTGGACATGCGGCGAAGGAGCGCGCTCGCCTCGCCGCAATGTAACGGCTTCAGGCGGACAGCGCGCTGATCAGCTCGCGGTTGAAAGCAGGAATGTCATCAGGCTGGCGGCTGCTGATCAGTTTGCCATCCTTGACCACTTCCTGATCGACCCAGTTCGCGCCGGCATTGGTCAAATCATCCTTGAGGGTCTTGTAGCTGGTCATGGTCTTGCCTTTGACCAGCCCGCTCGACACCAGCAACCAGCCGCCATGGCAAATCACTGCGATGGGCTTGCCGGCCGCCTCGAAGCCCTTGACCAGGTTCTGGGCGTCGGGGTCGATGCGGATCGTGTCGGAGTTCTGTACCCCGCCGGGCAGCACCACGGCATCGTATTGCTCGACATTGGCGGCCTTGAACGTCAGGTCGACCTGGAAATCGTCGGCCGGCTGGTCATGGTTCCACCCTTTGACCTGGCCTTCGCTAGCCGAAACGATTTCCACCTTGGCCCCGGCCTGCTCCAGCGCCTGCTTCGGACCGGTCAGTTCGGCTTGTTCAAAACCATCTGTCACCAGGATGGCCACGCGTTTGTCATTCAGGGAGCCGGGCATGAAAAATCTCCTCAAGCTGAGTGGGTGAGCTGCCGACCTAAGCCGGTATGCAGGCTTGGTTGTCGGTCCTACAAAATCCGAAGCCGAGGCTTGAATGAAAGTTCCGCCGGTCTACCCGGCGGTGTGCCGGATTTATCTTTAAGGGTTAGAATCCCCGCCTGGCCCAGAGTGCGTACCCATGTCCAAAGAGCTTTCCACCGAACAGATCCAACAGTCCCTGCAAGGGATCAGCGTCCCGCCGCAGCCGCAAATCATGGTGGATCTGCAGATGGAGCAGTACATGCCCGATCCGGACCTGGAGACCATCGCCAAGCTGATTTCCCAGGATCCGGGCCTCTCCGGGGCCTTGCTCAAGATCGTCAATTCGCCGTATTACGGCTTGAGCAACAAGATCACCTCGATCCAGCGCGCGGTGAACCTGCTGGGCAGCCGTTCGATCATCAACCTGATCAATGCCCAATCGATCAAGGGAGAGTTGCACGACGACACCATCGTGACCTTGAATCGTTTCTGGGACACCGCCCAGGACGTGGCGATGACCTGCCTGACCCTGGCCAAGCGCCTCGGTATGCAGAATGGTGACGAAGCCTACGCCCTCGGGCTGTTCCACGACTGTGGCGTGCCGCTGATGCTCAAGCAATTCCCAACCTACATGAGCGTGCTGGAGGAGGCCTACGCCAACGCCAGTGCCGAATGCCGGGTGGTGGACACCGAAAACCGTGTGTTCAATACCAACCATGCCGTGGTCGGTTACTACACTTCCAAGTCCTGGCGCCTGCCGGACCATGTCAGCCAGGCCATCGCCAATCACCACAACGCCCTGGCGATCTTCAGCGACGAAAATGCGCGCAATAACTGCCCGCTGAAAAACCTGCTGGCGATCCTGAAGATGTCGGAAAACATCTGCGCGTCCCACCGCGTGCTGGGTAACCAGGCCGACGATCACGAGTGGGAATGCGTCGGACCGCTGGTGCTCGACTATATCGGGTTGTCGGAATATGACTTCCAGACCCAGAAACAGGAAATACGCGACCTGGCCAGTCGTTGAATGCCAGTCTTCGCCTGATTCGAGAACCCCATGCCAGAACTGCCGGAAGTCGAAACCACTCGCCGCGGAATCGCGCCACACCTCGAGGGGCAGCGGGTCAGCCGCGTGGTGGTGCGCGATCACCGCTTGCGCTGGCCGATTCCTGAAGACCTCGATGTGCGCCTCTCCGGACAGCGCATCGTTCAAGTGGAACGGCGGGCCAAGTATTTGCTGATCAACGCCGAAGTCGGCACGTTGATCAGTCATCTGGGCATGTCCGGCAATTTGCGGCTGGTTGAAACCGGCATGCCCGCCGCGAGGCATGAGCATGTCGATATCGAACTGGAGTCGGGCCTGGCTCTGCGCTACACCGACCCTCGTCGCTTCGGCGCGATGCTCTGGAGTCTTGATCCGCTCAACCACGAACTCCTGATCCGCCTTGGGCCTGAGCCGCTGACCGATCTGTTCGACGGCGAACGGCTTTTCCAGCTTTCCCGCGGCCGCTCGATGGCGGTCAAGCCGTTCATCATGGATAACGCGATCGTCGTGGGCGTGGGCAATATTTATGCGACGGAAGCGCTGTTCGCCGCCGGAATCGACCCGCGCCGCGAAGCGGGGGGCATTTCCCGGGCGCGCTATTTGAAACTGGCGATCGAGATCAAGCGCATCCTCGCCCATGCCATCGAGCGCGGCGGGACCACACTGCGGGATTTCATTGGCGGCGACGGCCAGCCTGGGTACTTCCAGCAGGAACTGTTTGTGTACGGGCGAGGCGGGCAGACGTGCAAGATGTGCGGCACGGGGCTGCGGGAGATCCGCTTGGGGCAGCGAGCGAGTGTCTGGTGTCCACGCTGCCAGAGTTGATTCGTCCTACGGTCTATAGTCAGTAGTCATATTGATTTAGCCGAAGGATCGCACCCATGAGTCTGATTCGACCTGTCGTTCTGGCGCTCTCGCTGAGTGTCGGTTTGCCTGTATTCGCAAACACCGAAAGCGGTGATCCGCGCTACACCATCCAGAACCCACCGGCCTACGCCATGATCGGCGACTTGCTGATCGCGCGACCGCTGCTGCTCGCTGCCACTGTGATCGGCGCCGGCGCGTTTGTCGTGTCGTTACCCTTTACCGCGCTGGGCGGCGGCGTGGGCGATGCGGGCAAGGCGTTGGTGGTGGACCCGGCGAAGGCCACGTTCGTGCGATGCCTGGGGTGTATCGGTGAGGGGTTCGAGCGGCAGGAGTGAATTGTCACTTGTGTGCATTTGTGGTGTGGCTGATGGCCCTGTCGCGAGCAGGTTCGCTTCCACAGGGATCTGCTGTGTGGCAGAAATAAATCACTTGCTCGCGATAGGCCCGGCAAGGCCGTCCAGAAGCTCAAGCCTTGCCAGTAATCCTGCGATATTTCGCCATCAACTGTTCTTCCGTCTCCGGATGAGCCTCGTCCAGCGGGATGCAATCCACCGGGCAGACTTGCTGGCACTGGGGTTCGTCGTAATGGCCGACGCACTGGGTGCACAGGTTCGGGTCGATGACGTAGATTTCTTCGCCTTGGGAAATGGCCTCGTTCGGGCACTCGGGTTCGCAGACGTCGCAGTTGATGCAGTCGTCGGTGATGATAAGGGACATGCAGACTCCGGCCGGGGCGTAGGGCCCGGGCAGTTGAAAACGAATAGACGCAATTGTGCCGCAATCACGCGCGCAGTGCACGCGGGCGCGATGGACTGCGCACGCATGACTGTCGAGCCGCGTTAGGGATCGTCGCCCGTAGGGGTTATTTCTTGAAGCGCAGGGTCAGCGCGTCGGCCACCGCCGGGTGGACGAACTTGGTGATATCGCCGCCCAGGGCCGCGATTTCTCGCACCAGCGTCGAAGAAATGAAGGAATAGCGTTCCGACGGCGTCAGGAAAAGACTCTCGACGTCCGGCGCCAGCTGGCGATTCATGTTCGCCAATTGAAACTCGTACTCGAAATCCGAGACCGCTCGCAGGCCACGAAGGAACACGTTGGCGTTCTTTTCCTTGGCAAAATGCGCGAGCAGGGTCGAGAAACCGACCACTTCCACGTTGGGCAGGTGCTTGGTGACCTCGCGGGCCAGCTCCACTCGTTGTTCCAGCGGGAACAGCGGGTTTTTCTTCGGGCTGGCGGCGACGGCGATGATCACATGGTCGAACAGGCGCGAGGCGCGTTCGACCAGATCGCCATGGCCCTTGGTAATAGGGTCGAAGGTACCTGGGTACAACACTCGGTTCATCGCGTCGTCCTGGCGGGAGTCCGTTGGGGAGTCGGATGGTATCGCAGCCATCTCGGCCGGCCAAGTCGGCTGTTGGCGAAGAAAGCACTATAGACGCTGCGAATAATCCATGTTTTCAAGGTTTTTCAAGACGTTCGGCCAGGGATGTCGCCAGTTGTGCCGTCAATCCATACACCGACAATTGCGGGTTGGCGCCGATGCTGGTGGGGAACAGCGAGCCGTCGTGAATGGAGAGATTGCCCAATTGATGATGTCGGCCGAGGCTGTCCGTCACGGCAGCCTTCGGATCTTCTCCCATGGCGCAGCCGCCCATGACATGGGCACTGCCCAGGCGCGTGCGGTACAGGACCATATCAAGCCCGTCGATCATTTCGCGGGCCTGCGCCAGGGTTTTCACATAATGGGCATCGCTGTGCAGGGGCATCACGGCCCGGGCGCCTCCGGCGAACTGGATTTCGGCCATGCTGTGAAATGCCCGGCGCAGGCCATCCCAGGCGTAGGGCGACAGCTGATAGTCGAGCACTGGCGTGCCGTCGCTGCGCAATTCGACGCTGCCGCCGGGGCTATCCGGATGGAAGCCGTCACGCAGCAACGCCAGCATGGCATGGGTATGGGGCAGGTGAGCCATGTGCGCCGCATTTTCGCCGCCGAAGCCACCCAGCAGCGTGGCGGCAAGGGCGGGATGCAATGGCGGCACCTCCAGCTTGTACGACATCCTGCCGCTGACGCCGTCCTGCCATTGGAAATGATCCGAATAAATCGACTGCGGAGCGCCGTAGAACGGGTTGATCACTTCATCGAACTGGCCGGCCGACATGTTCACGAGGTGCAGGAACGTGCGCTGGCCCAGCCGTCCGTGCGGGTCCGGTGCCTCGGAGCGCAACAGCAGGGCAGGGCTGTTGATACCGCCGCCGGCCAATACATAATGCCGCGCCTTGATCGTGATGCGCCGCCCGGTCGGTGCCACGCAATGCTCGTCCATGGCCAGGCAATCCAAGCCGACGACCGCATCGTTTTTGATGACCAGACGCTCAGCCCTCGCGAGGTAAAGCAGCGCGCCGCCCTTGTCCAGCGTGGCGGGTATGGTGGTGACGAGCATCGATTGCTTGGCGTTGGTCGGGCAGCCCATGCCGCAATATCCCAGGTTCCAGCAACCTCGCACGTTGCGTGGGATGACATGCCAGGCGTAGCCCAATTGTTCACAGCCCTTGCGGATCACGTCGTTGTTGGCGTTGGGTGGAATCATCCAGGGTGCCACGCCGAGGCGTTGTTCCATCCGTTCAAACCAAGGGGCCATGTCGGCGGGGCCGTGGCCTTTGACGTTGTGTTCGGCCGCCCAGTGCTCAAGGGTTTGCGTTGGGGTGCGCAAGCTTGAAGTCCAATTGATCAACGTCGTGCCGCCCACCGCACGTCCCTGGAGGATGGTGATGGCGCCGTCCTTGCTCATGCGTCCGAGGCCTTCCTGGTACAGGCTGGTATAGGCCTGGTCCTCCCGCAGCGTGAAGTCGTGGCTGGTCTTCAGGGGACCTTCTTCGATGAGCAATACCTTGTAACCGGCGGCGCTGAGGATTTCCGCCGTGGTGCCACCGCCGGCGCCGCTGCCGATGATCGCCACGTCCGCTTCCAGCGTGAGGTCCTGGCTCAGTTGCGCGCCGTTGTAGGTGGTCCAGCCACGGGCGAGGCCTTCACGGAACGGGTCGGGTACGGGCATGCTAGGGGTCCCTTGTTGTTATGGACGGCGCTGGAGTCCACTGTGGCTTTCAAACCATCGGTGGTCCCGGGTACCCGCAATGGGCCCAGGACTCGGGCCGGCTGTACCACGCCATCATCACCATTTGCAGCAACGAGCCGTGGCCTTGGCGCAACAAGCTCAGCGAGCTGTTTTCCCACCGCGTCAGAAACTGTCGAATGTCATCGGCGCTGGCGTTTTCCCACGCGCCCCAGATCCCGGTCAGCGGCCCGCGGGTAATCCCCAGCGTCAGCACGTCGAATAGCTGGTGCGTTAGCTTGAGCATGGCGGGCGACAGGTGCGCCAGCCCTCGATCCAGGCTTTGCAGCGTGGCATCGGTGGCGGCGGGGAGCGTTCCAGCTGTTGTGGCCCCGTCGAGCATGACGGCAATCACGGCACGCAAGAACGGCAAGTCGCTGTCGCGCAATGCCGCCAGCCCGAGGGCCGGTTGGCTGGAGGAGCAGCCGCTCAGGCTGGCGCCCAATCCCACCGTGGCCAGGAAGGCGCTGGCGCCGAAGCTCAGTTGCAGTAAACCGCGTCGTGACAGGGCGGGCTTATCGGTCAGGCTTGGGTTCATTATTGTTATTACCCGGGAAGACACTGGTTAGCGGATAAACAGCTTCTGGATCAGTTTCTGCAACGGCTTTCCATAGGGCGGGTAGATCAGTTTCGCCGCGTTGAACCGCTGCTTGACCAGCACGCCCTTGGCCTTGCTGAAGGTCAGGAACCCCTCATGTCCGTGGTAGTGCCCCATCCCCGAGGCGCCAATACCGCCAAACGGCATATCGTCCTGGGCCACGTGCAACAGCGTGTCGTTGAGGCAGACGCCGCCGGAATGGGTTTCGTCGAGCACGCGATTCTGTTCGGTCTTGTTGTAGCCGAAATAGTAGAGCGCCAAGGGGCGAGGTCGCTGATTGATGTAGGCAAATGCCTGGTCGAGGTTCTCATAAGGGACGATGGGGAGCAGCGGCCCGAAAATCTCGTCCTGCATGACCGTCATGTCGTCCGTGACATTGAGCAAAAGGCTGTGGGCCATGCGTTGTCCCTGGCTTTGCTCGAACAGCTCGATCAGCAACGCCCCTTTGCTTGTTGCATCGCCGATGTAGCCGTTAAGCCGCGCCAATTGTCGTTCGTTAATTACGGCGGTGTAGTCCGGGTTGTCAATCAACGTCGGATAGAACCCGCGTACGGCCTCGCGATAGGCCTCGACGAACGCCCCGACACGGTTTTGCGGCACCAGCACGTAATCCGGTGCGACACAGGTTTGCCCGGCGTTGAGGGTCTTGCCGAAGGCGATGCGCTCGGCAGCGTGTTCAAGCGGGACGTCATCGGAAACGATGGCCGGAGATTTTCCGCCCAGTTCCAGGGTGATGGGCGTCAGGTTTTCCGCGGCCGCACGCATGACGTGCTTGCCGATGCTGCTGGCGCCGGTAAACAGCAGGTGATCGAACGGCAGCCTGGAGAACGCGATGCCTACGTCTGCTTCGCCAAGCACGACGGACACCAGGTCCTGGGGAAATATCCGGGCCAGCAGTTGCTTGAGCAACAAGCCGGTGGCAGGGGTCGATTCGCTGAGTTTTAGCATCACCCTGTTGCCCGCCGACAAGGCTCCGACCAAAGGCCCTATGGCCAGGAAGAGCGGATAGTTCCAGGGCACGATGACCCCGACCACCCCCAGCGGTTGATAGACCACTTTGGCCGATGCCGGCTGGAAGGCCAGGCCAACCTTGCGTCGAGAGGGCTTCATCCAGCCTTTGAGGTGTCGCCTGGCGTAATGGATACCGTGCAGGCTCGGCATCAGCTCGGCCAACAATGTTTCGTCCGCGCTGCGGTGGCTGAAATCCTCGCTGATGGCGTCGATCAAGGCCTGCCGTTCATTGCTCAACAGTTCGCCCAATGCCTTGAGCCATTGCAGTCGCTGCGCCGCCGGTGGCATCGGGTGAGCCGCGTAGGCTTGGCGCTGGGCGATGAAGAGCGCTTGGAGCTCGTCCAGCTGCTGTTGAGACTCGTGCAGGTAAGCGACATCGGCAGGCATGGCGGGCACCGGATTATTATGGGAATCGGTGTTTTCTAGAGCTTATGCTCTAGAAAGTCAAATGAGCCTCTGTAAATCCCTTGGGTTTTATCCTGTGACCGATAGGTCGTAAGATGCCCTTCGATCACTTTTTATTAAAGCCCAAGCCATGGCCCCACGAATGAAAACCAGCGAGCGCATCGTGCAGAACAGCCTCGAGTTGTTCAACCGCCAGGGCGAGCGCAGCGTCAGCACCAACCATATTGCCGCTCACATGGAGATGTCCCCCGGCAACCTCTACTACCACTTCCCCAACAAGCAGGCGATCATCGCCGTGCTGTTCAGTGAGTATGAAAACCTGGTGGACAGCTTCTTGCGCCCGCCCCAAGGCCGCCTGGCCACGGTGGACGACAAGCGCTTTTATCTGCAAGAGCTGCTGTCGGCGATGTGGCGTTACCGGTTCCTGCATCGCGACCTGGAACACCTGCTCGACAGCGACCCGGAACTTGCGGCGCGTTATCGGCGGTTTTCCCAGCGCTGCCTGATCCATGGCACCGCCATCTACGAGGGCTTCGTCGAAGCCGGTATCCTGAAGATGGACCGCGTGCAGATCGAATCCCTGACCCTCAACGCCTGGATCATCCTCACGTCCTGGGTACGGTTCCTGTGCACGACCCGTGAAAACTCCAGCCACTTGAGCGAACAAGCCATCAAGCGTGGCGTATACCAGGTCCTGGTGCTCGAGGCGGGTTTCGTGACTGACCAGGCCCGTGAAGCGGTGGATGCGTTGTTCAAAGAATTTTATGTCCCCCTGGCCCAGACCCTGGAGGAAGGGCAATAAGGATCGGACCTGCTTGATTCAGCCACAGGAGTTCACCATGCCCATCGCGCAACTCATCAGCCCCCAGGCCCTAGAACAGAGGCGATCACAGCCTGGGCTGGTGATCCTTGATTGTCGTTTTGCCCTGGAGGACCCGGACTACGGCCAGCGCAGTTATGCCGAAGGCCATATCGCCGGTGCGTCTCACGCGGACCTTGAGCGCGACCTGAGCGGTCCGGTGGTCAAAGGCGTGACCGGGCGCCATCCTTTGCCCGCACCTGAAGCCTTGGTTACGCGTCTGCAGGCCTGGGGCATCAACAATGAGAGTGACGTCGTGCTGTACGACGATGGTCCCGGTGCCTACGCTGCCCGGGCCTGGTGGCTGCTGGCCTGGCTGGGCAAGCGCGAGGGCGTCTACATTCTCGACGGCGGCCTCAAGGCCTGGCACACGGTCGGTTTGCCCCTGAGTCTCGATCCGCCGGCCATCCAGGCCGGCTCCTTCAGTGGTTCGCCGGACGCGAATCTGCTGGTCAATGCCGACATATTGCAACAACGTCTCGGCCAGCCGGACATGACGTTGCTGGATGCGCGGGCGTTGCCGCGATTCAAAGGTGAGGTCGAGCCGATCGATCCGGTGGCCGGGCATATCCCGGGCGCGCAATGCGCGGCCTTCACCGATAACCTTGGCGCCGATGGGCGGTTCCTGCCGGCCGACCAGCTCAAGCAGCGCTTTGCCGGGAAATTCGGCGATCGCTCGCCGAGCGGCCTGGTGGCCTATTGCGGCTCGGGCGTGACGGCATGCCATAACCTGTTCGCCTTGTGCCTGGCAGGGTATCCGTTGGGCAAGCTGTACGCCGGCTCGTGGAGCGAGTGGATCAATGATCCGCGGCGGGGCGTGGCGAAGGGCGAATAACGAGGCACCTACAACCAATTGGGAGCGAGCTTGCTCGCGATGGCGTGTATCAGTCATGTCGCTGATCTGTCGCTATCGCGAGCAAGCTTGCTCCCACAGAAGTTTTCTCGCTTGCGAATCGTCAGCCATGGCCCAGGGTGGCGAGCCATTTGGGGATGCGTCGTTCCAGATAGTAGCCGGGACGCCGTAACGTCCCGTCGACGAATCCGACATGTCCGCCTCGGGCATGCAATTCAAGCCGGGTCGACGCTGACAACTCTTCAGGGGCGGGCAGGCTGTGGGGAAATACGAACGGATCGTCGGCGGCCTGGATAAGCAAGGTCGGCGTTTTGATCCCCGCCATGAAATAGCGGCTGGAGGCACGACGATAATAGTCCGCCGCATCCGAGAATCCGTGTAGGGGCGCGGTGACGCGCCCATCGAAATCCCAAAACGTGCGCATATTGTCCAGCGAGCCCAGCGCGGCCAGGGCCGCAAGCCCTTCCTGGCGTCCGTCGTGCTGGAATTGGCGCTGTTTGTTGCGCATGTAGGCGATCATCTCCCGCATGAAATGCGCTTGGTAGAATTTGGAGAAGCCCTGCCCGATACGATCGGCGCACTGGTCCAGGCGAAACGGCACCGAAACGGCCACCGCGCCCAGCAGTTGGCTGTCGCTGCCGGTCTCGCCCAGATGCTTGAGCAAGACGTTGCCGCCCAGTGAATAGCCCACGGCAAACAATGGCGCCAGAGGTCGCCGGGTGCGCAGATGCGTCAGGGCGGCGGCCAGGTCTTCGCTCACTCCTGAATGGTAGCTGCGGGGCAGCAGGTTCGGCTCCCCCGAACACCCACGCCAGTTCAACGCGACGCTGGCCCAGCCTTGGTCGTTGAGTGCTTGTTGCAGCCCGGTCACGTAGGGCGAGTTGGAAGAACCGGTCAGCCCGTGAAGTACCAGTACCAATGGCGCCTCGGCGCTATGGGGTCCATACCAGTCGAGGTCGAGAAAGTCGCCGTCTTCCAGCCACAGCCGCTCCCGTTCGCGATCGATGGGGCAGGACTTCCGCCATAACGGCCCCCACAATGTTTGCAGGTGCGGGTTGCCAAGCCCAGGGGCAGGGATGAAAGGTTCGGATGCGGCGGACATTCTGACTATTTCTCGATGCACGGCCAGCCGTTCAGCCAATGTCCTTTGGTAAACGCTGCCACAACGCGTAATGCACCTGTCCGGATTTCTGCTCGCGATGCAAGCGCCAATTGCTCGGCAAGCCCAGGGTGGACGGAGCGGTCTCGCTTTCAGTGTAGACCCAGGCATCCTCGGCCAGCCACTGACGTTCCTCGAGCAAGGCGCATACCGTCGGCAGCAGATTCTGGTTGAATGGCGGGTCGAGGAAGACGAGGTCGAATGGAGTTGCCGGCTGGCTGTCAAGGTAACGCAGCGCATCGGCTGTCTGCACCTGGCCGACGGTGCAGCGTAGGGTGCCGAGGTGTTCCTTCAGGCTGGACACGGCCAGGCTGCTGGCGTCCAGCGCCTGGCCCATGGCCGCACCACGGGACAACGCCTCGAGAAACAGTGCGCCGCTGCCGGCAAACGGGTCGAGCACCTTGGCGCCCGCCACGTAAGGCGCTAGCCAGTTGAACAGGGTTTCACGAACCCGGTCCGGTGTCGGTCGCAACCCTGGAGCATCCGGGAAACTCAGCCGCCGGCTGCGCCATTCGCCGCCAATGATGCGCAACTGGTTCACGCCGTTGTGCACGGGTTTCTTGCTGGAATTGGATGGGCGGGCCATTAGTGCTCCGGAACCCCGAGCGGCTGCTCGGCAGGTTTGTCAGTGGGGGCCGGCAATGGCTTTTGCGGCACGGTCGGGCCAGCGGTGACGATGACCATCTTGTCGGTGCTCAGGTGTTTATTCAACGCAGCCTTGACCTGCTCGACCGTCAGCGCCTGGGACTGGCGCATGAAATCTTCCAGGTAGCTCAGCGGCAAATCATAGAAGCCCATCGCGCCGAGCTGGCCAACGATGTCGGCATTGCTGGCGGTGGACAGCGGGAAGCTCCCGGCCAACTCGCGCTTGGCGTCATCGAGTTCTTTCTGGGTCGGGCCATTGTTGAGGTAATCGGCAAACACGTCCTGCACCAGCTTGAGCGTGCCCTCGCTCATTTCCGCGCGGGTTTGCAGATTGATCATGAACGGACCGCGAGCCTGCATTGCCGTGAAGCCGGAGTACACGCCATAGGTCAGGCCGCGTTTTTCCCGGACCTCGGTCATCAGTCGTGTACCGAAACCCCCGCCGCCCAGGATCTGGTTGCCCAGGGACACGGCGGCATAATCCGGATCGTCCCGGTCAATGCCCAACTGCGCGAGCATAAGGTTGGTCTGCTTGGACGGGAACTCGATATGGTTGACGCTCGCTTTCGGCTCCACCGGTGGCGGGGTCTTGGCCAGCGCAGGGCCCTTGGGCAGCGCGGCTGATACTTGGTTGGCGATGGCTTCGGCGTCAGCGCGGGACAGGTCCCCCACCAGGGCGATCACGGCGTTGCCGGCGGCATAGGCCTTGGCATGGAAGGCCCGGGTTTGGGCCAGGGTAATCGGTGGAATGCTCTGTTCGGTGCCGTCGCTGGAGTGGGCGTACGGATGATCGCCATACAGGCGCTTCATCAACTCCAAGCCCGCCAGTTTGCCGGGGTTCTGCTTCTGATACTCGAAACCGGCGAGCATCTGGTTCTTGATTCGGGCGAACGAGTCGGCGGGGAAGGTCGGTTTGCCGACGACTTCGGCAAACAGCTTCAGCGCCGGCTCACGCTTGTCCGTCGCGCTGAGGCTGCGCAGGGAGGCCACGGCCATGTCCCGATAGGCGCCGTTGCCGAAGTCCGCGCCGAGGCTTTCGAAGCCTTGGGCGATGGCGCTGACATCCTTGCCGGCCACGCCTTCGTTGAGCATGGCATTGGTCAGCAGGGCCAGGCCGGGGGCGTCGCCGTCCTGGCTGCTGCCGGCGGCAAAGGTCAGGCGCAAGTCGAACATTGGCAATTCCCGGGCCTCGACGAACAGGACCTTGGCGCCGTCAGCGGTTTTCCAGGTCTGCACATCGAGCTGGCGGCGGCTCGGTGCCTTGTCATCCAGTTCGGCCAGCGATTGCAACTTGTTGCCTGACTTGGCCTTGTCCAATGCCTGGCTGGCATCGGTGTTCTTCGATGGCGACAGGTAGACGGCCAGGGAACCGGCCAGGGCAACCAACACCAGGCCCATCAGCACCAGGCGTGATGATTGGCGCTTACTCATGGGCTTTCTCCTCGGGCAGGACGTGCGCAACGCTCAAGCGCGAGCGGGTGAAATACAGCTGGGCTGCCTTCTGGATATCCTGCGGGGTCACGCTTTGCAGTTCGGCAAGCTCGGTGTCCATCAGCTTCCAGGACAGGCCGACGGTTTCCAATTGCCCGATGGCGGTGGCCTGGCTGGTGATCGAGTCGCGCTCATACACCAACCCGGCGATGACCTGGGCGCGGACGCGCTCCAGTTCGTCGACGGTCGGGGCCGTGGTTTTCAGTTGTTCGAGCAAGCGCCACAAACCTGCTTCGGCCTGGGCGAGGGTTTTGTTTTTCTGTGTGTTAGGCGTTGCCGACAAAGTGAACAACGAGTCGCCACGGGTGAATGCGTCATAATTCGACGAGCCCCCCGACACCAGTTCCTCGCCACGCTCCAGCTGGGTCGGAATCCGGCCGCTGTAGCCGCCGTCCAGCAAGGCCGAGATCAAGCGAAGCGCGTTGACCGAACCCTTATCCGTCGCGGTGGCGATGCTGGGCACGTTGAAGGCCAGCATGACGCTGGGCAGTTGGGTCTGTACATGCAGGGTGAGCTTGCGCTCGCCCGGTTCGGCCAGCTCCAGTGGGATCTTGGCGGCGGGCACCGCGCGCCGCGCTATCGGACCGAAATAGCGCTGGGCCAGGTTCTTGACCTCATCCGGCGTCACGTCACCCACCACCACCAGGGTTGCGTTGTTCGGGGCGTACCAGGATTCGTACCAGTGACGTAGCTCGCCGACGGTCATCCGGTCCAGATCGGCCATCCAGCCGATGGTCGGCGTGTGATAGCCGCTGGCTGGATAGGCCATGGCCTTGAAGCGCTCGAAGGCCTTCGACATCGGCTTGTCGTCGGTGCGCATGCGGCGCTCCTCCTTGATCACCTCGATCTCGCGGCTGAACTCTTCCGGCGGCAGGCGCAGGCTGGCCATGCGATCGGCCTCCAGTTCGAAGGCCACACCCAGGCGATCCCGGGCCAGCACTTGGTAGTAGGCAGTGAAGTCATCGCTGGTGAAGGCGTTTTCTTCGGCGCCCAGGTCGCGCAGGATCAACGATGCTTCGCCGGGGCCGATTTTATCGCTGCCTTTGAACATCATGTGTTCCAAGGCATGGGACAAACCGGTCTGGCCCGGCGTTTCGTAGCTGGAACCGACCTTGTACCAGACCTGGGAAACCACGACCGGGGCGCGATGGTCTTCACGCACCACGACCTTGAGGCCGTTGTCGAGGGTGAATTCGTGGGTAGGTTGTGGATCGGCAGCAAAGACTGAAAAGGGCAGACAAACCGTGCTGAGCAGCAGGCCTGCGGCGCGGCGGGCAAGAGCATTCATTCGTGTTTAAACCTGTCGGGCTGCCTGCCGGGTCTTAGCCTCAGCAGGCGAGGAGGTGCTAGGATAACGGTCCGTTTTACTGGCGGCCACGCCTATCGGGTCTTTTATCGGCCCAAGGCTGTCTGGGTTCCGTGCACAAACGTTGGGTTTGTTCCTGTATCCCCGCGTTTTCGCCGACGATGCCGTACCAGTCCTTCGAAAAAATCGACCATGAGGTGTCCTGGCGACATTTCGACAATCTGTTGCGCGTGAACAAGCTCGATGAAACGCAGTCTGTTCAGCATCGAATATTTATCACCGAGGCGCCCTCCAGGCGCGTCGCTACCGTGAGATAGCCGTCCTCCATGTTTGGTTCCAACGACGACAAGAAGACCCCAGCTGCGGCTGGCGAGAAAAAAAGCCTGTTCGGATGGCTGCGCAAGAAGCCGCAGGAAACCGTGGGCGAACAGCCGCAACCGCAGCCTGAGCCCGCCGAAGAGACGGTGGTCGAAGAGGCTGCGCCCATTGTCCTGCCGATCGCCGAGCCGGTGCTGCAACCGGCCGAGGCCGAAGCCGAGCCAGTGGCTGAACCGGTGGATGAGCCGGTGGTCGAGCAACCCCTGACCCCGCCTCCCGGGCAAGCCCCTTGGCTCACCTTGCCCGTGGCGGAAGAACCGGTCGCGCTGGTAGAGGACGCCCAGGCGCCCCACGTCACGCCGCCAATCCCAGCCCCGATGCAACCGGAGGAGGCGCCGGCTGCCGTGCTCGCGCCTTCGACCCCGGAGCTCGCCCCCGAGCCGGAACCTGTCGTGGTAGAGGCTTCGGCCCCGGTCGAACCGCCGCGGCCCGTTGAAGAGAGCAAGGTCGGTTTTTTTGCCCGCCTCAAGCAGGGCCTGTCCAAGACCAGCGCCAGTATTGGCGAGGGCATGGCCAGCCTGTTCCTGGGCAAGAAAGTCATCGATGACGAGCTGCTGGAAGACATCGAGACCCGCCTGCTCACCGCCGATGTAGGCGTCGAGGCCACCTCGGTGATCATCCAGAGCCTGACCCAGAAAGTCGCGCGTAAACAATTGACCGATGCCGATGCGCTGTACAAGTCCCTCCAGGGCGAACTGACCAACCTGCTCAAGCCCGTGGAGCAGCCGCTGGTGATTGCCTCGCAGAACAAGCCTTTCGTGATCCTGGTCGTTGGCGTCAACGGTGCCGGCAAGACCACCACCATCGGCAAGCTGGCGAAGAAGCTGCAGCTCGAAGGCAAGAAGGTCATGCTTGCCGCCGGCGACACCTTCCGCGCCGCCGCCGTCGAGCAACTGCAAGTGTGGGGCGAGCGCAACAAGATCCCGGTCATCGCCCAGCACACCGGCGCCGACTCCGCTTCGGTGATCTTCGACGCCGTGCAGGCCGCCAAGGCCCGTGGCATCGATGTGCTGATCGCCGACACGGCCGGTCGCCTGCACACCAAAGACAACCTGATGGAAGAGTTGAAGAAGGTCCGCCGGGTGATCGGCAAGCTCGACGCCGATGCGCCCCACGAAGTGTTGCTGGTGCTGGATGCCGGGACCGGCCAGAACGCCATCAACCAGGCCAAGCAGTTCAACCAGACCGTCGAACTGACCGGGCTGGCCCTGACCAAGCTCGACGGTACCGCCAAGGGCGGGGTGATCTTCGCCCTGGCCAAGCAGTTTGGCCTGCCAATTCGCTACATCGGCGTGGGTGAAGGCATCGATGACCTGCGCACCTTCGAAGCCGAGCCCTTTGTCCAGGCGCTGTTTGCCGAGCGGGAGCATTCATGATTCGTTTCGAACAGGTCGGTAAACGCTATCCGAACGGTCACGTCGGCTTGCACGAGCTGAGCTTTCGGGTCCGTCGGGGCGAGTTTCTGTTTGTGACCGGCCACTCCGGTGCCGGTAAAAGTACCTTGCTGCGCCTGCTGCTGGCGATGGAGCGGCCCACCACCGGCAAGCTGCTGCTGGCCGGCCAGGATTTGAGCACCATCAGCAACGCCCAGATCCCTTATCTGCGGCGCCAGATCGGCGTGGTATTCCAGAATCACCAACTGCTGTTCGATCGCACGGTATTCAATAACGTGGCGCTGCCTTTGCAGATCCTTGGGCTGTCCAAGGCCGAAATCAACAAACGCGTTGATTCGGCCCTGGAGCGCGTGGCTCTGTCGGACAAGACCGATCTGTACCCGGGCGACCTGTCCACCGGCCAGCAACAGCGCGTCGGCATTGCCCGCGCCATCGTCCATCGCCCGGCCTTGCTGTTGGCGGACGAACCCACCGGTAACCTCGACCCGCGACTGGCGGCGGAGATCATGGGCGTATTCGAAGACATCAACCGCTTGGGCACCAGCGTGCTGATCGCCAGCCACGACCTGGCACTGATCGCGCGCATGCGTCACCGCATGCTGACCTTGCAACGCGGTCGACTGATCGGCGACGGGGAGGCAGGCGTATGAGTGCTACTCGCAGCCCGAAAGTGGCCGAACGCGTGGCCCCGAAGGGCACCGATCCGCAGCCGCAGAAGAAAAAGCGCGACGATGACGATGGCCCGGATTTCACCACGCTGTTGCACGCCTGGATCGAAAGCCATCGCGCCAGCCTGCTGGACAGCCTTCGGCGCCTGGGCAAGCAACCGATCGGCAGCTTCTTTACCTGCATGGTGATGGCGGTGGCCTTGAGCCTGCCCATGGGCCTGTCATTGCTGCTGAGTAATGTGGAGCGCCTGGGCGGTTCCTGGCAGCGCGCGGCGCAGATCTCCCTTTATTTGCAACTGGATGCGACGCCAGGCGAAGGCGAGGCGCTGCGTGAGCAGATCAAGACCATGCCGGGCGTGGCCGATGCCGAATACGTGGGTCGCGAGCAGGCGCTGGAAGAGTTCCAGCAGCAGTCGGGCCTGGGCGAAGCCCTCAAGGAGCTGCCGGAGAACCCGCTGCCAGGCGTTGTGTTGGTCACCCCAAATGAGGTCGACAAGCCGACCCTTGAAGCATTAAGACAAAGACTTTCCGAGCTGCCGAAGGTACAACAGGCGCAACTTGATCTAGTCTGGGTCGAGCGTCTTGCGGCGATCCTCAAGCTCGGCGACAGGTTTGTCTTCGGCCTGACGGTGCTCTTGGTTTCCGCATTACTTTTGGTGATAGGCAATACCATTCGTCTTCATATTGAAAACCGCCGCACCGAGATAGAAGTGATTAAACTCGTCGGCGGTACGGACAGTTATGTACGCAGGCCTTTCCTTTATATGGGAGCGTTGTATGGCTTCGGCGCAGGCATCCTGTCCTGGGGCGTATTGGCGTTCGGCCTGGACTGGCTGAACGATGCGGTAGTGGGACTGGCCGGTTTGTATGGCAGTGACTTCGCGCTGGCCGGAGTGCCAGTCGCTGACGGTCTGTCGCTCTTGCTTGGCGCGGTGCTGTTGGGTTATATCGGTGCATGGATTGCGGTAGCACGCCACCTACGTGAGCTTGCGCCAAAATAGTTGTTTTTTGCGCGTATTGACCTTTCGGTTTTTGTGGGAACTTGTCCTACGGTTCCCGGTCAATTTTCGCAGTGCTGAACTGCACGAGTTATGTGAGTCGGAGGTTTTTTCGTATGACCACTTCTTTGCAACCTGCTTATGCTCTGGTCCCAGGTGCGAACCTGGAGGCCTATGTGCACACGGTCAACAGCATCCCGCTGCTGACCCCCGAGCAGGAGCGTGAACTGGCCGAGAGTCTCTACTATGAGCAGGATCTTGAGGCGGCTCGGCAGATGGTGCTCGCCCACCTGCGTTTTGTCGTACATATCGCCCGCAGCTATTCCGGCTACGGGCTGGCCCAGGCCGACCTGATCCAGGAAGGCAACGTTGGCCTGATGAAGGCGGTCAAGCGTTTCAACCCGGAAATGGGTGTGCGCCTGGTGTCGTTTGCAGTGCACTGGATCAAGGCGGAAATCCACGAGTTCATCCTGCGCAACTGGCGCATCGTGAAGGTCGCGACCACCAAGGCCCAGCGCAAGCTTTTTTTCAACCTGCGCAGCCAGAAGAAGCGCCTGGCCTGGTTGAACAACGAGGAAGTCCATCGCGTGGCCGAGAGCCTCGGTGTGGAACCTCGTGAAGTGCGCGAAATGGAAAGTCGCCTGACCGGCCATGACATGGCTTTTGACCCGGCCGCCGAAGCGGACGACGACAGCGCTTTCCAATCGCCGGCCAACTACCTGGAAGACCACCGGTACGACCCGGCGCGTCAACTGGAGGACGCCGACTGGAGTGACAACTCCAACACCAACCTGCACGAAGCGCTGGAAGTGCTGGACGAGCGCAGCCGCGACATTCTCTACCAGCGCTGGCTGGCCGAGGAGAAAGCCACGCTGCACGACCTGGCGCAAAAGTACAACGTGTCGGCCGAGCGAATTCGCCAGCTTGAGAAGAGCGCGATGAACAAGCTCAAGGTGTCGATTGCGGCTTGACCTGCGACAGCTATCACAAAAACGCCCCGATCATTACTGATCGGGGCGTTTTTGTTTGTGCGATGCAAGCGTCAACTCAGCCTTTGTGGGAGCGAGCTTGCTCGCGATGGCGGTGGGTCAGGCGACATCTCTGCTGAATGCTCGATTGTCATCGCGAGCAGGCTCGCTCCCACAAGAATCCGTGGTATCGCGGCTATTGAGCCCAGGGCGCCGGCCGAGACTCATCTAACCGCAACAGATAACCATCACCTCCCAACTGGCTCATCTGCTGGCGAATCCAACTCGCACGCCTGAGCACATAAGGGCTCGGCCGGCTGGCGCTCCAGGCCCTCGGGTTGGGCAGGACTGCGGCCAACAGGCTGGCCTGTTGTCGGGACAAGGCGTTTGCACCGACACGAAAATGATGCCGCGCCGCCGCTTCGGCCCCAAACACCCCGTCGTCCCACTCGACGCTATTGAGGTACACCTCGAGGATCCGCTGCTTGGGCCAGAACACTTCGATCAGCGCGGTGAACCAGGCCTCCAGCCCCTTGCGCAGCCAACTGCGGCCCGACCACAGGAACAGGTTCTTGGAAACCTGCTGGCTAAGGGTGCTGGCGCCACGAATCGAACCGCCGCGCCCGTTGTGGGCGAACGCGGCCTGGATTGCGCCGATGTCAAAGCCCCAATGCTCGGGAAATTTCTGGTCTTCCCCGGCAATGACCGCAACCTTGAGATGATTGGAAATCTTGTCCCAGGGTTGCCAGTCACGCTGCAGGTCGATCGGTTCGCCTCCGAACCAGGATTGCACCTTGCGCTCGATCATCAGCGCGGTGAACGGCGGTGGCACCACGCGAAACAGCAGCACCAGCACAACGCTGCAGGCGGCGAACCAGAACAGGGCTTTAATGAATCGTCGAAACAATGAACGCAGCATAGAGATGGCTTGGCCGAACCCGTCGAGCGGGCCATTATACAGACCCTGTCCATCGAGTCTGACCGGAGTTCCCCATGTTGCGTAGCTTTCTGATGCTGGCGGCTTTTTTCGGCTTCACGGGCGTGGCGCTGGGGGCGTTTGCCGCCCATGGCCTGAAAAACCGCCTGAGCGCCGATTATCTGGCGATTTTCCACACTGGGGTGACCTACCAACTGGTGCATACCCTGGCGCTGTTCGGCGTTGCGCTGTTGGCCACGCACATCCCGGGTCGTATCGTCACTTGGGCCGGAATTTCATTCGTGATCGGCATCCTGCTGTTCTCCGGCAGCCTGTATCTGCTGACCCTTACCGGTGTCACCAAGCTGGGCATGATCACGCCCCTGGGCGGCGTGGCTTTCCTGATCGGTTGGTTGTGCCTGGGCATCGCGGCCTGGCGCCTGCAACTTGCCGCTTGAAGCTTGTCGCTCGTAGCTGACCAAGGGGCTTGGGTCACCCAGACTGATCGGGCTAGAATGCCAGCCCCTAAAAATGATGGCGGCATCCGGCATGCGCATTCAGTTGAACGGCGAACCCCTTGATCTGCCCGACGGTGAAACCGTCGCGGCCCTGCTGACCCGTCTGGAACTCACCGGACGCCGCGTCGCGGTGGAACTCAATCTGGATATCGTCCCGCGCAGCCAGCACGCCGAAACCAAATTGAACGACGGTGATAGCGTCGAAGTGGTCCACGCCATCGGTGGCGGTTAGTCGCCTCGGTTTCGCAGCCTTTCGCAAGAACCTCACCCCAACAGAGGATTTCCCATGAGCATCGTTCGTAGCGACAAGCCCTTCGTCCTGGCCGGTCGTACCTACCAGTCGCGCTTGCTGGTAGGTACCGGCAAATACCGCGACATGGAAGAAACCCGCCTGGCCATCGAGGCCTCGGGCGCCGAAATCGTGACCGTCGCCGTGCGCCGCACCAACATCGGCCAGAACCCGGGCGAACCGAACCTGCTGGATATCCTGCCGCCGGATCGCTACACGATCCTGCCGAACACCGCCGGTTGCTTCGACGCCATCGAGGCCGTGCGCACCTGTCGCCTGGCCCGTGAACTGCTCGACGGTCACAACCTGGTGAAGCTGGAAGTGCTGGCGGACCAGAAAACCCTGTTCCCCAACGTAATCGAAACCCTCAAGGCCGCCGAGACCCTGGTCAAGGAAGGTTTTGACGTGATGGTCTACACCAGCGATGACCCGATCATCGCCCGTCAGTTGGCGGAAATCGGCTGCATCGCGGTCATGCCGTTGGCCGGCCTGATCGGCACCGGCCTGGGGATCTGCAACCCATACAACCTGCAGATCATCCTGGAAGAAGCCAAGATCCCGGTGCTGGTGGATGCCGGTGTCGGTACCGCTTCCGACGCCACCATCGCCATGGAGCTGGGTTGCGAAGCGGTGCTGATGAACTCGGCCATCGCCCATGCCCAGCAGCCGATCCTGATGGCCGAAGCCATGAAGCACGCCATCGTTGCCGGCCGCTTGGCCTACCTGGCCGGCCGCATGCCGAAAAAACTCTACGCCAGCGCGTCCTCGCCGCTGGATGGTCTGATCAAGTAAGAGCCATTGATGACTGAATCGAACGACACGCCTGTCCTGCCGGAAGAAGGCGAAGAGCGCCAGCACCGCCGCATCAAGAGTTTCGTGATGCGCGCCGGGCGCATGACCGAAGGCCAGCAACGCGGCCTGGAACAGGGCGCCCCGCTGTATGTCCTGCCCCTGGCCGATGCACCGGTCGACTTCGACCAGGTCTTCGGACGCTCGGCGCCGCGCTCGCTGGAAATCGGTTTCGGCATGGGCCACTCGCTTCTGGAGATGGCCGCCGCCGCGCCGGAACAGGATTTCATCGGCGTGGAGGTCCATCGTCCGGGTGTCGGTGCGCTGCTCAACGGTGTGCTGACCCAAGGGCTGACCAACCTGCGGGTCTACGATTGCGACGCTATCGAAGTGCTTAATCGTTGCGTGGCCGATAACAGCCTCGATCGGCTGATGCTGTTCTTCCCGGATCCGTGGCACAAAAGCCGACACCACAAGCGCCGGATCGTCCAGGCGTCGTTCGCTGAGCTGGTGCGTAGCAAGTTGAAGGTCGGCGGTGTGTTGCACATGGCCACCGACTGGGAGCCCTACGCCGAATACATGCTGGAAGTGATGAACGTCGCGCCGGGTTATCGCAACCTGGCCGAGGACGGCAAGTGCGTACCGCGCCCGGCTGAACGGCCGATCACCAAGTTCGAACGCCGTGGCGAACGGCTCGGGCATGGGGTTTGGGACTTGAAGTTCGAGAAGGTCGCTTAAGCACCCGAAGACTCTTTGAAAAGCGCCCCCTGTGGAAGCGAGCTTGCTCGCGATGGCGGCCTGACAATCGACAAAAATGTTGAATGTCATGGCCTCATCGCGAGCAAGCTCGCTCCCACAATTGTTTTTGGTTGTGGCTGGCTCAGCGGCGGTCAGCCACCACACCAATCAACACCAACACCACCAATAACACCGGCGCCAGGCTGTAGTTGTTGAACTGGCTCAAGCCCCGGACGATCCACGGCGTGGCGTAGATCAGCGCGGCGCCGCTGCCGATCATGCACAGCAGGGCGATCAGCGGGACGCGCAAGGCGCCGGCGATGCTGCCCAGGCGCTGTTCGACCCAGCCCTTGATATCCGCACCAAACAACACCAGCAGGCAGCCTACCAACGCCAGGGAGATTTCCGACAGGTTGCTGCGGCTCCAGCGGGATACGGTGGCGAGCAGGTCGAGTACCAGATCCATTCGATTTCCTTGTGTTGATCAGCTCAGAAATTTCTGCAGCAAGTCGTTGAGAAACAGCTGTCCGCGCTCGGTCGCCGCCAGACGTGACGGTTCGACCTGCAACAACCCACTTTGTTCGGCCTCGCGCCGGCCGTCGGCCAGGCTTTCCAAAGACAGGCCGGTGCGCTGTGGATAAAGCTGCGCCGCTACACCTTCGGTAAGACGCAGCGCGTTCATCAGGAACTCGAAAGGCAGTTCTTCGTTGGCCAGGCTCTTTTCGCCGGCCAGGAAACGTTTGGCCGGGTTGAGATAATCCTTGGGCAGGCGAGTCTTCCAGGTGCGCACGATGCGCCCGTCCGGATGGCTGAGCTTGCCGTGGGCCCCGGCGCCGATGCCGATGAAGTCACCGAAGCTCCAATAATTGAGGTTGTGCCGCGCCGCGCGCCCTGGCTGGGCATAGGCGGAGACCTCATATTGGGCGTAGCCATGCTCGGCGAGCAGCGCCTGCCCGGCTTCCTGGATGTCCCACAGCGTGTCGTCTTCCGGCAAGATTGGCGGCTGGTTCCAGAACACCGTGTTCGGCTCCAGCGTCAGTTGATACCAGGACAAATGGGTGGGCTTCAGGGCAATGGCCTGGCGCAGATCGCTCAAGGCATCTTCGAGGGATTGATCCGGCAGGCCATGCATCAAGTCGAGATTGAAATTATCGAACCCGGCCTGGCGGGCCATGCCAGCGGCACGCACCGCCTCGTCGCCGTTATGGATTCGGCCAAGCGCTTGGAGCTTGGCCTGTTGGAAGCTCTGGATGCCAATGGACAGACGATTGATGCCCAGCGCCCGGTAGGCGACGAATTTCTCTTGCTCAAAGGTGCCTGGGTTGGCTTCCAGGGTGATTTCAATATCGGGCGCAAAAGGGATGCGCGCCTCGACGCCCCGCAGCAGACGCCCCAGGGCTTGGGCGCTGAACAGGCTCGGCGTGCCGCCGCCAAAGAAGATGGAGGACAACGGCCGGCCGTGAACCCCATGCAAATCCTGGTCGAGATCGGCCAGCAAGGCGTCGACGTATTCCTCCTCCGGCAACTGCGGGCTGGCGGTGTGGGAGTTGAAGTCGCAATACGGGCATTTGCGCACGCACCAGGGGATATGGATGTACAACGCCAAGGGCGGCAGCATGGGCAGCGGCGCCCGAGGTGTCTGTGCGCCGCCGTGGATCAGCGGTGCGGGGGAGTCGGTGGTCATTGCAGGCCCAGGCGTTGGCGCAGCAGGGCCATGGCGCGGGCGCGGTGGCTCAGTTGGTTCTTTTCAACGGGGCCCAGCTCGGCGCTGGAACAATTGCGCTCAGGCACCCAGAACAACGGGTCGTAGCCAAAGCCGTGTTCGCCGCTGGCCTTGGCGAGGATGCGCCCGTGCCACAGGCCTTCGCAGAGGATCGGCAGTGGATCGTCGGCATGGCGCACAAGCGCCAGCACACAAACGAATTGCGCGCCGCGCTCGGCTTCGGGCACGTCCTTGAGGGCTTCGAGCAGCTTGGCGTTGTTCGCTGCGTCACCTTTGCCATCGGCGTAACGGGCCGAATAGATGCCCGGCGCGCCGCCGAGGAAGTCCACCGCCAGACCGGAATCGTCGGCCAGCGCCGGCAGGCCGGAAATGCGCGCCGCATTGCGGGCCTTGAGGATGGCGTTCTCGACGAACGACAAACCGGTTTCCTCCGGCTCGACCTGGCTGAATTCACCGATCGAGCGCAGCTGCACCGATCCGCCGAGCATCGCCTGGAGTTCCTTGAGTTTGCCGGCGTTGTGGCTGGCCAGTACGAGTTGGGTAAGGTTGTTCATTGGCCCGGAAACAGTTCCTGGTTGAAGTTGATGGTGTTGATTTTGTCGCCGGTTTGCACCTTGATCTCGAAGGTGCGGGTTTCCTGCTGTTCCACTGGATATTGGGCGATGTAGTAGATCGCGCCTGCTTCGGTGACCTGGCGGAAGGTGAGCGGGACTGTCTTGCTGGTCAGGTCCTTGACCGTACCGCTGACCTGGGCCATCAACGGCTTGCCTTCCTTGATCACCGAGACGTTGATGACGCCCTGGTGCTTGCTGCGAATCAGCTCGGCGCCCTTGGCGATGTCGGGGGTCAGGAAGGTGGAGTTGAACGTGTTGTAGTGAACGGTGACGTCACCGTTCACTTCCTTGCGCTCGGCCTTGATGACATCGGCGGCCATGGCGCCGATGCTCAGGCAGGAGGTGATTAACAGCAACGCTAGACGCTTCATGTCGTGCTCCTGAAAAGGCGGGTGCTCACACCGCGACCTGATGGTCGGCAAGGCCCGGGCTGCTGACCCGGTAAATGCCAATCTCACCTAACAGATTAGGCCATAGCTTGCTGGCCCACCCGTGGCGGTGCTGCTGGTCCACCGCCAGCCGGTCGATGACCTTGGCCTTGCGCTCGCGGCACAGTTCTTCGAAATCCTCGAACGTACAGAAATGGATGTTCGGGGTGTTGTACCAGGTATAGGGCAGGAATTCCGACACCGGCATCCGTCCCTTGCTCGCCAGGTACCAGCGGCAGCGCCAGTGACCGAAGTTGGGGAAGGTAATGATGCACTGTCGCCCGACGCGCAGCATTTCGTCGAGAATCTTGTCTGGGTAATGCACGGCTTGCAGGGCCTGGGTCATGACCACGATGTCGAAGCTGTTGCTGGCGAAGTTGCCCAGCCCTTTGTCCAGGTCTTGTTCGATGACGTTGATGCCCTTGGCCACGCATTCGGCGATGTTGTCCGGGTCGTTTTCCAGCCCGTAGCCCGTCACTTGCTTGTTGTCGCGCAGCCAGGTCAGCAATTCGCCGTTGCCGCAGCCCAGGTCGAGCACGCGGCTGCCGGCGGGGATCCATTCCTGGATGATGTCCAGATCGGCTCTCATGGCGTCCTCACAGCGTAATACGGTTCATGTAGTTGCCGAACGCCTGCAGGTAGCGCGGGATCGGAATCAAAAAGGCGTCGTGGCCCTGGGGGGCGTCGATTTCCAGGTAGCAGACGTCCTTGCGCGCGGCCATCAGCGCGTCCACCAGCTCCCGGGAACGGGCCGGGGAGAAGCGCCAGTCGGTGGTGAACGACATCACGCAGAACTTGGCGGTGGCATTGGCGAAGGTTTTCGCCAGGTCATCGTCGAAGTTCGCCGCCGGATCGAAGTAGTCCAGCGCCTTGGTCATCAGCAGGTAGGTGTTGGCGTCGAAGCGCCCGGAGAATTCCTCGCCCTGATAACGCAGGTAGCTCTCGACCTGGAATTCCACGCTGTGGAAGTCGTAGTTGAGCTTTTCGCTCTTGAGGCCCCGGCCGAATTTTTCACCCATGGAATCGTCGGACAGGTAGGTGATGTGCCCGACCATCCGCGCCAGCATCAACCCGCGCTTGGGAATCACGCCATGTTCCTGGAACGAACCTCCGTGAAACTCGGGGTCGGTGAGGATCGCCTGGCGTGCCACTTCGTTGAAGGCAATGTTCTGCGCCGACAGCTTGGGCGCCGAGGCGATTGCCAGGCAATGGCGCACGCGATCCGGGTAGGTGATGGTCCATTGCAGGGCCTGCATGCCGCCGAGGCTGCCACCGATC
The DNA here is from genome assembly GCF_048847255.1 of Pseudomonas algeriensis. Classification (NCBI taxonomy): domain Bacteria; kingdom Pseudomonadati; phylum Pseudomonadota; class Gammaproteobacteria; order Pseudomonadales; family Pseudomonadaceae; genus Pseudomonas; species Pseudomonas algeriensis. Next base: position 247,889 of record NZ_JBKKRK010000004.1, on the reverse strand, counting down.
ACCGCCGCCCATTGACCGATGCCGAGGCGGTCGGCCAGGCGGGCCTGGCTGTGGACCCAGTCTTCCACGGTCAGTACCGGGAAATCGGCGCCGAAGGGCTTGCCGGTGTCGGGGTTGAGGCTGCTGGGGCCGGTGGAGCCGTTGCAACCGCCGAGGTTGTTCAGGCTGACCACGAAGAACCGGTTGGTGTCGATGGGCTTGCCGGGGCCGATGCAACTGTCCCACCAGCCGGGCTTGCGGTCATCGACGCTGTGGTAGCCGGCGGCGTGGTGATGCCCCGACAAGGCGTGGCAAATCAGCACGGCATTGCTCGCCGTGGCGTTGAGGGTGCCGTAGGTTTCGTAGATCAGGTCATAGGCTGGCAACGAACGGCCGCAGGCCAGGGCCAGGGGCTCGCTGAAATGCGCCGTTTGCGGCGTCACCAGACCAACGGAATCGGGGGGAAAGGCAGCTGGCATCGACCCTGCTCTCGTTGAAATGAGGCGTAAGTCTAAAGACCGCTGGGGTTAGCGGCAAGCAAAGGGCGGCGCTGATTGTCCGCTGATGCAAACCCTGTGGTGACTGGATCAATCTGTGGCGAGGGAGCAAGCTCCCTCGCCACAGGAAAAGTTGCAGCGTGCTTTAGATCAGCACCCGCAGGATCTCCGGCATCATCGTCATCGCCGCCAGGTTGTTGATCACCAGCATGTCGATCAGTTTGAGCACCATGAATGCCAGGATCGGCGAGATGTCCAGGCCGCCGAGGTTCGGCACGATGCGGCGGAACGGCGCCAGGGCCGGCTCGCAGATCTGGTTCACCAGTTCGGCGCCCGGGTTGTGGCTGCCCGGCGCGACCCAGGACAGGATCACGCTGATGATCAGGGCAAAGAAAAATATCTTCAGGAACAGTGCGGTAACGCCGATGATCGACCAGATCAGCAATTGCAGCGGATTGCCGGTGATGCCATAGGTCAGCAGCAGCGTCAGGGCCATCAGCGCCATTTGCAACAGGATCGCCAGCAACAGCGAGGACATGTCCAGGCCGAACAGGCTCGGAATGATCCGGCGCAAGGGTTTAAGCAGCGGTTGGGTCGCCTTGACGATGAACTGGCACAACGGGTTGTAGAAGTTGGCGCGCACCAGTTGCAGCACGAAGCGCATCAGCACGATCAGCAGGTACAGACTGCCGAGGGTTTGCAGGACATAGACCGCTGCAGTGTTCAATCCAATCATGAATGGCTCCTTATTGGCCCAGTTGTTCGGCCATTTCGGCCGAGCGGTGCGCGGCGGCGCCGAGTGCTTTTTCAACCAGGGCTTCGAAGCCTCCGGCCTGGAACGATTTGATGGCCGCTTCGGTGGTACCGGCCGGCGAAGTCACGCGGCGACGCAGCTCCGCCGCATCGACATCGCTGGCGACCGCCATATGCGCGGCGCCCAGGGCAGTCTGCAAGGTCAGCTGCGCGGCGGTTTCCCGGGGCAGGCCGAGTTTCTCGCCGGCGGCGGTCATGGCTTCGATCAGCAGGAAGAAGTACGCCGGGCCAGAGCCGGAGACGGCGGTGACCGCGTCCAGTTGCTGCTCGGTTTCCAGCCACAGCGCAAGACCCACGGCCGACAGCAACTCTTCAGCCTGCTGGCGTTGGGCAGCCGTCACCTGTTCGGTGGCGAACAGGCCGCTGACGCCCTGGCGCAGCAGTGCCGGGGTGTTGGGCATGCAGCGCACGATGGGCTGGGCGCCGAGCCAGTTGTTCATGCTCGCGCAAGTAATGCCAGCGGCAATCGACACGATCAGTTGATGTGGCTTGAGATGCGGGCGAAGGGCTTCGCACACGCTTTTCATTGCTTGCGGCTTGACCGCGAGCACCACGACGTCCACGCCGTCGATGGCCTGGGCGTTGTCGGCGAAGGCTTCGATGCCGTGCTCTGCGCTCACCCGTTGGCGGGTTTCTTCACCCGGATCGCTGGCGCGGATCTGCGCTGCATCCAGGCCCTTGGCCCGCAGGCCGCCGATCAGGCTGGCGGCCATGTTGCCGGCGCCGATAAAGGCAATACGCGTGTTGCTCATGACGGATCCTTATGAAAGATGAGTGAGTCAGCTGGGCGATTGACCGTAGTCGCGAGCCCCAAACAGCGCAGTACCGATGCGCACCCAGGTGGCGCCTTGAGCAATGGCGGATTCGAGGTCATGGCTCATGCCCATGGACAGCGTATCCAGGGGCAGGTCCAGGCTGGCTTGCAGGCGCTGGACAGCAGCAAAAGCCGCGTCCTGTTCAGCGCGATCGTCGGTCGGTTCGGGAATCGCCATCAACCCGCGCAACGTGAGGCGTGGCAACGTGCTGATGGCGCTGGCAAGGGCGGGCAGGTCCGCTGGCGCGCAGCCGGATTTACTGGCTTCGCCGCTGACGTTGACCTGAATGCAGATGTTCAATGGTGGCAGCTCGGCTGGCCGCTGCTCGGACAGGCGCTGTGCAATTTTCAAGCGATCCACGGAATGCACCCAGTCGAAATGTTCGGCGATAGCGCGCGTCTTGTTCGATTGAATGGGGCCGATGAAGTGCCAGATCAAGGGCAAGTCAGTCAGTTCGGCCTGCTTGCCCAACGCTTCTTGCAAGTAGTTCTCGCCAAAGTCACGCAGGCCGGCGGCGTAGGCTTCGCGCAGGGCCTGGGCGGGCTTGGTCTTGCTGACGGCCAGTAGATGGACGCTGTGTTCGGCGCGCCGGGCGGCCTGTTCCGCCGCATGGATGCGCGATCTAACCTGAGCAATGTTGTCTGCTATCGTGGTCATAAAGAAAGGCCAGCGGGTCTGAGGTTCGCGGCATTCTACTGGAATTGAGGAGCGCTATGGATATCACTGAACTGCTGGCGTTCAGCGCCAAACAGGGGGCGTCGGACCTGCATCTGTCCGCCGGGTTGCCACCAATGATCCGTGTCGATGGCGATGTGCGGCGTATCAACCTGCCGGCGTTGGACCACAAGCAGGTCCATGAACTGATCTACGACATCATGAATGACCGGCAACGAGTGGATTACGAAAAGTTTCTGGAAACCGACTTTTCCTTCGACGTGCCAGGCGTTGCGCGGTTTCGGGTCAACGCCTTCAACCAGAATCGTGGCGCGGGGGCGGTGTTCCGGACCATCCCTTCGAAAGTCCTGACCATGGAAGACCTGGGGATGGGCGAGGTGTTTCGCAAGATCACCGAGGCCCCACGTGGGCTCGTGCTGGTGACCGGGCCGACGGGGTCGGGCAAGTCCACCACCCTGGCCGCGATGATCGATTACCTGAACAGCCACAAGCATCATCACATCCTCACCATCGAGGACCCGATCGAATTCGTCCATGAACCGCGCAAATGCCTGATCAACCAGCGCGAGGTGCACCGCGATACCCATGGCTTTTCCACGGCGCTGCGCTCGGCCCTGCGGGAAGATCCGGACGTGATCCTGGTGGGGGAAATGCGTGACCTGGAAACCATCCGGCTGGCGCTGACTGCCGCAGAAACCGGGCACTTGGTGTTTGGCACGCTGCACACCACATCGGCGGCCAAGACCATTGACCGGGTGGTGGACGTGTTTCCCGGTGACGAGAAGTCAATGGTTCGTTCGATGCTGTCGGAGTCGTTGCAGGCGGTGATCTCCCAGACGCTGGTCAAGAAGATCGGCGGCGGCCGGGTTGCGGCGCATGAAATCATGCTCGGCACCTCGGCGATCCGCAATCTCATCCGGGAAGACAAGATCGCGCAGATGTATTCGTCGATCCAGACCGGCGGCTCGCTGGGGATGCAGACGCTGGACATGTGCCTGAAGGAGTTGGTGAACAAGGGACTGATCAGCCGCGAGCATGCGCGGGAGCGGGCGCGTACGCCGGATAATTTCTAGCGGGGCAAGGAGGCCTTGTGGCGAGGGGATTTATCCCCGTTGGGGTGCGAAGCGCCCCCAACAATGCATAGGCTTGAATCTTTATTTCAGACTGACCATCTTGGGGCTGCTTCGCAGCCCAGCGGGGATAAATCCCCTCGCCACAGAGGACGATGATCAGCGCTGAACCACCCGCATCGCACCCGGCTCTTTGGGCAGTACCCGCTTGGCAACCACGTAATGGGTGTTCCAATACGGCTTGTTCAGCGTGTCGATGGTCACCGACTTGCCACGGCGCGGGGCGTGGATGAAGCGGTCATTGCCCAGGTAGATGGCCACATGGTTGACTCGCCGGCTCTTGAGCTTGAAGAAAATCAGGTCCCCAGGCTTCAAGTCCTTGCGCTCGACTTTTTCACCGTGGCCGGCTGCCATCGCGTTGGATGTGCGCGGCAAATCGAAGGTGGCGTCGTTGAAGGCGTATTTCACCAGCCCACTGCAATCGAAACCTTTGCTTGGGCTGCTGCCGCCCCAACGGTAAGGTGTGCCGAGTACATTCACGGCGCGGCTCAAGACATTGCTGGTGGTCTTGGTCGCCATGGGTGGCACCAATCGGCTCTGAGCCGTGCTCACGCGCTGGACGCCTTGCTTGTTCTTGCTCGACGGAGCAGAAACATGGGACTTAGGGGTGTAGCCATTGATGTTGGGAAGACGTTGCTCACGATTGGTGGCGTGGGCGGCCAGTGGCAATAATAGGCAGATGGTCAGCCATGTCTTTAAAAATGGACGCATTAGGCAGGGCTCATAAAGGTTAGCGCGCAACTTTATAACAGCTTTTTTTCGCTTTCCGAGGCCGTTTGTCGATCCGGAACCCAGCGTAAACGCCGCACAATACCGTCATTTTGGCCTGATTGTCCGACACAGGCCCCGTAGTACGGGCGTTTCCCCGGCTCGGGTCGACCAGTACCGCTTGTCGGCGAGACACAAAAAAGTCACAAAAAGTCCGAACAAATTTTTCTATCGAGGCAAAAGAGACCATTCATGAACAGCTATCAACAGGACGCAATCCGCGATACCCACAGCAAAGTCATCGGGTATCTGCTCTGGATTCTCGGGTTTACCGGCGCTCACCGTTTCTATTACGGCAAGCCGGTGACCGGCACGATCTGGTTTTTCACCTTCGGCCTGCTGGGCATTGGCTGGCTGATCGACCTGTTCCTGATCCCTGCCATGGACCGCGAAGCGGACCTGCGCTTTACTCCTGGCCCTATCGAATACAGCGTGGCGTGGATCCTGCTCACGTTCCTCGGGGTGCTTGGTGTGCATCGCATGTACCAAGGCAAGTGGCTCAGTGGGCTCCTTTACCTGCTGACCGGCGGGGTGTTTTTCCTGGGGGTGCTGTATGACTTCTGGACGCTGAATGACCAGGTCTCGATTCGTAATGCGCAGAAGCGTGGGGCTTTCCATTAAGACAGGTAGATCGAGTCGCCTGCATTCGCGAGCAGGCTCGCTCCCACACTGGATCGAGGGTGTTCACATATCCTGTGTTCACCAAAGATCCCCTTGTGGGAGCGAGCTTGCTCGCGATAGGGACGACGCGGTATCAAACCTGGTGAGTGATCCGCCCATCCATCAGGGTATAGCGCACCATCCCCGGCAGGCTGTGACCCAGGAACGGACAGTTGTCACCCTTGGAGCGCCAGGCTTCACCGGCCACGGTGGACGCGGCGGGGTCGAACAGCACCAGGTCCGCCGCGGCACCCACGGCCAATTTCCCGGCAGGCAATTGCAACGCCTGGGCCGGGCCGGCGCTCAGGCGTGCCAGCAGGGTCGGTAGATCCAGTAATCCGTCTTCCACCAGTGTCATGGCCAGCGGCAGCAACAGCTCGACGCTGCTGATGCCCGGCTCGGTGGCGCCGAAGGGGGCCAGCTTGGCATCGCGCTCGTGGGGTTGGTGATGGCTGGAAATGGCCGAGATCACCCCGGACTTCACCGCCTCGCGCAAGCCATCGCGGTCGGCGCGGGTGCGCAGCGGCGGCTGGACGTGATAGACGCTATTGAAGTCGATCAGCGCTTCGTCGGTGAGGATCAACTGGTACAGCGCCACATCGGCGGTCACCGGCAAACCACGTGCCTGGGCCTGGGCGATCAGCGCGGCGCCGCGGGCGCTGGTCAGTTGGCTGAAGTGCGCGCGCACGCCGCTTTGCTCCACCAGCAGCAGGTCCCGGGCAAGTGCCACGGTCTCGGCTGTTTCCGGGATGCCCGGCAGGCCAAGGAAACTGGCGGTGGGGCCTTCGTGGGCCAGGCCGCCTTCGGCCAGGTCAAGGTCCTGCGAGTTGAAGATCACCGTCAGGCCGAAGGTCGCCGCATATTCCAGCGCGCGGCACAGGGTACGGGTGTTGCGGAAATTGTTCAGGCCATTGCCGAACGCCACGCAACCGGCATCGCGCAGGGCGATGAGCTCGGCCAGTTGCTCGCCTTCCAGGCCCTTGCTCAGTGCGCCAATGGGGAAGACCTTGGTGTTGCCGGCTTCGCGGGCGCGGTCGAGGATCAGTTCGGCCACGGCCGAGGTGTCCAGCACCGGTTTGGTTTGCGGTGGGCAGCACAGGCTGGTCACGCCACCGGCGGCGGCCGCCCGGGTTTCGCTGATGATGCTGCCTTTGCGGCTGTAGCCCGGCTCGCGCAGGGCGACGTTGAGGTCAACCAGACCGGGGGCGGCTACCAGGCCGTGGGCGTCGAGGGTCTCGACCGCCGCGAAGCCTGCCGGCGCGGCGCCCAGAGCGACGATCTTGCAGGCATCGATATGAATGTCAGTCACTTGATCCAGGCCGCTGGCCGGATCGATCACGCGTGCGCCGAGAATGCTGAGCTTCACTGGGCGTTCTCCTGGTCGAGTTGGCGCTGGGCCGTTTGCCCGCTCATGGCCATGGACAGCACGGCCATGCGGATGGCGATGCCGTAGGTCACTTGGTTGAGAATCACCGAACGCGGCCCGTCGGCCACCGCCGACTCGATCTCCACGCCGCGGTTGATCGGCCCCGGGTGCATGACGATGGCGTCCGGCTTGGCTCCGGCCAGGCGTGCCGTGGTCAGGCCGAACAGGCGGTAGAACTCGCCTTCGCTGGGCAGCAGGCCGCCGGTCATACGCTCGCGTTGCAGGCGCAGCATGATCACCACGTCCACGTCCTTCAAGCCTTCGGTCATGTCGGTGTAGACCTTCACGCCGTACTGCTCGACGCCGATGGGCAGCAGGGTTTTCGGCGCGATTACGCGGATGTCCGGGCAGCCCAGCGTCTTGAGGGCCAGCATGTTCGAGCGCGCCACCCGCGAATGCAGGATGTCGCCAACGATCGCTACCGACAGGTTTTCAAAGCTGCCCTTGTGACGACGGATGGTCAGCATGTCGAGCATGCCCTGGGTCGGGTGGGCGTGACGGCCGTCGCCGCCGTTGATGATCGCCACTTGCGGGCAGACATGTTCAGCGATGAAGTGTGCCGCGCCGGAGTCACCGTGGCGCACGACGAACATGTCGGCGGCCATGGCCTCGAGGTTGCGCAGAGTGTCGAGCAGGGTCTCGCCCTTGCTCGCCGAGGATGTGGACACGTTGAGGCTGATCACATCCGCCGACAGCCGCTGGGCCGCCAGTTCGAAGGTGGTGCGGGTGCGGGTGGAGTTTTCAAAAAAGACGTTGCACACGGTCTTGCCGCGCAGCAACGGGACTTTCTTCACCGCTCGGGCGCCGACTTCGAGGAATGAGTCGGCGGTGTCGAGGATTTCCGTCAGCAGCTCGCGGCGCAGGCCGTCGAGGGACAGGAAATGCCGCAGCTGGCCCTGATCGTTGAGCTGCAGCGGGCGCTTGGTTTCGAGAGGCGTCATCGCGATGGACTCTTACAAGGGCAGTTAAAGGGCAAGATCTTGCAGTTCGAGTTGCAGCGGCGACGGCCCGGAGAGCTTGACCCGCTCATGGGTGGCCAGCGTCAGCGTCGCGCCGACCACGTTCGGGCGGATCGGCAGCTCGGCGGCGTCCAGGTCCAGCAGGCACACCAGCGTCACGCTGGCCGGGCGGCCATAGTCGAACAGTTCGTTCATGGCGGCGCGGATGGTCCGGCCGCTCATCAGCACGTCGTCGATCAGCACCAGGTGCTGGCCTTCGATCTCGAACGGCAGGGCCGAGGGACGTACTTGAGGATGCAAGCCGTTCTGGCTGAAGTCATCGCGGTAGAAGGACACATCCAGGGTACCCAGCGGCGAATCGCTGCCCAGTTCATCGAGCAAGGCCTGGGCAACCCAGACGCCGCCGGTGCGAATGCCGATGTAGCGCGGTTCGCTAATGCCGCGTTGTTCCAGGTGCGCCGTGAGACGGATCGCCATCTGGCTGATCAGTTCGGCGGGATTGGGCAGGCTCATGCTGGCTCCTTCAGGTTTCCGGGTCGGTGCTGGTGACTCGGTTTATCGCTAAAAGAAAGCGCCTCGCGGCGCTTTCAAAAAATCAGGTTTCTAACAGGGCGGCGTTGGCATCGAGCCAGCCTTGCAGCAGCAGGGCGGCGGCGATGGCGTCCACCGGGTTGTCGCGGTAACTGCCTTTCTGCCCACCGCGGACCAGGCGTTCGCCCTTGGCCTCGAACGTGGTCAGGCGTTCGTCATGGGTATAGAAGGGCAGATTGAAGCGGCCGTTGAGCCGTCGGGCGAACTTCTCCGCGCGCACGCACATGTCGCTGGGCGTGCCGTCCATGTTCAACGGCAGGCCGACCACCACGGCGTCGGGTTTCCATTCCTTGATCAGCGCTTCGACCTGATTCCAGTCCGGAACGCCGTTCTGCGCCTTCAAGGTACACAGTTCGCGGGCCTGGCCGGTGACGACCTGGCCGACCGCAACGCCGATCTGTTTGGTGCCGTAGTCGAAGCCCAGCAGCAGGCGGAGAGCCATCAGGCGTGTCCTGCCTGGCTGGTGAGCAAGCTGAGGTTGACGCCCAGCCTGCTGGCGGCCGCTTCCAGGCGCAGTTCGCTGCTGGTGTTGAACAGGATGTCGGCGTCGAACGGGCAGGTCAGCCAGGCATTGTCGGCCAGTTCGGCTTCCAGTTGCCCGGGTTCCCAGCCGGCATAGCCAAGGGCGATCAGGCTCTTTTCCGGGCCGACGCCGTCAGCGATGGCAAACAGCACGTCCTGGGATGTGGATAGCGACACACCGTTCAAATCGACGGTGGCCTGGAATTTGGGACCCGACGGGTGGAGCACGAAACCGCGATCGGTCTGCACCGGGCCACCGATGAAAATCGGCACATGCTGGCACAGCAATGGCGGCTCGACCTCGGGGCGCAGTTGCTCGAGGATGTCCGCCAGGTTCAGCTCCTGTGGGCGATTGACCACCAGTCCCATGGCCCCATTGGCCGTGTGCTCGACGATGTAGGTCAAGGTATGGGCAAAATTCGGATCGGCCATGTGCGGCATGGCGATCAGGAAGTGATGCTTGAGGTAGGTGGGGCTGACGTTTTTCATAGGCGCTAGTGTGGCGGCGTGGGGGCGAACTGACAAGCTGGGAAATGCTTGGGGCTGTCACCAATCCCCTGTGGGAGCGAGCTTGCTCGCGATGCGGTGTGTCAGTCGCCATTCATGCTGAATGATCGATGGCAATCGCGAGCAAGCTCGCTCCCACAGGGTATTGATACTGTCTGAAGATCAGTTACTGGACAGCCGATCACCCCGGGCGAACTTCCAGGTGCGGATGATTTCCAGGCGGTCGATGTCCGACAGGTCACCAGTAAACGGTGCGAAGGGCGCGGCCAGGCGCACGATTCGCTGGGCCGCCTGGTCCAGCAGCGGCTGGCCGGAGGATTCGAGCACCAGCACTTCGTACAGCGAGCCATCGCGGTTGATCGAAACCATCAATCTCAGGTTGCCGTAGATCTGCTTGCGCCGGGCTTCGTCGGGGTAGTTCAGGTTGCCGATGCGCTCGACCTTCTTGCGCCACTCGTCCTTGTACCAGGCGCCCTTGTCGCGCATGGTCGAAGCTGCGCTCAGGCGATGGATGCGCGGGCGCTTGGCGTACAACTGCTGTTCCTGGGCCAGTTCGGCTTCCAGGCTGGCGATATCGCTGGACAACTGCGAGCTGTCGAAAGTCGGTTCTGGCGCCTTGGGTTTCGGATCGGGCTTGACCTCTTCCTTTACCGGGGCTTTTTTCGGCTTCGGCGCCACGGTGGTCACGGCAGCCTTGGGCGCCGTCTCCTGGACCTCCGGCTTGGCCGTGGGGGGCGGGGTCACCTTCTGCACTTTATTGTCTTGAAACGGCGCGATCTCGGTGGTCTTGGGGGTCGCTTTCTTTTCCAGGGTGCCACTGCCCTGCTGGTTTTCCTGGGCCAGGAAGTCCGCCTTCTGTGGCTTGGTTTCGCTCTTGAAGGTGGCCAGGGTGATTTCCAGGGTCTGGCTGATCTGCTTGGGTTCGACCGTGGCAAAGCCGACGCCCAACAACAGCGCCAGGTGGATCAATGCCGCCAGGAAAAGGGTGAAGCCAAGGCGATCAGCCGGGCGCACGCCACGATGGGCGAGCTCTTGGGGCAGATCGGACGGGAGTGTCATGGCAAAAAAACCAACATCGCGGGTTTCACAGGCCGGGCATGATAACGCAATGTTGGTTTTTAGCTTCAAGCCTCAAGCAGCAAGCGACAAGCTGCATCAAGCTTGCCGCGTGTGGCTTGCCGCTTGCAGCTGCTTCTCGATGGCGTCCATCAGCATGCCGCCGATGTCCGTGCCGAAGGCATTGTCGATCTCGCGGATGCAGGTCGGGCTGGTGACGTTGATCTCCGTCAGATGCTCGCCGATCACGTCCAGGCCGACGAATAGAAGGCCTTTCTCGCGCAGCGTCGGGCCGACCTGGGCGGCGATCCAGCGATCCTTATCGGTCAGCGGACGAGCTTCGCCACGACCACCGGCCGCCAGGTTGCCACGGGTTTCGCCGGCCGCCGGGATGCGCGCCAGGCAATAATCGACGGGTTCGCCGTCGATCATCAGGATGCGCTTGTCGCCGTCGACGATGGCCGGCAGGTAGCCCTGGATCATGATCTGTTGCTGGCCATGCAAGGTCAGGGTTTCCAGGATCACCGACAGGTTCGGATGGCCTGCGGTGTGGCGGAAGATCGAAGAGCCGCCCATGCCGTCCAGGGGCTTGAGGATGACGTCGCCATGATGATCGGCAAATTCGCGCAACACGTCCGGGCGACGGCTGACGATGGTGGGCGGCGTGCATTGCGGGAATAGCGTGGCGAACAGCTTTTCGTTGCAGTCGCGCAGGCTCTGCGGCTTATTGACCACCAGCACGCCGGCGCTTTCAGCTTGTTCCAGCAGATAAGTGGAATACACGAATTCCATGTCGAACGGCGGATCCTTGCGCATCAGGATCACGTCCAGGTCGCTTAGCAGCGCGTCGTTCTCGTCACCCAATTCGAACCATTTCTCGGGGTTGGCGAAGACTTTCAGCGGCTTCATCCGTGCCCGGGCCTGGCCTTCGGCCTGGTAGAGGTCGCGCTGTTCCATGTAGAACAACTCCCAGCCGCGCTTTTGAGCGGCCAGCAGCATGGCCAGCGAGCTATCCTTCTTATAGGAAATGCTGGCGATTGGGTCCATGACAATGCCGACGCGTACGCTCATGGCTTGGTTCCTCGAAATTTGATGGGCACAAATGGCTGAAAAAGTGGCGTCAGAGTGGCGCCCCGAAGATTGGCGGTCAAGGAAAAACCACCGTACCGAGCGGCGGATAGATCGTTGCTGGAGACTGTGCTAAAAAGGCTGCCATGTGACGTGCGGGCCTTGAACATCAAGGGTTTGCGCTGTCGATCACACTTATGCGTTAAAAACCGGTTCGCAGTGGCAATGGCAGAGCATCTTACGCAGCAGCAACCCAGCGCTTTGAAGGTGATGGTCATCGACGACTCGAAGACCATCCGCCGCACCGCCGAAACCCTGCTGCGCAACGTTGGTTGCGAAGTGATAACGGCGGTCGACGGCTTCGATGCCCTGGCCAAGATCGTCGATCATCATCCAGGCATTATCTTTGTCGATATCATGATGCCGCGCCTGGACGGTTACCAGACCTGCGCCCTGATCAAGAACAACAGCGCCTTCAAGGCGACGCCCGTGATCATGCTGTCGTCCCGCGATGGTCTGTTCGACAAGGCCAAGGGGCGCATCGTCGGCTCCGATCAATTCCTGACCAAGCCTTTCAGCAAGGAAGAACTGCTGGGCGCGATACAGGCCCATGTCCCGGGCTTTGCCGCTGTCCAGTCGCACCAGGCATATTAATGACGCTCGGCCTCGGGCCCGAGGTCCAGAAGAATGGGGAACACCATGGCACGCGTTCTGATCGTCGATGATTCGCCGACTGAGATGTACAAGCTCACCGGCATGCTGGAAAAGCACGGCCACGAGGTCCTGAAGGCCGAAAACGGCGCCGATGGCGTGGCATTGGCCCGCCAGGAAAAACCCGATGCGGTATTGATGGATATCGTCATGCCCGGCCTCAACGGTTTCCAGGCCACGCGCCAGCTGACCAAGGACCCTGATACCGGACACATCCCCGTGATCATCATCACCACCAAGGACCAGGACACCGACAAGGTCTGGGGTACGCGCCAGGGCGCGAAGGACTATCTGACCAAGCCGGTGGACGAGGACACCCTGATCACGACCCTGAACAAAGTGCTGGAAGGCTGACGACGCGGGCATGAGCCACTCCCTGACCGCATTCGAACTGTTGCTTCAGATCGATCGACGCTGCCGGTTGCTGGGCGCGGACCTCCCGTCCCAGCCCATGCACCGGGACAGCTGGAGCGGCATCGGTTTTCGCCTGGGCGAACATTGGTACGTGGCGCCCATGGGCGAAGTGAGTGAAGTGCTGCATGAGCCGCGCCACACCTCGTTGCCCGGGGTCAAGCCATGGGTTCGCGGAGTCGCCAACCTGCGGGGGCGTTTGTTGCCGCTGATGGACCTGTGCGGTTTTTTCGGCCATGAACTGTCCAGCGTGCGCAAGCAGCGGCGGGTATTGGTGGTGGACCATGACGAAGTCTTCGCCGGTTTGCTGGTGGACGAAGTGCTCGGCTTGCAGCATTTTGCCAAGGACAGCCTTGAAGCGATTCCCACGGCCTCCTTGGATCGCCCGGAATCGGCGTACGTCCAGGGCCGTTTCGCCGGCGAGCGGCAATGGCAGGTGTTCAGCCCGTTTGCCTTGGCGCGTTCGCCGGGGTTCATGGATGTGGCGGTTTAACAGGCCGCAGCGCGGCCCCTGTGGGAGCGAGCTTGCTCGCGATGGCGCCAGTGCAGTCAACATTGATGCAAGCTGTACCGCCGCTATCGCGAGCACGCTCGCTCCCACATTTGAATGGCGGTGGTTTGGGGTTTTGGGGACAGGCGAGAACCGATGATCAAAGCAAAAACAGGCAAGCCACTGGAAGCGTCGCGCAGTCGTTCGCAGATCATCGTGCTGTTCGTCGCGCTGATTGTCTTCATCATGCTGTTGTTCGCCAATTTCGCGTACCTCAACGTCCAGTCCACCTATGACAAACAGTACATCGGCCATGCCGGTGAGCTGCGGGTGTTGTCCCAGCGCATCGCCAAGAACGCCACCGAGGCCGCGGCCGGCAAGGCGGCTGCGTTCAAGCTGCTGAGCGATGCGCGCAACGACTTCGCCCAGCGCTGGGGCTACCTGAAACAGGGCGATCCGGTGACCGGCCTGCCGCCGGCGCCCGCCACCCTGCGGCCGCAGATGCGTGCCGTGCAGTTGGACTGGGAGCGGCTGCTGAAGAATACCGATGCCATCCTCTCCAGCGAGCAAACCGTCCTGTCGCTGCATCAAGTCGCGGCGACCCTGGCCGAAACCGTTCCGCAACTGCAGGTCGAGTATGAAAAAGTCGTCGAGATCCTCCTGCAACGTGGCGCGCCGGCCGCCCAGGTGGCCATGGCCCAGCGCCAGTCGTTACTGGCCGAACGCATCCTCGGCGCGGTGAATACCGTATTGGCCGGTGATGAAAATGCCAGCCAGGCCGCCGATACCTTTGGCCGCGACGCCGCGCGTTTCGGCCAGGTGCTCAACGGCATGCTGCAAGGGGACCCGACCTTGAAGATCCCCCAGGTACAGGATCGCGATGCCCGGGCGCGCCTGTCGGAAATCAGCGAGCTGTTCGAGTTCGTCTCGGGCTCGGTGGATGAAATCCTCGAGACTTCCCCGGAACTGTTCAAGGTCCGCGAGTCGGCGAGCAATATCTTCAGCCTGTCGCAAACCCTCCTCGATGAGGCCTCGCACCTGGCCACGGCGTTCGAGAACCTGGCGGGCGGGCGTTCGGTCAACACCATTGGCGGCTATGTATTGGGCCTGCTGGCGCTGATGTCGATTATCCTTATCGGCCTGGTCATGGTTCGCGAAACCAACCGCCAGTTGAGAGAGACGGCGGAAAAGAACGAGCGCAACCAGAATGCAATCATGCGATTGCTCGACGAAATCGAGGACCTGGCCGACGGCGACCTGACCGTCACTGCCTCGGTCACCGAGGATTTCACCGGGACCATCGCCGACTCGATCAACTACTCGGTGGATCAGTTGCGTGATCTGGTGGCGACCATCAACCTCACCGCCGGCCAGGTCGCTGCCGCCGTGCAGGAAACCCAGGCCACGGCGATGCACCTGGCCCAGGCATCCGAGCACCAGGCCCAGCAAATTTCCGAAGCATCGACTTCAATCAATGAAATGGCCCAATCCATCGACCAGGTGTCGGCCAATGCCGCCGAGTCGTCGGCGGTGGCCGAGCGCTCCGTGGAAATCGCCAACAAGGGCAACGAGGTGGTGCACAACACCATCCATGGCATGGATAACATTCGCGAACAGATCCAGGACACCGCCAAGCGCATCAAGCGGTTGGGCGAGTCGTCCCAGGAAATTGGCGACATTGTCAGCCTGATCGACGACATCGCCGACCAGACCAACATCCTGGCACTCAACGCGGCGATCCAGGCGTCCATGGCCGGTGATGCCGGTCGCGGCTTCGCAGTGGTGGCCGACGAAGTGCAGCGGTTGGCGGAGCGTTCCTCGGCGGCGACCCGGCAGATCGAGACGCTGGTGCGGGCGATCCAGGCCGACACCAATGAAGCGGTGATCTCCATGGAACAGACCACCACCGAAGTGGTGCGCGGTGCCCGACTGGCCCAGGACGCCGGCGTCGCCCTGGAGGAAATCGAAGGTGTGTCCAAGACCCTGGCGGCGCTGATCCAGAGCATTTCCAACGCGGCGCAGCAGCAGACCACCTCCGCAGGGCAGATTTCCTTGACCATGAACGTGATTCAGCAGATCACCTCGCAGACCTCGTCCGGCTCCACCGCCACCGCCGAGAGCATCGGCAACCTGGCGAAGATGGCCAGCCAACTGCGCCGCTCGGTGTCGGGTTTCACCTTGCCGCCGGCAGCGGTGACGGATGAGGACAAGGCGTGATTGGCCGCGCTTTCCTGGCTACGGAGATCTTCTGTGGCGAGGGGATTTATCCCCGCTGGACGGCGAAGCAGTCCCAAAACACAAGGGCTGATCCGCTCTGGGGATATGACTGTTGATTTGGAGTGGATATGGGTGATCGGCACGACTACGTGGCCCTGGAGTGGGTCAAGGGCGAGATTGCCGAAACGCTGAGGCAGGCTCATCTGGCACTCAATCGTCCGGAGGACGACCCGCAGGCGCCGGATGCACTTGCCCTATGCCTGGCCTGTATCCATCAGGTCCACGGTGGCCTGCAGATGGTCGAGTTTTATGGCGCGGCGTTACTCGCCGAAGAAATGGAGCAACTGTGCATCGCGCTGCAGGACAATCGTATTGCCCACCGCGACGAGGCCGTCAGCCTGTTGCGCCAGGCCCTGGGCCAATTGCCGGCCTATCTTGAACGTGTGCAAGGCGCCCGTCGCGACCTGCCGCTGGTGGTGCTGCCGTTGATCAACGACTTGCGCAGCGCCAGGGGCGAAAGCCTGTTGTCGGAGACCAGCCTGTTCAGCCCGCAGTTGCCTGATGTCGCGCCCCTCAGGGATGACGCCTTGAAACGGCTCGAACCCGCCGACCTGCCAGGCACCCTGCGCAAGCTGCGCCAAACCTTGCAGGTCGCGTTGGTGGGGTTGTTGCGCGAACAAGACGACGCCACTCACCTCGGCTACCTGGCCAAGGTCTTCCACCGTTTGGAAACGCTGTGCGCCGGGGCGCCACTCAATGCGTTGTGGCAGGTCGCTTCGGCATTGGTCGAGGGCATGCGCGAGGGGCGCATCGCCAACAGCCCGGCGTTGCGCAGCCTGTTCAAGGATGCCGACAAGGAGCTCAAGCGCCTGCTGGTGCAGGGCATGCCAGGCGTCAATCAACCGGCCCCGTCACACCTGGTCAAGAGCCTGTTGTTCTATATTGCCAAGGCCGAACATCCCAGCGGGCAGATGCAGATCATGAAAGAACGCTACTCACTGGACGACGCGCTGCCCGACAGCGCCATGGTCGATGAGGAACGGGCCCGCCTGGCCGGGCCCGACCGCGATGCCATGCGCTCGGTGCTGGCGGCGCTCTGCGAGGAACTGGTCCGGGTCAAGGAACGCCTGGACCTTTTCGTGCGCAGCGATCGGCAGCACGTCACGGAGCTGGACAGTTTGCTGGCGCCCCTGCGCCAGATCGCCGACACCCTGGCGGTGCTGGGTTTCGGCCAGCCCCGAAAGGTGATCATCGACCAGTTGGCGGTGGTCCTGAGCCTGGCCCAGGGCCAACGCGAGCCGGATGACGCGACCCTGATGGATGTCGCCGGTGCCCTGCTCTATGTCGAGGCGACCCTGGCCGGCATGGTCGGCACTGTCGAGCCGGAGAGCCGCGAAGACAATCGTCTGCCGACCACCGACCTGACCCAGATCCACCAGATCGTCATCAAGGAAGCCCACACCTGCCTGCAGCAGGCCAAGGACCTGATCGTCGACTACATCGACGCGGACTGGAACAGCGAGCAGCTCCAGCCATTGCCGGCGCTGCTGACCCAGGTGCGCGGTGCGCTGGCGATGATCCCGTTGACCCGTGCTGCCAGCCTCGTGGAGGCTTGCCACGGTTTCATCCACGAGCACCTGTTGCTCGAGCATGCCCGACCGGGCTGGGAAGAGCTGGATCACCTGGCCGACGTGATTACCGGCCTGGAATATTACCTGGAGCGCTTGAGCGAAGACCCCCACAAGCCTGCCGAGAACCTGCTTGATGGGGTCGAGCGCAGCCTGGGCGCCCTCGGGTATTTCCCCGACGAAGCCCGCGTGCCGTTACTCGATGACGTGCTCAGCCCCAACGAAGCCCAGGTCATGCAGGATCTGCAAGAGCTGGACGACCCGCAGACCGTGCAATCCTTGGCCGAAGTCCTGGCCAGCCCGGTCTCGGCGGTCAACCCGCCGGCGAGAAACATGCCGGCCAGCCTGCTGCCGCCCCCGGCGGACGAAAGCCCGATAGACGATGAGCTGCGCGAGGTGTTCCTCGAGGAAACCGCCGAAGTGCTCGATGTCTTGAATGAGTACCTGCCGCGCTGGGCTGCCCATCCGGACGATCATGGCGCCCTCACAGAACTGCGCCGAGCCTTCCATACCCTCAAGGGCAGCGGCCGGATGGTTCGGGCGCTGATCCTCGGTGAGTTGGCCTGGGCCGTGGAAAACCTGCTCAACCGGGTGCTGGAACGCAGCGTGGAGCCGGGCGCTTCGGTCCGGCAGTTGATTGAAGAAACGGTGCAACTGCTGCCGGCCCTGGTCGCCGAATTCGCCGCGCACCGCCAATCCCAGCGTGACGACGTCGATCGTCTGGCGGCTCGCGCCCATGCCCTTGCCAAGGGCAGCGATGAAGACGATGACGACGAGCGAGACGTGACGGCTCTCGATCCGCTGCTCCTGAACATTTTCGACAACGAAGCCCAAGGGCACCTCGCCACGCTCGATCGCTTCCTTGATCAAGCCGCCGAACAACTGCCGTTGCAGGCCAGCGACGAACTGCAACGGGCGTTGCACACCCTCAAGGGCAGCGCATCGATGGCCGGTGTGCTGCCCATTGCCGAGCTTGCCGGGGCGCTGGACGAGCTGGCCCGGGAATACAAGGCGCATTCGCTGGCGCTGGACCTGGATGAGATTGAACTGTTGCTTGAGGGCGAGGGGCTGTTGCGACGCGGCCTGCGCCAGTTGCACAGCGAACCGTTGGCTTCGATAGCCGGTGCCGCCGATTTGATCCAGCGGGCCCGGGCGCTGCTGGCCGAGCGCTTGCAGGCGGCGGTTGGCGCGGCGGATCAAGGCGCGCGGACCAAGCGTGATCCGCAGTTGATCAATAACTTCCTCGCCCAAGGCATGGATATCCTGCTGGACGCAGAGAACCTGTTGCAGCGTTGGCAGCAGCATCCCGCTCAAAGCCAGGAATTGAGTGCCTTGCTCGATGAGCTGACCACCCTGGGCGAAGGCGCGCACCTGGCCGACCTGCACCCGGTGGACGAGCTCTGCGAAGCGTTGCTCGACCTCTACGGCGCGGTGGAGGAAAGCAGCCTCGCAGTCAGCGACGCCTTTTTCCAGGAAGCGCAACGCGCCCACGAAGCGTTGATCGACATGCTCGACGAGTTGGCGGCCGGCCAGCATGTGCATTCGCGGTCCGAGCGGGTGCAAGCCCTGCGCAAACTGCTCGAAGAGAGCCTCGACCCAGCCGCCACGGGGCTGATTCGCAGCGACGGCAGTCGCACGCTGAGCATCCGCGAGCTGGGGCAGGCGACCGCCGAAATGGAGCAGGGCGCGACCACCGATACCTCGTTCGACGACGACATCGCCTCGATCTTCCTCGAAGAGGCGCAGGACATCCTGGAAAGCGCCGCCCAGGCCTTGCAGCGCTGGCTCGCCGATCCGGACAACGGCGCGCCGCTGTCGTCGCTGCAGCGCGATCTGCATACGCTCAAGGGCGGCGCGCGCATGGCGAATATCCGGCCGGTCAGTGACCTCGCCCAGGAGCTCGAAAGCCTCTATGAGGGACTGGTGGATCGCCGCTACAGCTACAGCGAGGAACTGGCGCAACTGCTCGACAGCAGCCATGCGCGACTCGATCTTTTGCTCGGGCAGTTGCAGCAAGGCCAGCCACTGGGCGATCCCGTTGCGCTGATCGACGCTATCCACCGGTTCCGCCAGGACCGGCCGAACGCCATCGAGACACCGGGGGCGAGTCCGAGCGATGCCACGGGGCATGACCCGGAGCTGCTGGAAATCTTTCTCGAGGAGGGTTTCGACATCCTCGACAGTTCCGGCGCTGCTTTGCTGCGCTGGCAGGAAGACCCGGGCAACCGCCAGGCCGTGGAAACCTTGCTGAGGGACCTGCATACCCTCAAGGGCGGCGCACGGATGGTGGAAATCGCCCCCATCGGCGATCTCGCCCATGAACTGGAAAACCTTTACGAAGGCCTGTCGGCGGGTCTGCTGCAACCGGGCCCCGAGCTATTTGTCCTGCTGCAAAGCAGTCATGACCGACTGGCGCAGATGCTCGACGCGGTCCGCGCAGGGCAGCCGTGTCCGCCAGGCGATCGGTTGATCGCGCGGATCCACGCGGTGGGCCATCCGCAGGAGAACGAGGCGCCCGAACCTGTTGCAACACCGGAGCCTGCCTCGATCCAGGCGCCAGCAACGCTGCCGTCGCGACCCGAGCCCGCAATGTCGGGCGACGGCGTGGACACTGTGAAGGTCTCCGCCGAATTGCTCGACGACCTGGTCAACCTCGCTGGCGAAACATCGATCTTCCGTGGCCGTATCGAGCAACAAGTCAACGACGCGCGTATTGCCCTGGGCGAGATGGAAACCACCATCGAGCGCATGCGCGATCAGTTGCGTCGCCTGGATACCGAAACCCAGGGGCGCATTCTCAGCCGCCAGCAAGCGGAAGCCGAGCGGTTGGGCTACGAAGAATTCGACCCCTTGGAGATGGACCGCCATTCCCAGTTGCAGCAATTGTCCCGGGCGCTGTTCGAGTCCGCTTCGGACTTGCTCGATCTCAAGGAAACCCTCGACCGCAGCAATCACGACGCGGAAAACCTGCTGCAACAGCAAGGGCGCATCAATACCGAACTCCAGGAAGGCCTGATGCGTACGCGCATGGTGCCGTTCGAGCGCATGGTGCCGAGACTCAAGCGCATCGTCCGGCAAGTCGCCCAAGAGCTGGGCAAGGACGTCGAGTTCGTGGTCGACAATGCCGAGGGCGAGATGGACCGCAACGTGCTCGAACGCATGGCGGCGCCTTTGGAGCATATGTTGCGCAACGCCGTCGACCATGGCCTTGAACCCGCCGATGTGCGTATCGCCGCCGGAAAGCCGGCCAAGGGGCGCATCAGCCTCGACCTGTCCCGGGAGGGGGGCGACATCATCTTCGACATTCGCGACGACGGTGCGGGAGTGCCACTGGACGCGGTGCGGCGCAAGGCGATCAAGCGTGGCTTGCTGGCGCCCGACAGCGACATCAGTGACCGTGATGTGCTGCAGTTCATTCTCCAGCCAGGCTTTTCCACGGCGGAAAAAATTACCCAGATTTCCGGGCGTGGCGTCGGCATGGACGTGGTCCACGAAGAGGTGCGGCAGTTGGGCGGCACGATGTCCATCGACTCGACGCCGGGGCAGGGTGTGCACTTTCGCATTCGCCTGCCGTTCACGGTGTCGGTGAACCGGGCGTTGATGGTGCAGTGCCATGAAGACCAGTACGCAATTCCGTTGAACACCATCGACAGCATCGTCCGGGTATTGCCCGCTGAACTGGACGGCTATTACCAGCTCGATCCGCCCACCTACACCTACGCCGGGCAGCGCTACGAGCTGTGTTACCTGGGGGAGCTGCTGAAAACCGCGGCCCGCCCGAAATTACTGGGGCAAAGCCAGCCCTTGCCGGTGCTGCTGGTGCAGTGCAACGAACGGCACGTCGCGGTGCAGGTGGACGCCACCGCTGGGACCCGGGAGATCGTGGTCAAGAGTCTCGGCTCGCAGTTCTCAGCGGTACGGGGCCTGTCCGGGGCGACAATCCTGGGAGACGGCCGGGTGGTGCTGATCCTCGACCTGCTGGCGCCGATCCGCGCCTTGCCGCACCAGGTGCCGCGCCGCCAGTTGTCTACCCAAAGTGAGAGCGAACCCCAGCGACCGCTGCTGATTTTGGTGGTGGACGACTCGGTGACGGTGCGCAAGGTTACCAGCCGCTTGCTGGAGCGCCATGGCATGCATGTCCTCACGGCCAAGGACGGAGTTGACGCCATGGCCCTGTTGAGCGAACACACGCCTGACCTGATGCTGTTGGACATCGAAATGCCGCGCATGGATGGCTTCGAAGTCGCCACCCAAGTGCGCAACGACCCAAGCCTGGCGCACTTGCCGATCATCATGATCACCTCCCGCACCGGCCAGAAGCATCGCGACCGCGCGATGACCATCGGTGTCAACGATTACCTGGGCAAGCCGTACCAGGAATCGGTGCTGCTCGACAGCATCGCCTACTGGAGCAAAAACCATGGATGAATTTCGCGCCAGTCATCTCACCGGGTTATTGCTGCCCTTGGCCGACCGGCATCTGGTATTGCCCAATGTCGCGGTGGCGGAGCTGATCGACTACCAAAGCAGCGCGTTCGACATGGACACACCGCCCTGGTTTCTGGGCTGGGTGAGCTGGCGCGAACGCCAGATCCCACTGCTGAGTTTCGAGTCGGCCTGTGGCCAGAAAACCATGATCGGCGAGCGCGCGCGCATCGTCGTGCTCAACGCCCTGGGCGGCCGCCCGGAGTTGCGCTTCATTGCCCTGCTGGTCCAAGGCATCCCGCGCTCCTACAAGCTCGACAGCCAGTTGAGCTACGTTGACGTGCCGCTGTGCGGGCTGGAGCAGGCCGCCGTGCAGGTCGGGGAACATGTGGCGAAAGTACCGGATCTGTTGGCGTTGGAGGAGCTGGTGATTGCCGCGGGGTTGGTCATTGTCTGAGCCCTGCCATGGGGGCCAGCTGCTCCCGCACAAATGGCCCTGTTTATAGGTCCTAATAAGGGACTTTTGAGTCCCTTTATGAGACCTCTAACAACGAGGCTTGCATGGTCCTAATAAGGGACCTATCGTTCCCTCTTTGAGACCTTTGGCTTTTTTCATGAAACCTCTCTCTCTCGGTGACGCTTTGTTCACCACCACTCAACAGCGTGTCTTGGGCTTGTTGTTCAGTAAACCGGGTCAAAGCTTCTACGCCAATGAAGTTGCCCGCTGGGCTCAAATAGGCAAGGGCAGCCTCATGCGTGAGTTGGAACGTCTGCAACGCTCAGGCGTGCTCACCATGACTCGTCGGGGCAATCAAACCCATTACCAAGCCAACCCACATTGTCCTATTTACGCCGAACTGTTGGGCATTGTGCGGAAGACCATCGGCATCGCCGAACCGTTGCGCCAGGCATTGGAGCCTTTTTCAGACCGACTGTGCTGGGCATTCGTCTATGGCTCCATCGCCAAGGGCCAGGCCAACACATCCAGTGACATAGACCTCATGCTGATCGGCGAAAACCTGCACTACAGTGAAGTCATGGAGCGGCTAATGCCCCTGGAAGAACAACTGGGCCGCCCCCTCAACCCTACGCTCTACACGCCCCAGGACTGGGCAGCAAAATTTGCGGCCGGCAACAGTTTCGTTGTGCGGGTAGCGCAGCAGGACAAGATCGATTTGCTGGGTGAAAACCCTTTGGAAACCACGGATGGACAAACACCAAAACCTGGAGAACCTGTTACATAGCGGCGGCCTGAAAGCCGAACCACCCGATCGCCAGGAATGTGAGGGGCTGATGCGTTCAGCCGTGGATCGCTTGAAGGATGCCCAAACCATTCCCCTTTCTTTCGCCAGCCGGTTTGACTTGGCATATAACGCCGCCCACGCCTTGGCGCTTACGGCGCTGCGCTTGAGCGGCTATCGGTCGGACAAGCGTTATATGGTCTTCCAATGCCTTATCCACACGGCGGACGTCAGTAAAGTACAGGTCCGGTTATTCGCGTTGTGCCATGAACGGCGCAACCTTGCCGAGTACGAGGGGTATATGGATGAAGATGATGCACTTCTTATCCAACTGATTGAGAGTGCTGCAGAACTGCTGGATCGGGTTCGGCAATTGATGGACAGGACTTGATATGCGTGGCGAGGGAGCTTGCTCCCGCTGGGCCGCGAAGCGGTCCCAAAAGCGACGACTGCTGCGCAGCCGAGCGGGAGCAAGCTCCCTCGCCAATGAAGCATTGTCCGCTGCGGCATTCAACCATTACTCCAACCGTAACGATCCGCCGCCGAGCTTGATTGATGCCCTCGCCGCAACACTCCTAAGGTAAGCCCCACGAAAGCGAACCCGTGGAGTGGTCATGACAACAACAATATCCCCCGACTCGCGATGGACGCGGCGGCGCAGCGAAAAGCAGCGGCGCCTGACGTTGGTCAAGGACCTTGCCGATGGCGTGGTGTTGCCCACCGATAACATCGTTGCGGCGTTGGAGGCATTGATCTTGCCCGGCGACCGTGTGGTGCTGGAGGGCAATAACCAGAAGCAGGCGGATTTTCTTTCGCGCTCCCTTGCCAAGGCCGATCCATCGAAGCTGCACGACCTGCACATGATCATGCCCAGCGTCGGCCGTTCCGAGCACCTGGACCTCTTCGAGCGTGGCATCGCTCGCAAGCTGGATTTTTCCTTTGCCGGCACCCAAAGCCTGCGCATCAGCCAATTGCTGGAAGACGGCCTGCTGGAAATCGGCGCGATCCACACCTACATCGAACTCTATGCCCGGCTGGTGGTGGATTTGATTCCCAACGTGGTGCTCTCGGCCGGTTTCATGGCCGACCGCGCCGGCAACATCTACACCGGCCCCAGCACTGAAGACACCCCCGCGCTGATCGAGCCGGCGGCTTTCAGCGATGGCATCGTCATTGTCCAGGTCAACCAATTGGTGGACGACGTCAGCGACCTGCCCCGTGTGGACATCCCGGCGTCCTGGGTGGATTTCGTGGTGGTGGCCGACAAGCCGTTCTACATCGAGCCGCTGTTCACCCGCGACCCGCGCCACATCAAGCCTGTGCATGTGCTGATGGCGATGATGGCCATCCGTGGGATCTACGAAAAACACAACGTCCAATCCTTGAACCACGGCATTGGGTTCAACACGGCCGCCATCGAATTGATCCTGCCGACCTACGGCGAATCCCTCGGCCTCAAAGGCAAGATCTGCCGCAACTGGACCCTCAACCCGCACCCGACCCTGATCCCGGCCATCGAAAGTGGCTGGGTCGAAAGCGTGCATTGCTTCGGCACCGAACTGGGCATGGAGAACTACATCGCCGCCCGGCCCGACGTGTTCTTCACCGGCCATGACGGCTCGCTGCGTTCAAATCGCATGGTCTGCCAACTGGCCGGGCAATACGCGGTGGACCTGTTCATCGGCGCTACCCTGCAAGTGGACGGCGACGGTCATTCCTCCACCGTGACCCGTGGCCGACTCGCCGGTTTTGGCGGCGCGCCGAACATGGGCCACGACCCGCGCGGCCGTCGTCATGGCACCCCGGCCTGGCTCGACATGCGCCACGGCGACGGCGAAGCGCCGCTGCTCGAGCGCGGCAAGAAGCTGGTGGTGCAGATGGTCGAGACGTTCCAGGAGGGCGGCAAACCGACCTTCGTCGACACCCTCGACGCGGTGGACGTGGCGAAGAAGGCCGGCATGCCCCTGGCGCCGATCATGATCTACGGCGACGACGTTACCCACCTGCTCACCGAAGAAGGCATCGCCTACCTGTACAAGGCCCGCTCCCTCGAAGAGCGCCAGGCGATGATCGCCGCCGTGGCCGGGGTGACGGCCGTCGGCTTGCGCCATGACCCGAAAGACACCGCGCGCATGCGCCGCGAAGGGTTGATTGCCTTGCCCGAAGACCTCGGTATCCGCCGCACCGACGCCACCCGCGAGTTGCTCGCGGCCAAGAGCGTGGCCGATCTGGTGGAGTGGTCCGGTGGCCTCTACAACCCGCCCGCCAAGTTCAGGAGCTGGTAAATGCGCGCCTTGAATCTGCAACCCAAGCCAATTTCCCTGGCTGAACGTCTGGCCGACCTGGCGGTGGACGCGTTGATCGATGAGGCCGACCTCTCGCCGAAACCGGCGCTGGTGGATCGGCGCGGCAGCGGTGCCCATACCGATCTGCACTTGGGTCTGATGCACGCTTCGGCGTTGTCATTGTGGCCAGCCTTCAAGGAAATGGCCGAAGCCGCCCTCGACTGTGGCGAGATCGGCCTGCCATTGCGCGAAGCCCTGGGCCGCATCGGCCGCGACGGTGAAGCCGCGATGCTCGCCACCACGGGTGGGGTGAATACTCATCGTGGCGCGATCTGGGCCTTGGGCCTGTTGATCGCTGCGGCGGCGCTGAAGCCTGAATCCAACGTCGCGGGCGCCGTCACCCTACGCGCCGCTCGTCTGGCCTTGCTCAACGACCGTTATGCGCCCCAACCCTTGAGCCATGGCGTCCAGGTCGCCCAGCGTTACGGCGTACGCGGTGCCCGGGAAGAAGCGCAGCTGGCGTTCCCGGCCGTCACCGGCCTGGGCCTGCCGCAACTCAAGCGCAGCCGCGCGGCTGGGGCGGGCGAACAGAACGCCCGGCTCGATGCCTTGCTGGCGATCATGACCACCCTGGCCGACACCTGCGTGCTCTACCGCGCCGGCGAAGCGGGGCTGCAAGCCATGCAACAGGGCGCCAAAGCGGTGCTCGACGCCGGTGGCAGCGCGAGCCTGGTGGGTCGCCGCCAACTCCATGCGCTGGACCAACAATTGATCGCCTTGAACGCCTCGCCCGGCGGCGCTGCCGACCTGCTTGCCGCCTGCCTCTTTCTCGACCGTATCGAGCGCGGCGATGACCTCTTTCCAGGAGTGTGCTGATGGAAACCTTGTCCTTTGAATTTTCCGCCGGACAGCCGCCACGAGGCCGGGCGCTGGTGGGCTGCGTCGGCTCGGGCGATCTGGAGGTGCTGATCGAACCGGGGCTGGCGGGAAAATTGACCATTCAGGTGCAGACCTCGGTCAATGGCAGCGAGCAACGCTGGCAGCATTTGTTCGCCCGCATGTTCGACGGCCAGACGCCCCCGGCGATGAACATCGACATCCATGATTTCGGCGCCACCCCAGGCGTGGTGCGTCTGCGCCTGGAGCAAGGCTTCGAGGAGATCGGCCATGACTGACAGCGCAACGCTGCTCAACAAGCACAGCTTCGTCGAACTCGGTGCCCGGCAACGGGCCAAGGCCTTGCTCGACGAGGGAACATTCCGTGAACTGCTCGACCCCTTCCAGCGCGTCATGTCGCCATGGCTGCTGCGCCAAGGCGTGGTGCCGCAGAGCGACGATGGCGTGGTGATCGCCAAGGGCACGCTCGATGGCCTACCGGTGGTGATCGCCGCCATCGAAGGTGCGTTCCAGGGCGGCAGCCTCGGCGAAGTCGGCGGGGCAAAAATTGCCGGTGCGCTGGAACTGGCGGCTGAAGACAACCGCAAAGGCATCGCGACCCGCGCCGTGCTGCTGCTGGAAACCGGCGGCGTGCGGTTGCAGGAGGCCAACCTCGGGCTCGCGGCGATCGCCGAGATCCACTCGGCGATCGTCGACCTGCGCCAGTTCCAACCGGTGATCGGCGTGGTAGCGGGCAGCGTCGGCTGCTTTGGCGGCATGTCGATTGCCGCCGGGTTGTGCAGTTACCTGTTGGTGACCCAGGAAGCGCGGCTGGGGTTGAACGGCCCGCAAGTGATCGAGCAGGAGGCCGGCATCGACGAGTACGACTCCCGCGATCGTCCGTTCATCTGGAGCCTGACCGGCGGCGAGCAGCGCTACGCGACCGGGCTGGTGGACCGATACGTTGCCGATGACGTCGCGCAGATCCGTCGGCAGGTCGGCGAACTGTTGCACCTGGGTGTGCCCGACGAGCACCGCAGCGGTCAGGCCGATTTGTTCCTGCAACGCCTGGCCCGCCTGGACACCGACGTGCAAATCGAACCGTCAGCGGTTCGCCAGCTGTATCAGGGAGAACGCCCATGAGTTCGTATTCAATGAGAGGCGCGCGCTGGTTCGAGGCCTTGAGCGGCGGCGCTAAACCGTTGGATGGCTTGCCTGCTTCGCTGCAAGTGGCCGACGTCCAACTGGGCGAACAAACCGCACGTTTGATCGCCGTGGTGGCCGATCCCGACAACCGTTTTCCTCGGGCGCGCAATGGCGAAGTCGGTTTGCTCGAAGGTTGGGGCTTGGCCAAGGCGGTGGACGATGCCATCGAAGCCGACCGCAACGCGCCTCGCAAACGTGCGCTGATCGCCATTGTCGATGTGCCCAGCCAGGCTTATGGCCGTCGCGAAGAAGCCCTCGGCATTCACCAAGCACTGGCTGGCGCGGCAGACAGTTATGCCCGCGCCCGATTGGCCGGGCACCCGGTGATTGGCTTGCTGGTGGGCAAGGCGATGTCCGGCGCGTTCCTGGCCCACGGCTACCAGGCCAACCGGCTGATTGCCCTGCGCGACCCGGGGGTGATGGTCCATGCCATGGGCAAGGCCTCGGCGGCGCGGGTGACCTTGCGCAGTGTCGAAGAACTTGAAGCCCTGGCTGCCAGCGTGCCGCCGATGGCCTATGACATCGACAGCTACGCCAGCCTGGGTTTGCTCTGGGAAACCTTGTCGGTTGAGCAGATCGAGCAACCGACGGCAGCGGATCTGGGGCGGGTGACTGATTGCCTGCAACAGGCGATCAACGACGTGGCGGGTGCGCCTCGGGATCTGAGCGGGCGTTTGGGCGCGGCCCATCGCGCAGCTTCCAGCCAAGTTCGCCAGTTGTTGAGGGCGCAGTGGTGAGCACGTTCCTGGCCCATGACCTGCTCTGGGGGATGACTGCCTTGCAGTTGCCTGCGGATGCGCCGGATTGGGCTGTCGAATCGCTCGACCTCGGGCAGCCGGTGGTGGTGCGTCGAGCGCTCACCTTGCCCGGGCACGTCGCGGTGGGCCTGCGCGGCTCCTCCCGGGAACAGCGTTACGCCGCGTCGATGCCTGTGGTTGCGGTCCAGCGCCGGGTACGCCCGGAAGATCTTTGTCATGTCGAATGCCGTCGTGACCTGCCTGCGCTGATCGCCCTGGCGCAGCTCCGCCCCTTGCTCGACGCCAGTGGTTGGGTCTGGGGCGTGAGCGGCAGCGCCGGGTTCGAATTGGCCACGGGTGTCGAGGCGCTGCATGAACGCAGTGACTTGGATTTGATTCTGCGCGCGCCGCGTCGTCTGAATCGTCTCCAGGCCAAGGAACTGCTGGCGCTGTTGGATGCCTCGGTCTGCGCCGTGGACATGCAGTTGCAAACGCCTTGCGGCGCCGTCGCCCTACGCGAGTGGGCGGGTTCGTCGCGTCGGGTCTTGCTCAAGGATGATGTCCAGGCGCGCCTGGTGAGCGACCCTTGGCAATCTTCAGTGGAGCAGGTCGCGTGAGCAGCCTTTTCGTCTTTCCCGGCCAGGGTGCGCAGCGCGTGGGCATGCTCCATGGGTTGGCACCGCTGATCCTCGAAGAGGCGGGGGATGTGCTGGGTGAAGATGTATTGCGATTGGACAGTGCCCAGGCTTTGCAATCGACTCGCGCCGTGCAGCTGTGCCTGCTGATCGCAGGCGTGGCGGCGGCTCGTCGGTTGCTTGAGCAGGCTCGCGCTCCGGACTACGTCGCGGGGCTGTCCATTGGTGCTTATCCGGCGGCGGTCGTGGCTGGGGCGCTGGATTTTGCGGATGCGCTGCGCCTGGTCAGCCTGCGGGGCGAGCTGATGCAGCAGGCGTATCCACGAGGCTACGGCATGACGGCGATCATCGGCCTGGACCTCGCGGTGGTGGAGACCTTGCTTGCCCAGGTACACAGCGAAACAGCGCCGGTCTACCTCGCCAATATCAATGCCGATAACCAGGTAGTCATCGCCGGCAGCGACGAAGCCATGGGCCTCGTCGCCGAAAAGGCCCGGCGTCAAGGCGCGGGCAAGGCTTGCCGGCTGGCGGTCAGCGTGCCGTCCCATTGCCCGTTGCTGGATGCACCGGCCCGGACGTTGGCCCAGGCATTCGCCGACGTGCCGTTGAAGGCGCCAACATTGGGCTACCTCAGTGGCAGCCGCGCCCGGCCGATGTTCAAGACCGATGCGCTACGCGACGATCTGGCGTTCAACATGTGCCGTGTCGTCGATTGGCGCGGCACGGTGCAGAGCGCCTATGAGCGTGGCGTGCGCCTGCAAATCGAATTGCCGCCCGGCGCGGTGCTCACCGGGCTGGCGCGCCGGGTGTTCGAGCAAGGCACTGTCATGGCGTTTGATGGCGCGCGGCTGGATACGCTGCAAGCGCTACTGCATGAGGAGGGACGCCGCCAACCCTAGACACCGACTCAAGCTGGCGAAGCACAAAAACAACAACTTCGACGATGCATTTTGAGGATTACGACAATGATTATCTACGGTGTGGCGTTTCTGGCCTTTTGTACCCTGGCGGGTATTTTCATCGGTGAGCTGCTGGGCAAATTGATCGGCGTGCCGGCCAATGTCGGCGGTGTCGGCATTGCGATGCTGCTATTGATCGGCCTGGGCAGCTATCTGAACAAGCGCGGCCTGTTCAAGGGCAAGTCTGAAGCTGGCGTGGAATTCTGGAGTGCCATCTATATCCCGATCGTGGTGGCGATGGCGGCGCAGCAAAACGTCTATGGCGCGCTGAAAGGCGGGCCGATGGCGATCCTGGCCGGGACCCTGGCCGTGGCGATTGCCTTTGCGTTGGTACCGGTGCTGGTGCGCATTGGTAACAAGGACCCTCAATCCAACGTGTCCGTGAAAACGGTCGGGTGATCGCCATGTACGAATCCATGATGAAAGTCATCACCGGCTACGGCCTGATCAGTGGTTTTGCGATTGTCGGGATCACCATGTGGGTGTCCTACTGGATGAGTAACACGTTCACCAAAGGTCGCCTGCATGGCTCGGCCATCGCGATCCTGCTGGGCCTGGTGCTTTCATACATCGGCGGGGCCATGACCGGCGGGCAGAAGGGCGTAGTGGACATCCCGCTGCTGTCCGGGATCGGCTTGCTGGGTGGCGCGATGCTGCGTGATTTTGCGATTGTCGCCACGGCGTTCGGTGTCAGCGTCGAGGAGCTCAAGCGCGCCGGCTTCGTGGGGATACTGGCTTTGTTCGTCGGGGTCGGGACTTCATTTATCGCCGGTGTTGGGGTGGCGATGGCCTTCGGTTACACCGATGTGGTGAGCCTGACCACCATTGGCGCCGGGGCGGTGACCTATATTGTCGGGCCGGTGACCGGGGCAGCGATTGGCGCCAGTTCCGAGGTGATGGCGCTGTCCATCGCCGCCGGGTTGATCAAGGCGATCCTGGTGATGGTGGCGACGCCGTTCGTGGCGCCCTTCATCGGCCTCAACAACCCGCGCAGCGCGGTGATCTTCGGTGGGCTGATGGGTACTTCCAGTGGCGTAGCCGGCGGCCTGGCGGCGACCGATCCGAAGCTGGTGCCGTATGGTTGCCTGACGGCTGCGTTCTACACCGCGCTTGGCTGCTTGCTCGGGCCTTCGCTGTTGTTTCTGATCATGCGCGGGTTGATGGGGTAGGGCTTAAGCTCTTCGCTAACTACGCTGGCGCCATCGCGAGCAGGCTCGCTCCCACTTTGGATCGGTGTTCACAGATCCCCTGTGGGAGCGAGCCTGCTCGCGATGGGCGCGGCTCGGTTTCAAGCCAGGCGATTGGCATACATCCGGCACTCCGCCAACAGCGCCAGCAGGTTCGGGTCGCGCTCCTTGGCTTTCAAAAAGACTACGCCGATGTGCTGCTGCAACCGGTACTTTTCCTGCAACGGGATCAGTTTCACCCGGTTTTCGTACACCGCCGCGATCCTGCCCGGCAGCAAGGCATAGCCTACCCCGGAGCTGACCATGCTCAGCAGGGTGAAGATGTCGTTGACCTGCATCGCCACCTTCGGCTCGAACCCCGCCTGCTTGAATACCCGAACGCCGTCCTGATGCGTGGCGAAGCCTTGGGTCAGGGTGATGAAGGTCTCGTCGCGCACTTCGGCCAGGTCCACTTCGCTGCGCTGGGCGAAGGGGGAGTCGGCCGGCGTGGCGAGGAAGATGTCATCGGAAAACAGCTGGATCTGCTCGCAGTCCGGGTCGTTGACGCTGTCGTCCAGCGACACCAGGATCGCATCGACTTCCATGTTCTTGAGCTTGTACAACAGGTCGATGTTGGAGCCCATGATCAAGTCGATATTGAGCTCGCTGCGGCGGATCTTCAGGCCCATGATCAGCTGCGGCACGGTCTTGACCGTCAATGAATACAACGATCCCAGCTTGAAACGCTCGGCGGAAAAACCAGCCGCCTCACGGGTCAGGCGCACGCTTTCGATCACGTCCTGGATCAATTTCTGCGCACGCTCTTCCAATACATAGGCGCTTTCCAGCGGCGTGAGGTTGCGGCCCTCATGCTTGAACAATGGACAACGCAGGGCGCTCTCCAAGGAGTGAATGGCCCGGTGCACGCTGACGTTGCTGGTTTGCAGATCGGCCGCCGCCCGTGCCAGATTGCCGGTGCGCATGAAAGCCAGGAACACCTCGAGTTTTTTCAGGGTCAATTCTTCGTCGATCAGCATGGGAGGCAGACTCTTATTCGTATGGGCTGATTGTGCCCGAACCTGCCTTTGTGGGAGGGGATTTATCCCCTCGCCACACCTGCTATATCGCAATTTGAAAAGCAATTCATTGCAGTTTCAGGCGCCAGGCCTGAGCCTTGGCGCCAGTTTCGGAATGTGGGGTGGGATTGGATGTATCACGGAGAACGACTCAACGCCTGGACGCACCTGGTTGGGGCTGTCGCGGCGTTTATCGGCGCGGTGTGGTTGTTGGTGATTGCCGGGATGGCCGGCGATCCCTGGAAGATTGTCAGCGTGGCAATCTACGGGTTCACCTTGCTGGCGCTCTACAGCGCCTCGACGGTTTATCACAGCGTGCGCGGACGCAAAAAAGAAATCATGCAGAAGGTCGATCATTTTTCGATCTACCTGTTGATTGCTGGCAGCTACACGCCGTTCTGCCTGGTGACCCTGCGCGGGCCGTGGGGCTGGACGTTATTCGGGATTGTCTGGGGACTGGCCCTGATCGGCATCCTGCAGGAGATCAAGCCACGCTCCGAAGCGCGGGTCCTCTCGATCGTCATCTACGCGGTGATGGGCTGGATCGTCCTGGTGGCGGTCAAGCCGTTGTTGGCGGCGCTGGGTAGCACCGGGTTCGCCTGGCTGGCCTCGGGCGGCGTGCTCTACACCGTGGGCATCGTTTTTTTCGCGCTCGACCAACGCCTGCGCCATGCCCATGGCATCTGGCATTTGTTCGTCATTGCCGGCAGCCTGCTGCATTTCGTGGCGATTCTGTTCTACGTGCTTTGAGCACTTGTAAACAGACGGTCCAGTTGCGCCTGGGCCTGGCTGGCGAAAATCTCCAGCAGGGCACCCATTGTATGGGCTGGGGCCTCGTTGGCCCGGGTCACGGCGTACAAGGAAATGGGCAGCGCAGGTGACATCGGGCGGATGGCCGTGCGGGTGCGCGAAGCGCCCAAGGCCGTGAACGGGTCGATCACCGCCAGCCCGGCACCGGACTCGACCATGGCCCGGGCCAGTGAATACGTCTGCACGGCGATGTTGATGCGCGGCGGCGGTTCCACTGACTTGAGATAGCCGTCCAGCCTGGCCGATAGCGGGTCGGTGCTGGACAGGCCGATCAACGGCGCATCGGCCAGGGCCTGCAATGGCATGGGCGTGCCGATGGCCATTTCGGGCCAGTGCCCGCTGGGCGCCAGGGCCACCAGCACGCCGCTGGCGAGGGGCTGGGCCTTGAGGCCGGGGTGATCGGGCGGTTGCAAAGTCAGGGCGACGTCGATCTCACGCATCAGCAGGTTTTGCATCAATTCGCGGCTGTGGGCGCTGGATAATTCGCACACGATGTCTGGATACAGTCGGGTCCAGTGATGGATCGCCGCCGGCATCAGCGACAAGGCCAAGGCTGGCGTGGCGCCGATCCGCAGGCTGTGGCCGGGCTCGCGGCGCAGGCTCTGGGCCAGGCGCCGAACGCCTTGCAGGCTTTCGCTGACCTTGTCGACCTCGCGTTCCAGTTCCAGCGCTTCGGGCGTGGCCTGCAGCTTGCCGCGCACCCGCAGGAACAGCGCAAACCCCAGTTGCTGTTCGGCATGCTGCAACACCTTGGTCACGGCCGGCTGGGAGACGTGCAACAACTGCGCCGCCCCGCTGATGGAGCCGGTCTGGCGGATGGCCTGGAAAATCTCGATATGACGAAGGCGCATGGCAAGTCCATAACCTTTGTTTATAGGAGGCCCATCTTTATTCATTGTTCGAACGCTGTCATCCGATCCTAACCTTGACCCATTCAAAACAGGTGTGGGATGAACATGGCTCAGCGGGTTTGCATCATCGGTGGAGGCGTGATCGGGTTGGCGACGGCTTACGCGCTGGTCCGCGAAGGCGTCGATGTCACACTGGTGGAAGCCCGCGACGCGTTGGGCAGCGAAACCAGCTTCGCCAATGGCGGGCAGTTATCTTATCGCTACGTCACGCCGCTGGCGGATGCCGGGGTGCCGTGGCAGGCCCTTGGCTGGATGTTGCGCGCGGACTCGCCACTCAAGCTGCGCCCACGCCTCGACCCGGCCCAATGGCGCTGGATGGCGGCGTTTATCGCCGCGTGCCGGACCTCGGTCAACCGCCGCAACGGTGAACACCTGTTGCGTCTGGCACTGCTGAGCCAAGCGACATTGCAGACCTGGCGTGAAGAGGATCGCCTCGACGGCTTTGATTGGCGGCGCAACGGCAAATTGGTGACGTTTCGCAATGCCAGCCATTTCGCACACGCTCGGCGGCGGGTAACGGATCCTGCTCAGCAGGTACTGGGCCACGCCGATTGCGCGAGCCTGGAACCCGCATTGGCCGACGTGCCGTTCGCGGGCGGGATCTATACGCCGGACGAGGAGGTTGGCGATTGCCATGGCTTCTGCCAGCAATTGGCGGCGCGGTTGCGGGCTTCGGGGCGTTGCGAGTTCCTGTTGGGGCGTGCGGTGACTGCTATCCATCATGCCAACGGTGAGGTGCAGGCTATCGACCTGGGCGGCCATCGCCTGGACGTGGACGCCTTGGTGATCGCCGCTGGCCACCGCAGCGCAGCGCTGGCGTTGCCTGGCGTACGAATGCCGTTATACCCGCTCAAGGGCTACAGCCTGACGGTCCCCATCGACTCCCGGCACCGAGCGCCGGACCTGAGCATCACCGACTATGACCGCAAGGTCGTCTACGCTCGCATCGGCAAACAATTGCGAGTGGCGGCGATGGTGGACATTGTCGGTTTTGACCCGGCACCGGACCCCAGGCGCCTGGCCTTGATCCGCCGCCAGGCCCTGGAAACCTTTCCACAGGCCGGGGACTACGAACGCGCCGTCGAGTGGGCGGGCATGCGTCCGGCCACGCCCAGCGGCGTGCCCCTGATTGGCGCCACCGGCTATCGCAACCTGTGGCTCAACCTGGGCCATGGCGCCTTGGGCTTTACCCTGGCCTGTGGCAGCGGCCGCTTGCTCAGTGAACTGATCCGCCAACGTACACCTTCCATCGACATGCGAGGCCTCGCGCCCCGCGCCGCCTGACCCACCCGCAACGGAGAATAACAATGCAAAGAATCACGTTGATCGGCTGCACCCTGAGCCTGCTGTTGAGCGCCCCGGCATTCGCCAACGAAGCGCCGCCGGCCGGCACGCTGGACAAGATCGCCAGCAGCAAGAGCATCACGCTGGGTTATCGCGACGCCTCGGTGCCGTTTTCCTATGTGGGGGACAGCAGCGGCAAACCGATGGGCTACTCCGTGGAGCTGGCGAGCAAGATCGTCGAGCGGATCAAGCAGCAACTGGCGCTGCCGCAACTGAACGTGAAATACAACCTCGTCACTTCCCAGACCCGCATCCCACTGGTGCAGAACGGCACCGTGGACCTGTAATGCGGCTCCACTGGCGTAACGGCCGAGCGGCAGAAGCAAGTGGCGTTTTCCTACGGTTTCATTTACGTGAAGGGCCAGTTGCTGACGGCCAAGGACAGCGGCATTCACAGCTTCGCCGACCTGCGGGGCAAGAACGTGGTGACCACCGCCGGCACCACCAACGAGCGGTTCCTCAAAAGCTACAACCTGGACAACAAGGTCGAGATGTTCGTCATCAGCGCCAAGGACCACGGTGAAGCCTTCCAGATGCTCGAGACCGGTCGGGCGGCGGCGTTCTACATGGACGACGCGCTGCTCTATGGCGAACGGGCCAAGGCGCGCGATCCACACAAATGGGTCGTGGTCGGGGAAGAGCAGTCGCGGGAAATCTACAGCTGCATGGTGCGCAAGGACGATCCGCAATTCCTGGCGCTGGTCAACGCGACCCTGGCGGACCTGTACAAATCAGGAGAAATCAACACCATCTACGACCGTTGGTTCCAGAAGCCGATCCCGCCGAAGGGGCTGAATCTGGAGTTCCCGATGACCAGCGAGTTGAAGGCGATCATTGCCAAGCCGACGAGCGATCCGGTGCAGTAGCTGTCATGTGCCGGTGAGCCCTTGCTCGCGATAGCGCCGGATCAGTCAGCATCGATGTTGACTGGCCCACCGCCATCGCGAGCAAGCTCGCTCCCACAGGGATCTACATTCGGCTTCAGAAATCCCCCCACAACTGCTGCGCCACCGCCAGCGCCACCACCGGAGCGGTTTCGGTGCGCAGCACGCGGGGGCCGAGGCGGGCGGCGTGGTAGCCGGCGGCCTTGGCCTGCTCGACCTCGCCATCCGACAACCCGCCCTCGGGGCCGATCAAGAACGCCAGGGACGAGGGCTTGGCATGGCTGGTCAGCGGATCGGCCACCGGGTGCAACACCAGTTTCAATTCGGTGTCGGTCTGCTTCAGCCAGTCGGCCAGCAGCAATGGAGGGTGGATCACCGGCACGGTGGAGCGCCCGCATTGCTCGCAGGCGCTGATCGCCACCTGGCGCCAATGCAGCAGACGCTTGTCGGCGCGCTCGTCCTTGAGGCGCACTTCGCACCGCTCGGTGAAGATCGGCGTGATCTCGGAGACTCCCAGCTCGGTGGCCTTCTGGATCGCCCAATCCATGCGCTCGCCCCGGGACAGGCCCTGGCCCAAGTGAATGCGCAACGGCGACTCGGCTTGCCCGGCAAATTGCTCGTCGAGCTGCACGCGCACGCGTTTCTTGCCGACCTCGGCCAGGGTGCCACGAAACTCCTGGCCCGAGCCATCGAACACCTGCACCGCATCGCCCTCGGCCATGCGCAGCACCCGGCCGATGTAATGGGCCTGGGCTTCAGGCAACTCGTGATCGCCAAGGCTCAGGGGGGTGTCGATGAAGAAGCGGGACAGTCTCATGTGGAGTCTCTGAAAAGTTAAATCTGTGGCGAGGCGACGTTTCGCTAAATCCCCTCACCACAACAGTGTTTCAACAGGAGGCCGGGATTCAGCCCGGATCGCGATAACCCGGATGGAAGTCCTTCGGCACTGCCACGCTAACCTTTTCCCGGGTGGCAATGTCGATGCCTTCGCTGGCCACTTGCGCCAGGAAATCGATCTGCTCCGGCGTGATGACATAGGGCGGCAGGAAATACACCACGCTGCCCAGCGGCCGCAACAATGCACCGCGCTCCAGGGCATGCTGGAACACTGCCAGGCCACGCCGTTCCTGCCACGGATAGGCGGTTTTGCTGGCCTTGTCCTTGACCATCTCGATGGCCAGCACCATGCCGGTCTGGCGCACTTCGGCCACGTTCGGGTGATCGGCCAGGTGCGCGGTGGCGCTCGCCATGCGTTGGGCCAGGGCCTTGTTGGTTTCGATGACGTTGTCTTCTTCGAAGATATCCAGCGTTGCCAGGGCTGCGGCGCAGGCCAGCGGGTTACCCGTGTAGCTGTGGGAATGCAGGAAGGCGCGCAGAGTCGGGTAGTCGTCGTAGAACGCGCTGTACACCTCGTCGGTGGTCATGCATGCCGCCAGCGGCAGGTAGCCGCCGGTCAGTGCCTTGGACAGGCAAAGGAAATCCGGGGTGATGCCGGCCTGCTCACAGGCAAACATCGTCCCGGTGCGACCGAAGCCGACAGCGATTTCATCGTGGATCAGGTGTACGCCGTAGCGGTCGCAGGCTTCGCGCAACAGCTTCAGGTACACCGGGTGATACATGCGCATGCCGCCGGCGCCCTGGATCAGCGGTTCGACAATCACGGCGGCGACGCTGTCGTGGTGTTCGGCGAGGGTCTGTTCCATGGCCGCGAACAGGTTTCGCGAGTGCTCTTCCCAGCCCATGCCCTCGGGGCGGTGGTAGCAGTCGGGGCTGGGTACCTTGATCGTGTCCAGCAGCAACGCCTTGTAGGTTTCGGTGAACAGCGGTACGTCGCCCACCGACATCGCCGCGATGGTTTCGCCGTGGTAACTGTTGCTCAGGGTGACGAAGCGTTTTTTGTCCGGCCGGCCGCGATTGATCCAGTAGTGAAAGCTCATCTTCATCGCCACTTCGATGCAGGACGAACCGTTATCGGCGTAGAAGCACCGGGTCAGTCCTTCAGGCGTCATCTTCACGAGACGCTCGGACAGCTCGATCACCGGCTGGTGGCTGAAACCGGCGAGAATCACGTGCTCCAGTTGATCGACCTGATCCTTGATGCGCTGGTTGATGCGCGGGTTGGCGTGGCCGAAGACGTTGACCCACCAGGAACTCACCGCGTCGAGGTAGCGCTTGCCTTCGAAGTCTTCCAGCCACACGCCTTCGCCGCGCTTGATGGGGATCAGCGGCAACTGTTCGTGATCTTTCATCTGCGTGCAGGGGTGCCACAGCACCGCGAGATCGCGTTGCATCCACTGGTTATTCAGGCCCATGTACAGTCTCCTCGAGGCGGCTCGCGGCGGGCGCGGGCAAAACAATCGCGCAAGCCTATGCAATGGCGGCCCCGCGGACAACCCATTGTGTCATTCACGCGACTTTGGGCCAGGCGATAGACGTCGCTGGCGGCGCTTTGATGGCTGACGTATTCTTCGCCGTTCCGTGAGCCGACTGGCTCGAAAGACCGAGAGCCGACTGGCTCAAAAAACCGAAAATTCTTACGCTTTGTTCCGGAGTTCGTTGAATGTCTGCTGGTTGGCTGCGCGCCTGTGCGCTGGTGATGATAGGGCTGTTCAGCGTTTCGGCGCTGGCCAAGGACAAGCAACCGACGGCCATCGTCATCGGCGGTGGATTGGCCGGGCTGACGGCGGCCTACGAATTGCAGAACAAAGGCTGGGCCGTGACGCTGCTGGAAGCCAAGCCGAGCCTGGGCGGTCGCTCGGGCATGGCCACCAGTGAGTGGATCGGCAACGAAAAGACCCAGCCGGTGCTGAACAAATACGTCTCCACCTTCAAGCTGAGCACCACGCCGGCGCCGGAATTCGTGCGCACCCCGAGTTACCTGATCGACGGTACTTATTTCACCGCCGCCGACCTGGCGACCAAGCAGCCCGCCACCGCCGAAGCGCTCAAGCGCTATGAAACCACCCTGGACGAGCTGGCGCGGTCCATCGACGATCCGCTGAACCCGACGGCCACCAACACGCTGCACGCCCTCGACCAGATCACCGTGTCCAACTGGCTCGACCGCTTGCAGCTGCCCGCTACCGCGCGGCAGTTGGTCAATCAGGAAATTCGCACGCGCTATGACGAGCCGTCCCGCCTGTCGCTGCTGTATTTCGCACAGCAGAACCGCGTCTATCGCGGCGTATCCGACCGTGACCTGCGCGCCTCGCGCCTGCTCGGTGGCAGCCCGGTATTGGCCCAAGCGTTCGTCAAGCAACTGAAAACCATCAAGACCGGCTCCCCGGTCTCGGCCATCTCCCAGGACAAGGACGGCGTCACCGTCAAGGTCGGCAGCGTGGGTTACCAGGCGGACTACGTCGTGCTCGCGGTGCCGCTGCGGGCGTTGAACAAGATCCAGCTGACCCCGGCCCTCGATGCCCAGCACCAGGGCGCGATCAAAGGCACCAATTACGGCTGGCGCGACCAGATCATGCTCAAGTTCAAGACCCCGGTCTGGGACAGCAAGGCGCGCATGTCGGGCGAGATCTACAGCAACGCCGGCCTGGGCATGATGTGGATCGAGCCGGCTTTGAAGGGCGGGGCGAATGTGGTCATCAACCTGTCCGGCGACAATGCCCGGGTGATGCAGGCTTTTGGCGACAAGCAGATGGTCGACCAAGTGCTGATCCGCCTGCATGCGTTTTATCCCCAAGCGCGCGGTGCGTTCACCGGTTATGAAATCCGTCGCTACAGCACCGACCCTTCCATGGGCGGCGCGTACCTGGCGTTTGGTCCGGGTCAGATCAGCAAATACTGGCGCCTGTGGGAAAAGCCTTTGCAGCGCGTAGCTTTTGCCGGTGAACACACCGACGCCATGTATCCAGGCACGTTGGAAGGCGCGCTGCGCAGTGGCCAACGTGCCGCCAGCCAGGTGCAAGACTTGGCCGCCGGCAAATCATTCGAACCAGCAAAAGTCGCCCCGGCCGCAGCAGCTGCCGCCGGAGCGGTGGCGGCGAAGAAGGGCAACTTCTTCACCAACCTGTTCGGTGGCTCGGATGACGACAAAAAGCCGGAACCGGTCAAGGCTCCCGAGCCGGTAGCGCCGCCTCCAGCGCCGGCACCGGCCCCCGTCCCAGCCCCTGCGCCGGTGGAGCCACCCGCGCCGGCGCCGGCGAAGACCGAGCCAGCCAAGAAAGCCACGGCCAAGCCAGCGGCGAAGAAGCCGGCGGCCAAGACCCCGGCTAAAAAGGCCCCGGCCAAGGCACCAGTGAAAAAGGCTGAGCCAGTGAAGAAACCCGCCGCCAAGCCGGCAGCGACTACTGAGATCAAGGCTCAGTAAGGTCAGGTGCAAAGAACGCTGCCGTTCTCTTAAGGCAATCAATAAACCCGTGGCGAGGGAGCTTGCTCCCGCTGGGCCGCGAAGCGGCCCCAGTCCTGCCGAATGCGAGCATCAGGCACACCGCACCCGCCGGTTTACAACTGCTTCGCAGCCGAGCGGGAGAAAGCTCCCTCGCCACGGGTGGATCATTACGCCGACGTCTTACAGGGCTAGACGAGATATCGGAAACTTCCCACCCTTTAATCGGAAGCAGGCGATATAGCGCACCAAGCCAAAAGTCTAGGCTCCTCGAAAAACAGGAGCGCGTATGAAAATACTAATGGCAATGGTCGTATCGGTTTCGCTGTACGGGTGTGTGTTTGGTGAATGTCGGGAACCCCTGATTATTCCGATGATTCCAGAACGGGACCCTCAGTTGGCGTACGAATGTACCTTTGATCCATACAAGCCTGAGTGCTCGGTTAATTGATAATTCAAAGCGTTAGACGCGTAGAACTGGAGCAATATATGAAACCGGAGGCGGCATTAATATTATTGATCATGCTCTTCGGCAGCGGCTGTACAGATGGCCGTATGATACTTAAAAAACACGATCCTCAATTGTCGTACAGATGCGACATGGATCCTTACAGGCGTGAGTGCGTCAACAGATAACTCTAGAGAGGCGGTAGCGAAAACGACCAAGTTTTAAATTTCCACGTCCTCAAATAAAATTTTGACCCGCTTTGGCTTGGACATCCGTCCCGGGACGAAGCCACGGAAGAATATCGATACGAGCGCTTCCCCGGGGCTTGAGGAGACAGGGAATATCACCCAGCACGGCCTTTCGTGGAGCGAGCCTGCTCATGATGAGCCCCTTCCACCTTGCGGGATCCATGCCCGCTTCCCCTCTCCACCACGCAACGCATCCGCTTTAATCTTTCCTTAACCCACCCTCTGCAGACTGATCATCGTATTTCTCGATATTTCAAAGCGAAATTTTCCGCTTTAAATCGATAGATAAGTCGCTAGTCTTGATCGCAGTTTTTACAGGATATGAGCAATGCAGCTTCGCAACTCCTCTTCTCGTTATGGCTGGGTCAGCATCGTTTCCCATTGGGCCGTTGCCTTGGCGGTGTATGGGCTGTTTGCGCTGGGCTTGTGGATGGTCGGTCTGGACTACTACAGCACCTGGCGCAAAGACGCGCCGGAGCTGCACAAGAGTATCGGCCTGGTGCTGTTGGCGGTGATGGTGTTGCGGGTGCTCTGGCGTTTTGTCAGCCCGCCGCCACCGACCCTGGAAACCTATGGCCGTCTTACCCGCGTCGGCGCCAAGATCGGTCATAGTGCCCTGTATCTCGGGCTGTTCGTCGTGATGATTGCCGGTTACCTGATTTCCACCGCAGACGGTGTCGGAATTTCGGTGTTTGGTCTGTTTGAAGTACCCGCGCTGGTGTCCGGACTGCCCGATCAGGCAGACGTCGCCGGCCAGATCCACTTTTACCTGGCATGGGCGTTGGTAATTTTTTCCGGCCTTCATGCGTTGGCAGCATTGAAACACCACTTTATCGACCGTGACGCGACCCTCAAGCGCATGCTGGGGCGCCAAGCCTGATGTTCAACCTCGACTCCAAAGGAATAGAAAGCATGTTGAAAAAGACGCTCGCCGCCCTGGCAATCGGTTCTGCCCTGCTGTCCGCCGGCCAGGCCATGGCCGCAGACTACGTGGTCGACAAGGAAGGCCAGCATGCCTTCGTTGATTTCAAGATCAGCCACCTGGGCTATAGCTTCATCACCGGTACCTTCAAGGATATTGACGGCAAGTTCAGCTTCGACGCCGCCAAGCCTGAAGACAGCAAGATCGAGTTCAACGTCAACACCGCCAGCGTGTTCACCAACCACGCCGAGCGCGACAAACACATCGCCAGCGCTGACTTCCTGAACGCCAGCAAATTCGGCAAGGCCACGTTCGTGTCCACCAGCGTCAAGTCCACCGGCGAAAACACCGCCGACGTGACCGGTGACCTGACGCTGATGGGCGTGACCAAGCCGGTTGTGGTCAAGGCGACCTTCCTGGGCGAAGGCAAAGACCCATGGGGTGGCTACCGTGCCGGCTTCGAAGGCACTACCACCATCAAGCGTTCCGACTTCGGCAAGCAGAAAGACCTGGGTCCGAAATCCGACGCGGTCGAGTTGTATGTCTCGTTTGAAGGCGTCAAGGCGAAGTAACGTTCGCCCCTGACGAAAAACGCCCCTGGTCTTGCGGCCAGGGGCGTTTTTTATTGCTCTGGATTTCGCCGATACAAAGGATGCTGGGGGGAGCGAGCTTGCTCGCGATAGCGGTGCTTCAGCCAACATCAATGTGGCAGGCCTGCCGCCATCGCGAGCAAGCTCGCTCCCACAGCTGGAAGAGTTCACAAAAAAATGCCCCGGGTCGTGAGACCCGGGGCATTTTTCATGGCTTGGAGAAACTCAGCGATTGCGTGTCAGCAAGGCCGGTTTTTCGCCCCGCGGACGGCTTGGCAATTGGTCCAGCTGCTCAGGCGTCGGGAAACGATCGGTTTTCGATTCCTTGTGGATGATTTTCGGCTGGTTGCCTCGCGGGTTCTGCACGGCGGGTTCCTGGCGAGGCTGGTCGTCACCACGGGCCTGGCGGCGAGGTCGGGAGTCTTCGCGCCGGGCCTGGCCGTCACGTGGGGCGCCGCTGCGCGGGCCGTTGCGCTTGGCCGGCGGGGTGCCGGTGGAAGAACCGTTGCTGTTGCGCGGGCCGTTCTGGCGACCTTGTGACTGGCCACCGCGCGGTGCGCCCGAACCTGCGCCTTGTGCCGGGGCGCCAGGACGGCGACCGCGACCCTGGGCCGGTTTCTGCTGTGGCACGTAGTCGACACGGTTACCGAAGTTATCGATATCGTCGTCGAGGAACTCGTCCGGGGCGCGATCGGTCGGGCCGCGATCGGCCGGGCCGCGATCGGCTGCGGCGCGAGGGGCAGGGCGCTGCTGTTCGCGGGCCGGCGTACCTTCGCGTGGTTTCTGCTCGCGGGCCGGGCGCTCGCCGCGACCGTTGCTGGCCGATTTGTCCTTGCCCTTGTCCTTGCCTTTGTCCTTGCGACCGCCGCCACTGCCATTCGGGCCGTCGCCCCGCGGGCCACGTGGGTTGCGCGGGTTGCGCACATCCGGACGCTCGCGCACTTCAGGCTTTTCGGCCTCGATCGTGCTGGCATCGAAGCCCATCAGGTCGCCGTCGGGGATTTTCTGCTTGGTCATGCGCTCAATGCTCTTGAGCAGTTTTTCTTCGTCCGGCGCGACCAGGGAAATCGCTTCGCCCGAACGACCGGCCCGGCCGGTACGGCCGATACGGTGCACGTAGTCTTCATCGACGTTCGGCAGTTCGAAGTTGACCACATGGGGCAACTGGTCGATATCCAGGCCACGGGCGGCGATGTCGGTGGCGACCAGGATGCGCACTTCGCCGGCCTTGAAGTCAGCCAGGGCCTTGGTGCGAGCGTTCTGGCTCTTGTTGCCATGGATCGCCACGGCCGGCAGGCCATGTTTGTCGAGGTATTCAGCCAGGCGGTTGGCGCCGTGCTTGGTGCGGGTGAACACCAGGACCTGTTCCCAGGCGCCTGTGGTGATCAAATGCGCCAGCAGGGCACGCTTGTGGCTGGCCGGCAGGCGGAATACGCGCTGTTCGATGCGCTCGACCGTGGTGTTCGGCGGCGTGACTTCGATGCGTTCCGGGTTGTGCAACAGCTTGCCGGCCAGGTCGGTGATGTCCTTGGAGAAGGTCGCCGAGAACAACAGGTTCTGGCGCTTGGCCGGCAGGCGTGCCAGCACTTTCTTCACGTCATGGACAAAACCCATGTCGAGCATGCGGTCGGCTTCGTCCAGCACGAGGATTTCCACGTGGG
Source organism: Pseudomonas algeriensis (assembly GCF_048847255.1). Lineage (NCBI taxonomy): Bacteria > Pseudomonadati > Pseudomonadota > Gammaproteobacteria > Pseudomonadales > Pseudomonadaceae > Pseudomonas > Pseudomonas algeriensis. The sequence goes on along the minus strand of NZ_JBKKRK010000004.1, from coordinate 204,203 downwards.
ACAGATCGACGCTGCCCTGGCCGGCGAGGTCCAGCAGGCGACCGGGGCAGGCCACCAGCACGTCGACGCCGCGCGCCATGGCCTGGACCTGCGGGTTCATGCCGACACCGCCAAAAATGCAGGCACTGACAAATTTCAGGTCGCGCGCATAGATCTTGAAGCTCTCGTGCACCTGGGCGGCCAGTTCGCGGGTCGGGGTCAAGACCAGGACGCGCGGTTGGCGCGGGCCGTGACGCTGGGATTTGTCTGGGTGACCGTTAGGGAACAGCCGCTCCAGGATCGGAAGGGCGAAACCGCCGGTCTTGCCAGTACCTGTCTGTGCGGCGACCATCAGGTCGCGACCTTGCAACACGGCGGGGATGGCCCGCTGTTGCACCGGGGTAGGCTGGGTGTAGCCGGCGGCTTCGATGGCGCCGACTAAAGCCTCGGAGAGACCGAGGGAAGCAAAGGACATGAGTAATCCTGTTTTTAGTGAGGGCCTGGCCCAATGGGATAGTCTTGCCTGGCGCGAATGCGGTCGATTGGAGACCTCATCCCGTCCGGTCCCGCCGGGTCTGGAAGACACGTCCGGACAGGGCTCGCGCGGGCTGGAAGCTGCGCTGTAGCGGTGTCGGGATGCCTTTTGCAAGACCGGGCGTCCGGGCGTGAGCCTGGCGGGAAGGCCGGAGTATAACAGAGCAATCGCCCTGCGCTGCTTTCCTGCTGCTCAACGGTGCATTTCAGCGTGACACCGCGTTGTGCCCAGCCGCCTTGGCCGTCGGAGCAGCGCCATAACGAGCACTCAACTCGGCATAGGCCGGTTCATGCTTGAAACGCTTGAGCTCGGCGCCGAAGCGTTGCACGAGCAAGTCCATGCCCGCCTTGCGTCGTACCGCCAGGTATTGGCTCTGGCGGCTCACCACGGTGGGATTCTCTGTGATCTGGTTGTCCAGTTGAAGCGCCTTGACTGCGTGTCGCCCTACACGACGGTCGGTGATGAGCAGGTCGATGCGGCCCAGCTGTAACTTGCCGAAGTTGGCTTCGTGGGTCGGAGCCGCTTCCCGTTTGAATCGGCTCGATTCTCTGAACGCCTGGCTATACAGATAACCGGGCGACGTGCCGACGGTCAGCCCGTCCAGGTCGTCGAGCGTGCGAAAAGGGTGGGGGCGGGCGTTGGCGTAGAACATGACGAATTCCACCTCCGACAGCGGTTCGCTGGGGTATAGCAGAAGGGCATCGCGCTCGTCGCTGTGGAATATGTCGAGCGCGCCGTCCGCCAAACCTTGCTCCAGCATGGCCAGGCAGCGCTTCCACGGCAGCAGTTGCCATTCCACATCGATGCCCAGGCGTTTGAACACAATGGCCGTGGTTTCATAGTCCAGGCCAAGGGTCTTGCCGTTTTCCTCGTAGACATAAGGTGCCCAGGGTTCGGTGACAATGCGCAACTTCTCGGCCTGGGCGGCAACGCTCAGGCACGAGAGAAGGAGGGCTGTCAGCAACGGGAGGATTACGGGCATGACCGGAGGTTACGACGAGAACTCATCAAATAGCTAGAGCGCTCTAGCACGTGGCTCAGTTGCTCTTTGTCTGCATCAGGTGTCGATAGATGGCTTCTCGGCGTTTACCCAGTACCAGGCGAATCACGGGATGGCTGAGCCAATGTTTGAGCTCATGGTCTTCCAAAGGCTTCTTCAACCGGTGTTCGACGTTCTCCAGGGCCTTTTCCCACCAGACCGGGCCGCACGCCTGGTCGAATGGATTGGTATGGCGATAGCAGCCGTACAGGATCTCGCGCATGAACTGACGTTTGTGACCGGGCAACGCCACGGTAATGAATTTGTAGGCCAGGCGCTGGAAGGTAGGTGGGCGCGGTAGTATGGCAGTGACTTGCCGCGTTTCATCCAGGGCATGTTGGCCCACGGGGGCTGCGCGGTGTTTGTCATACCAGGCCTTGGTCTTGGCCCGAAACAGCTGCTTGCGGCTCCAGTAGTGGTGGATCAGGTCTGGACATTCACGCACCTTGACCTTGCGATAGGCCGCCACCGAGAGGCAGAACTCTTCCAGGGTATAGGCTCCTTGGGCTAACGGATAAAATTCGTCCATCAGCGCAATGGAGTGATCGAGGATTGCCGCATCGACTGCATACAGGCCAATCACGCCGGAATTGAGTAGCGGCATGTTGTCGTCGGCCAGTTCTCGTTGAGCCAAGGGCTGGGCGAGGGTCAGGTAAAGCCCGGCATCCTTGTTGGCGCCATAGTTCATGCCGACGGCATTGCACAACAGTGTGCCCGGCTCGATCCGCTTGAACAGCTCGATCGGCGAGCAATGGAAGAAGGTGTCCGTGTCGATCAGCAATGCCAGTTCGCTTTCCTCGAGCACCTTCCGCATGACCACGTGCTTGGCGCGGAAATGATAGCCGTGGGGAGCGATCCACCCTTGGCGCGTTTCGTTGTCCAAGTGGCGCACTCGAACGGGCAAATCCACGTACGGCGCGGCATTGTCGGTGAACACTTGGATGTCCAATGCCTCATCGGGTGTCTCCCGCAGGCCCGCCAAGGCGCTGGCGATACTGAACACCGCTTCCTGGTGATAGGTCTCGGCCCCATAGACCAGATAGATAAGTTGTGGGGTCGTCGACCTTTGACCATTCGGCATCGAGTTGCTCCTGATGTCCTTTTTTAAAGAAAAAGGCCCTGGTTTTTGCCAGGGCCCTTTTGTACCACTGCATTAAGTCATTAACGCGGCAGTTTGAGATTGTTCCATACCGCGAGGCTAGGCTCGGCCTGGTTCAGGGTATAGAAATGCAGCCCCGGTGCGCCGCCTTGTAACAAACGCTCACACATTTGCGTGATGACCTCTTCGCCGAAGCGCTGGATGCTGGCGGTGTCGTCACCATAGGCTTCCAGCTGCTTGCGGATCCAGCGCGGGATTTCCGCGCCGCAGGCGTCCGAGAAACGCGCCAGCTTGCTGTAGTTGGTGATTGGCATGATTCCCGGAACCACAGGAATGTCCACACCCATCTGGCGAACACGTTCGACAAAGTAGAAATAGCTGTCGGCATTGAAGAAATACTGGGTGATCGCGCTGTTGGCGCCGGCGTTGGCCTTGCGCACGAAGTTGTGCAGGTCATCCTCAAAATTGCGCGCCTGCGGGTGCATCTCCGGATAAGCGGCGATTTCGATGTGGAAGTGCTCGCCGGTTTCCTCGCGAATGAATTCAACCAGTTCATTGGCGTGGCGCAGCTCTCCGCTGGCCATGCCCATGCCCGACGGAAGGTCGCCGCGCAGGGCAACGATGCGCTTGATGCCGGCTGCCTTGTATTGGGTCAGCAGGCTGCGCAGGTCGTCCTTGCTGTCGCCCACGCAAGAAAGGTGTGGCGCGGCGGGGACTTTGACTTCGCTTTCGAGCTGCAACACGGTGTTCATCGTGCGGTCGCGGGTCGAACCGCCAGCGCCGTAGGTGCAGGAGAAAAAATCAGGGTTGTAGCTTGCCAGCTGGCGGGCAGTGGCGATCAGCTTTTCATGCCCAGCATCGGTCTTCGTCGGGAAGAATTCGAAGCTGTAGCGACGGTCTTGGGACATGGTCATATCCTTGGAAACTCGTGGGCCGTGAGGCTTGCAGAGCCCTGTGGAGGCGGGCCAGTGTGGGAGCGAGCCTGCTCGCGATGCAGGCACCTCGATCGGACTGTCAGACCGAGGCGACGTCGATCGCGAGCTGGCTCGCTCCTACAAAAGTGCATCCCCCCGGAAGGGGGGCGCCGATCAGTAACGGTAAGCGTGCGGCTTGAACGGGCCTTCGACGGTGACGCCGATGTAGTCAGCCTGTTGCTTGGTCAGCTTGGTGACCACGCCGCCGAAACCGCGGACCATTTCCAGGGCCACTTCTTCGTCGAGTTTTTTCGGCAGTACTTCCACGGTCAGGCGCTCGGCTTTCTGGGCCGGTGGCAGGTCGGCGTATTTCTGGCCGAACAGGAAGATCTGGGCCAGGACCTGGTTGGCGAACGAGCCATCCATGATGCGGCTTGGGTGGCCGGTGGCGTTGCCCAGGTTGACCAGGCGGCCTTCGGCCAGCAGGATCAGATAGTCATCGTTCTGCGGATCGAAGCTGCCAGTGCCGGTGCGGTGAACCTTGTGGACCTGTGGCTTCACTTCTTCCCATGCCCAGTTCTTGCGCATGAAAGCGGTGTCGATCTCATTGTCGAAGTGGCCGATGTTGCAGACCACGGCGCGCTTCTTCAAAGCCTTGAGCATGTTGGCGTCGCAGACATTGACGTTGCCGGTGGTGGTGACGATCAGGTCGATCTTGCCCAGCAGGGCTTTGTCGATGCTGGCTTCGGTGCCGTCGTTGATCCCGTCGATGAACGGCGAAACCAGTTCGAAGCCGTCCATGCAGGCTTGCATGGCGCAGATTGGGTCGACTTCGGACACCTTGACGATCATGCCTTCCTGACGCAGGGACTGGGCCGAGCCCTTGCCCACGTCACCGTAGCCGATCACCAGGGCCTGCTTGCCGGACAGCAAGTGGTCGGTGCCGCGCTTGATGGCGTCGTTGAGGCTGTGGCGGCAGCCGTACTTGTTGTCGTTCTTGCTCTTGGTCACCGAGTCGTTGACGTTGATGGCCGGGATTTTCAGCTCGCCCTTGGCCAGCATGTCCAGCAGGCGGTGTACGCCAGTGGTGGTTTCTTCGGTCACGCCATGGACCTTGTCCAGCACGGCCGGGTACTTCTTGTGCAGCAGCTCGGTCAGGTCGCCACCGTCGTCAAGAATCATGTTGGTGTCCCATGGCTGGCCATCCTTGAGGATGGTCTGCTCCAGGCACCACTCGTACTCTTGCTCGGTCTCGCCTTTCCAGGCGAAGACCGGGATGCCGGCAGCGGCAATGGCGGCGGCAGCCTGGTCCTGGGTCGAGAAGATGTTGCAGGAGGACCAGCGCACTTCGGCACCCAGTGCAACCAGGGTCTCGATCAGCACGGCGGTCTGGATGGTCATATGGATGCAGCCGAGGATCTTCGCGCCCTTCAATGGCTGTTCGCCAGAGTATTTGCGACGCAGGCCCATCAGGGCTGGCATTTCGGATTCGGCGATGATGATTTCGCGACGGCCCCAGTCAGCCAGGGACATGTCGGCGACTTTGTAGTCGGTAAAAGCAGCAGGCGTGATAACAGCGCTCATCAAGAGCCTCCATTCGTAATGTATGCGAATGGGCGCCGTTGTGCGTTTAGTGCCTGTGCGGGGAGCCCCGTACAAGCAACGCCCCATCCGAGCCTGACAGGTCGAGCCTGCTGCAGCGCCCCTCGGACAGGTGGCGGGACCGGACCAAAGGGTGGGCCGGGTAAAGCGGGGCGATTATAACGGGCTAAGCGGATCTTCCAAAGGGTTTCTGTCGGCAAATCAAAATTGCCGATGATTGTTATAGGCGCCGCGGCGTAGAGCGGACCTGCACGGTCTGCCATGATGCGGGCATTCATCGGCCAGACGTCCAGGAGTGATCATGAATTTCCACACCCGCAAATGGGTCAAGCCCGAAGACCTCAATCCCAATGGCACGCTGTTCGGTGGCAGCCTGTTGCGCTGGATCGACGAAGAGGCGGCCATCTATGCCATCGTCCAGCTGGGCAACCAGCGCGTGGTCACCAAGTACATCTCCGAAATCAATTTTGTCAGCGCTTCGCGCCAGGGCGACATCATCGAACTGGGTATCACCGCCACGGAGTTTGGTCGTACCTCCATCACCCTCACCTGCGAAGTGCGCAACAAGATCACCCGCAAAAGCATCCTGACGGTGGAAAAAATGGTCTTCGTCAATCTTGGCGAAGACGGCTTGCCCGCCCCCCATGGCCGGACCGAGATCAAGTACGTCAAGGATCAATTCCAGGACGATGCCATCGAATAGGATGGCGATATGCCTCTCATTTGCGGGCACCACTGAACAGCTCCGTACGCCGCGTGTCGTAGCTACATCACGCCACCGGTTCAGGAGCTGTATGGACACTCATAAAGACGGCAAGACCCCTGATCTCTCGGCAGAGGAGCAGCACGAAGTCGACCGCAACCAGCCGCCTCGCGCCGCGGTGTTGCATGAAATCATCCGCACCCAGGGTGACCAGGAATTGGAGCGCAGCGTGGCGGCGCTGTGGTGGTCGGCCCTTGCGGCCGGGTTGACCATGGGGCTGTCGCTGATGGCGATGGGGCTGCTCAACTCGCGGTTGCCGGATCATGAAGGTTTCAAGGTGATCGCCAGCCTCGGCTATTGCGCGGGCTTCCTGGCGGTGATCCTCGCGCGCCAGCAATTGTTTACCGAAAATACCCTGACCGCTGTGCTGCCGATCATGAGCAAGCCGACACTGGGCAACTTCGGCCGGTTGTTCCGGCTATGGAGCGTGGTGCTGGTGGGCAACCTCTGCGGCACGCTGCTGGTGGCCTACGTGATGCTGCATCTACCGATTTTCGACCAGCGCACCGACCTGGCCTTTCTCGATATCGGTCGCAAGGTCATGGAGAACGACACGGGCCAGATGTTCGCCAAGGGCATCATTTCCGGCTGGATGATCGCCACCATGGTCTGGATGATCCCGTCCATGGAAAGCGCCAAGATGTGGATCATCGTGCTGATCACTTACCTCATGGCGCTTGGGGATTTCACCCACATCGTCGTCGGCTCGGCCGAGGTGTCTTACCTGGTGTTTGCCGGCCAGCTGTCGTGGGAGGACTTCTGGATGGTGTTCGCCGCACCGACGTTGGCGGGGAACATTATTGGCGGCAGTTTCATCTTCGCGCTGATCAGCCACGCCCAAGTGCGCAGCGAGACCAATGCGCCCCTCAGTCGGCAAGGCCTGCCACGGCGCCCAAGCGACGCTGCCGAAAAATAAAGTAAAGCGCGGCCAGTACGGTCAGCCCGCCAACCAGGGCGCCGGTCCACGGCAGATCCGCAAGGTCGGCCCCGCTGGCGACGACCAGGCCGCCGATCCACGCGCCGGCGGCATTGCCGAGGTTGAACGCGCTCTGGTTCAGGGTCGAGCCGAGGTTCGGGGCCTCATGGGCCTGGTCAATGATCAGCAGTTGCAGGATCGGACAAAGGGCGAAGGCAAAGACGCCCCACAGCACCAGGGTAATCGCCGCCGGGATCACCGATCGGCTGGTCTGGCTGAAGGCGGCGAGCACCAGCACCACGGCCAGCGCCATGCCCACCAGGGATGGCAGCAAGCGCCGGTCGGCCAGGCGTCCACCGAGGAAACTGCCCGCCGTCAGGCCGACCCCGAATAGCAACAGCATGACGGTGACACCGTGAGGGCTGACGCCGGTGATGTCCTGCAGGATCGGCGCGATGTAGGTGAATACGCTGAACAGGCTGGTGGAGGCCAGCACGCTCATGCCCAGGGCCAACAACACGTTGGCCTTGCCCAATACCTTGAACTCGCTGGCGAGGTTGGCCTTGTCCATCGGGATTTCCTTGGGCAGCCAGACCCACTGGGCGATGACCGCGATCACACCGATCACCGACACAGCCCAGAACGTCGACCGCCAGCCGGCATATTGGCCCAAGGCCGTACCCAGCGGCACGCCCAGGACATTCGCCAAGGTCAGGCCGGTGAACATCATCGCGATCGCCTGGGCTCGTTTGTTCGGCGCCACCAACCCGGCCGCCACCACCGAGCCAATACCAAAAAACGCCCCGTGGCATAACGCGGTGATGACCCGGGCGGCCATGAGGGTGGTGTAGTTCGGCGCCAGGGCGCAGAGCACGTTGCCCAGAATGAACATCAGGGTCATGCCCAGCAGCGTGGCCTTGCGCGGCATGTTCGCGGTGCCGATCGCCAGGATCGGCGCGCCGAACACAACCCCCAGGGCATAACCGGTAATCAGCAACCCGGCGTGAGGAATACTCACGGCCAGGTCTCGGGCGACGTCGGGCAGCAAGCCCATGATGACGAATTCGGTCGTGCCGATGCCAAAAGCGGCAACGGCCAAAGCAAGCAAGGCGAGTGGCATGCGCAAGGTCTCTGTCTGTAGTCTTGACGCTCGGATCAGGCATACGCATGCCGACGCCTTGGTTCGGACGAACGAGGCGGCGGCAGAATTATTGGAATTGGTCTATGCGCAACTGAGTGCGGCGTGGTCGAGTGCAGTATAAACGGCTGCTAACGGATCGCGAGTCTATTCTGCAGGCGTAATGGAGCGCGTGTTCTTAGGCATGCACTGCCTGAAAGAACCTTTCGGCTGGCAGCGACTCTTAGCCTGCGGGCTGGTGCAGGTTGGCATGCTGGTGATGAAATCCTGAGATGCGTGCCTTCGAATCTCTAAAACTAAAAAAGGAAAATGCGGTATGACGGTTGCCCTGTGGTGTGTTTTGATCGCTTTTCTCCTGCCTTACCTGTGTATCGGCATCGCCAAGGCAGGCGGGAAATATAGGCTGCAAGATAACCACGATCCCCGGGACTTTCTCGACTCACTCGAAGGTGCTCCCCGGCGCGCCTACGCCGCGCAACTGAACAGTTTCGAAATCGCTCCGTTCTTTGCCGCCGCCGTGATCGTTGCGCACCTGGCCGGCAATGCCGAACTGGTGACCATCAACGTCCTGGCTGTGTTGTTCATCACCAGCCGCCTGCTCTACATCATTTGCTATTTGGCCGACTGGGCAGTCTTGCGTTCGCTGGTATGGTTCGTGGGGGTAGGGTTGGTGGCGAGTTTCTTCTTCGTTTCGGCTTGAACCCGGCTTTGGCGTTTCGGTGTTTTTGCCGGCCTCTCGCGAGCAAGCTCGCGATGGGGCCGGGACAATAAACACGTCCTTCAAGGATTGGCGCTGACCGCATTCGCCACCTGCGGCACCTGAGGCAACGCCATCCCCTTGGGCCACAGCATCCAGATCTGGCCTTGTTGCTTCATATCTCCCGCCAATTGCCCGGCGGCGTCGCCCGTGCCCCAGAACAGGTCCGCACGCACTTCGCCGGTAATCGCACCTCCCGTGTCCTGTGCTGCAACGGGGCGGTTCAAAGCGCTGCCGTCGGGTCGAGTCGTGGACAGCCACAACAGACTGCCCAAGGGAATTACCTTGCGGTCCACGGCCACGCTGTAGCCCGCGGTCAAAGGGACGTTCAGCGAGCCTCGCGGGCCTTCATTGCTGTCGGGGTTGCGGTTGAAGAATACGTAGCTCGGATTGCTGGCCAGCAATTCGGGAATACGGTTCGGGTGGGCCTTGGCCCAGGCACTGATGGTGCCCATGGTCACGTCTTCTTTTTTCAGCTCGCCTTGCTCAACCAGCCAGCGGCCAATGGGGCGATACGGGTGGCCGTTCTGGTCGGCATAACCGATGCGCAGTTGGCGGCCATCATCGAGACGGATGCGCCCCGACCCCTGGATTTGCAGGAATTGCAGGTTCATCGGGTCTGTCAGCCAGGCGATGACAGGCGCCTTCACCCCGCTGTTCTCGATGGTGGCGGCGTCGTCATACGGCTTGAGCACCCGGCCTTCGAGACGGCCGCGCAGGCGTTTGCCCTTGAGCTCGGGATAAATGCTGTCCAGCGACACAATGATCATGTCCTCCGGTACACCGTAGACTGGCACGTTGGCGGTGGCAGTCTGGGTGAGGCTGCCGGGATAGACCGGTTCGTAGTAGCCGGTAATCAGGCCGTTGGGGCTGTTGTCCCCCGAACGCAGACCATAGACATCCAGGGTCTGCTTGAGGAAGTTGCGAACATCCTGTGGGGTCTGCGGCACGTTCACCGCTGCCGCGCAGGTTGGGCCCCAGCTCGCGTCCGCCTTGAGCCGGACGCACGCGCTGCGCCAGGAGCCGAAGCCGGCCAGCAGGTCCTCATCGGACACCGGCGGCAACGCTTCCCAAGGTGCGTTGACGTAAGTGGCAAGGGCGTGGGTCTTGGGTTCTTCGACCTTTTCGCCGCGATTGCAGCCGGCCAGCAGCACGATCAACGGCAGTGTCAGCGCCAGGTTCTTGTGCCATGACTTGAAGCGGCTATTCATGAAGGTTTCCTTTGCAATCGTCGGGTGCCTTAGCGCACTCGACAACCCGTATTGTTGATAGGGCCATTGGTCTTTTCTGGCGACCCGGGGATACTAACGGCCGTTTCCTGTCCCGAGGCAAAGATGTTTGTAAGACGATTTTCCATGGCTGTGCTGGCCTGCCTGATGTTATCCGGCTGCGGTGGCGTCGATCCCAACTCTCCCCTGGGCCAGCGCAAGGCGATTTTCAAACAGATGCTCAAGACCAGTGAAGAACTGGGTGGCATGCTGCGCGGCCGAGTTCCGTTCGACGGCGTGCGTTTTGCCGACGGCGCGGTAAAGCTGGACCAACTGTCTCACGAACCTTGGAAGCACTTCCCGCCGGTTCGTGAAGAAGACCACACCAGCGCCACGGATGAGGTTTGGCAAAAGCAGGCGCGCTTTCAGGAACTGGCCCGCAATCTTGAGGCGGCCACCGGTGAATTGGTGACGGCCAGCAAGGTCCAGCCTTACAGGGCCAGCAACCTGGGGCCGGCGGTGCAGAAAGTCGAAGATGCGTGCAGTGCCTGCCATAAAGAGTTTCGTAATCACTGATCGTGAAGCAGCGGGCGGTTTCAAAGCATGGAGCTTTGAGCTTGCCGCTTGAAACTTGCAGCTTGCCGCTTATTTATCCAACTCATCCACCGCTTCCTGCAATTCCTTGCGGGAAGCCGCCAGTTTGTCTTTACGCTTGTTGATTCGCTCCGCGTCGCCTTTCTTCATGGCTTTTTCCAGGTCGGCCTGGCGACGACTCACCTCGTGCTTGGCCTCGAGGACCTTGTTTTCCCGCTCCTTGCGCAAGGATGCGTCCGTGCAATGAGTGGTCACTTCGTTCAGCGCTGTTTCGAGCCCGGCTTGCTGGGCCGAATTGCCTCGGGACTTGGCCAGTTCGATCTGGTTGATGATGCCCTGGCGCTTTGCCGCGCACCCGGTCAGCTCCGGGGGTTGCTCAGTTGCCATCAAAGGCGAAGCCATGGCACCGCACAGGGCGAGCAGGGCAACGGGGGACAGGAAATTCATAGCAACTCCGTATAAAGACTCTCGGGCGGTCGGTGTAGATGCGCTGTTGGAACGCATGTCCGCCCCTTGGGTTCAACCGCGCCGGGTCGAATCAGAAACCGTCGACGCCAGCGGTGTGTAGTGTTTCTCTCAAGGCCAGCACCTGCGGGTCGCGAAAAAAAGCGCTCAGTTGCGCGGCGCGTCCCGGCCCGATACCGGCTTCGGCTTGCCATTGTTCAATGCTGCGCCCAGCCAGCGCCTGCCACGATCCGTCCAGCTTGGCCTCAGCAGTGGGCGGCAGGCCAAGGGCCTTGAGCCATTGCCGAAAAGGCTGCTGCCGTGCGCTGTGCAGGCTGGCCAGCAGGCGGGCGCTGCTGCGCTCGCCGAAACCGGCAATGTTAGCAAGCTCCGTGGCATCGAGGGTCAACCAATCCAGTAATCCGTCGAGTCGACCCGCGGCCAGCAGCTTTTCCCAGGTGCCGGGGCCGACATGGGGCAGGCCGAGCCCATGTTTGCCACTGAGCCAGTTCAAGCGCGCAAGGAACTGGCTTTCGCAACCGGGCGTCGGCTGCCAACAACTCAGGAAATGGTAGTTGGCGGCGATCGGTACCTCGAGGTCCGGGCGCTCGACGCTGCGCAGTACAACGCTGTCGAGCCGTGGAATGGTCAACCCGGCCAGGCTGATGGCCACCTGGTCGCCGGGGCGGATGTCCATCTGCTCCCAACGCTTGAGCGAGCTGACGCTTACCCGCTGGATCTGGCGATCATCGAGCGTCACGGGCTCAAGCTCCAGCACGGGTGTGATGCGCCCGGTACGGCCGATCTTGAAACGCACCTTGCGTACCTGCGCCAGGGCCTGGGCGTACGGGTACTTCCAGGCCACGCTCCAGAACGGCGCCCGGGCCTGCCAGCGGTCGGCCGGTGGGCGGTGGCTCTGGCGCAGCACGATTCCATCGCTGGCAAATGGCAGGGGCGTGCGATACCAGTGGTTGCGCCAGTGTTCGGCATCGGCCAATGCCTCGACAGGCTGGCTGTAGCCGGTCGTATCGGCAAAGCCCAGCTCGTTCAGCGCGGCGATCCGTTCGGGCAGGGTCGCCGGGCCCTCGGGCCAGTCCCAAACAAACAGGCCGATTCCTGATGCCTGGCCGGGAGGCAGGTCTTTGCGGGCCATCAACCCGGCCACCGCCGATCGGGCATTGAGTCCGCCACGAGTGGCTTGTACATGATCGTCGAGCCGCCAATACAACTCGCCCTGAACGAGCAGGTCCGTGGGTTGACGCAACTGGCGTGGAATGGCCTCGATCTTGTGGGCGTTCGAAGTCCAGTCGTGCCCGTGGTTGCCATCGCCGCGGCTGATTGCCTGTTGCAGGCGCCCACCGTGATAGATAAGGGTCACCGCGACACCATCGACCTTTGGCTGGACCCAGACGTCCGATCGCCCTTCAAGCCAGTTCCCCACGGCTTTGGCATCCTGGAGTTTATCCAGGCCCGTATGAGCGACAGGGTGCGGTACTTTTCCGCCCGCCGTTCGCAAGGACGAGGCTAGGGGGGCTAGGCCCTGGCAGCGGCGCCATTGCTCCAGCTGCATACGGGACTGGTCGTACAGCTCGTCGGCCACCAGGGCGCGGCCGAGGCGATGATAGGCATCGTCCCAGGCGTCGACCTGTCGCTGGAGGATGTCGACCTGCGCCTGGGCGCGCTCCTTGGGCCAATCGGGGCACGGCGCAGCAATGGCCGGGGCCACGAGTGATAGATAACAGGCGAAGACGCGCAATAACGGCAGCATCGAAGCATCCTTGCTAAATGAGGTACTCGAAGACTAGCCGCTGCCGTGAAAGGCGCGGGGCCTGGAGCGTTACGGGGTTTTACGAAGAAATGAAGGCGAATCGCCGACGGTACAGTCCGGGTCGATCTGGCTGCGCAACTGTCCCTTGAACCCGTCGGTGGCCAGTGCAGAATGGGCGCTCGATCCGATCTGCCAGGAGTGCAAACGATGGACCTGACGACGCTCGCTGTCTTCATCCCTGCCTGCTTCGCGCTGAACATGGCGCCGGGCCCGAACAACCTGCTATCGATCAGTAACGCCTCGCGTTATGGGTTCGTCCGAGCGTGCAGCGGCGGAGTGGGTCGATTGGTGGCCTTTGCCATCATGATTGCCCTGGCGGCGGTGGGGCTGACGGCTGTGTTGCACACCTCGGAATTGTTGTTCCTGAGCATCAAGCTTGTCGGCGCCGGCTATCTTTTTTACCTCGCCGTGCAGTTATGGCGCGCGCAGCCTGACGCCGGCAGCGAGGTGGCGACCAAGTCGATGAGCATGGCCAGCCTGGCGCGCCAGGAATTTCTGGTGGCAATCGGCAATCCCAAGGCGATTCTTTTATTTACCGCTTTCCTGCCGCAGTTCGTTGATCGTGCTGGCACTGTCACTCAGCAGTTCGCCGTATTGGGCGGGCTGTTCCTCGCCCTGGAATGCGTGGCGATCGGCTTGTATTGCTACATGGGCATTTATGCGCGGCGATTGTTTGCCCGGCCTAGCGGCAAGCGCTTGTTCAACCGGATGTGTGCGGCGTTGCTGGCGAGTGCTGCTTCGTTCTTGCTGGTGGCGCGGCGGACGTAGCAATACCCCTTTGTCAAAACGCAAAAAAAGCCCCTGGCGACCGAGTCGCCAGGGGCTTTTTCATTGCAGCGCGTATTACAGGCCGGCAGCGGCGCGCAGGGCGTCGGCGCGGTCGGTTTTTTCCCAGGTGAACGTGGTGAAGGTGTCGTCGCCCACGGTCTTGGTCTGCGGCGTGCGACCGAAGTGGCCGTAGGCTGCGGTGTCCTGGTACATCGGGTGCAGCAGGTCGAGCATAGTGGTGATCGCGTATGGACGCAGGTCGAACACTTCACGCACCAGCTGGATGATCTTGTCGTCGCCGATCTTGCCGGTGCCGAAGGTATTCAGCGAGATGGACGTAGGTTGGGCTACGCCGATGGCGTAGGAAACCTGAATCTCGCAACGCTCGGCCAGGCCGGCGGCGACGATGTTCTTGGCGACATAACGACCGGCGTACGCCGCCGAACGGTCAACCTTGGATGGGTCCTTGCCGGAGAACGCGCCGCCGCCGTGACGCGCCATGCCGCCGTAGCTGTCGACGATGATCTTGCGACCGGTCAGGCCGCAATCGCCCACCGGGCCGCCAATGATGAACTGGCCGGTCGGGTTGATGTGGAACTGGGTGTCCTTGGACAGCAGTTCGGCAGGCAGCACGTGCTTGACGATCAGTTCCATCACGCCTTCGCGCAGGTCCTTGTAGGACACTTCCGGGTTGTGCTGGGTCGACAGCACGACGGCATCGATGCCGACGACCTTGCCGCCTTCGTAGCGGCAGGTCACTTGCGACTTGGCATCCGGGCGCAGCCAAGGCAGCAGGCCGGATTTGCGGGCTTCGGCCTGACGCTGGACCAACTGGTGCGAGAAGGTGATCGGAGCCGGCATCAACACGTCGGTTTCGTTGCTGGCGTAGCCGAACATCAGGCCCTGGTCGCCGGCGCCCTGGTCTTCTGGCTTGGCGCGGTCAACGCCCTGGTTGATGTCCGGGGACTGCTTGCCGATGATGTTCATCACGCCGCAGGTCGCGCCGTCGAAGCCGACGTCGGAGCTGTTGTAGCCAATGCCGAGGATCACGTCGCGAACGATCTGTTCCAGGTCGACCCAGGCCGAGGTGGTGACTTCGCCGGCGATGATCGCCACGCCCGTTTTCACCAGAGTCTCGCACGCCACGCGGGCGAACTTGTCTTCAGCAATGATGGCGTCCAGCACCGCATCAGAAATCTGGTCGGCGATTTTGTCCGGATGCCCTTCAGACACGGACTCGGAGGTGAAAAGGGAGTATTCGCTCATCTCGATGTTTTCCTACAAGTTACCGATGGTGAGTGTCGCCAGCCGGCCGCTGAAAATGGCGGACCTGTATCTGGAAACCATTACGTAAGCCTACATAGAGGCTTTCCCCGGGCACGAGGCCCGCAGCGGTGGCCCAACGGGCCAGATCGTCCTGTTCAAACCCCAGCCAGAGATCACCGCAGGCCTCCTTGGCCCAACTCTGGTTGTGGCTGCATAACTCTGTCACCAACAGGCTACCGCCCGGTTGCAGCAGGTTGGCCATGTGCTTGAGCGCGTCGGCCGGTGCGGCAAAGTGGTGGAGCACCATGTTCAATACAACGCAATCGGCCCGCAGGCTCACGCCGTTCAGGGCATCGGCCAATTGCAGGCTGACATTAGCCAGGGACTCGCGCTCACATACCTGGCGGGCCAGTTCGAGCATCGCCGGGCTGTTGTCCAACGCTGTCACCTGGCTGAAGCGACGCGCCAGTTCCGGCAGGAAAGCGCCGTCGCCGGGGCCGACTTCCATCGCCGTGGCACAGGGGCCGAAGCTCAGCTTGTCGAGCAGTGCAACGACGCTGTCACGGTATTGCGGCAGCCCGGCGATCAGGTCCTGCTGGGCGCGAAATTTCTCTGCTACTCGTGCGAAAAAATCCTGGCTGGCGGCGGCGCGTTGCCCGTGGACCTGGGCAATGCGGTCCTGTACCTCCATCGGCAGGTCCAGCTCGTCCACTTCTTCCAGCAGCGCGGCGTGCAGCTTGCCACCCAGAAGCTCGGTGTGGGGCAGGGCGCGCCGATAGAAGATCGCATTGCCTTCGCGCCGCGTCGCCACCAGGTCGGCCTGGGCCAGGACCTTGAGGTGATGGCTCATGCCGGACTGGCCAATGCCGAAGATCTGCGCCAGCTCCAATACACCGAACGAGTCGTTCGCCAGGGCGCGCAATACATTGAGCCGCAACGGATCGCCGCCGGCCTTGCAAAGGGCCGCCAGCTCATCGCTGTCATCATGGCGAATGGAAGGCACGCGTAAGTTCATGGGCGGCAGTCTAGTGACGGGCCTGGTCCATCGCAAGGCCAATATCAAAAAGTTTTGATATTGCTCGATAAATGGCACTTCCTTGCGTGTGCTTGACTCTACCCACCATCAGCGGAAAGGTTTCACCTGCCCGATGCGACTTTATCCGCCGCAAATATCGCCTTTGGACGAGTATCTGATTGCCCCGGGGCGGGTGGGTGAGGGAAAATGCTCGCCTTTTTCAGTTTCGTTATTCAAAACCCAGGAGATCAGCGATGCCCAGCCGTCGTGAGCGTGCCAATGCCATTCGTGCCCTCAGCATGGATGCCGTGCAAAAAGCCAACAGCGGCCATCCCGGCGCCCCCATGGGTATGGCGGATATCGCCGAGGTGCTTTGGCGCGATTACCTCAAGCACAGCCCGAGCAACCCATCGTTCGCTGACCGTGACCGCTTCGTGCTGTCCAACGGCCACGGCTCGATGTTGATTTACTCGTTGCTGCACCTGACCGGTTATGACCTGTCGATCGATGACCTGAAGAACTTCCGCCAACTGCACAGCCGCACCCCGGGCCACCCGGAGTACGGCTACACGCCAGGCGTGGAAACCACCACCGGTCCACTGGGCCAAGGCCTGGCCAACGCCGTGGGCTTCGCCCTGGCGGAAAAAGTCCTGGCGGCGCAGTTCAACCGTCCCGGCCACAACGTCGTCGACCATCACACCTACGTATTCCTGGGTGATGGCTGCATGATGGAAGGCATTTCCCACGAAGTCGCTTCCCTGGCTGGCACTCTCGGCCTGGACAAGCTGATCGCTTTCTACGATGACAACGGCATCTCCATCGACGGCGAAGTCGAAGGCTGGTTCACCGATGACACGCCCAAGCGTTTCGAAGCCTACAACTGGTTGGTGATCCGTAACGTCGACGGTCACGACCCGGAAGAAATCAAGATCGCCATCGAGACGGCCCGCAAGAGCGCTCAGCCAACCCTGATCTGCTGCAAGACCACCATCGGTTTCGGTTCGCCGAACAAGCAGGGCAAGGAAGACTGCCACGGCGCGCCATTGGGTGCCGAGGAAATCGCCTTGACCCGTGCCGCGCTGAAGTGGGAACACGGCCCGTTCGAAATCCCGGCCGACATCTATGCCGAATGGGACGCCAAGGAAAAAGGCCGCGCGGCCGAAGCCGAGTGGGACCAGCGTTTTGCGGCCTATTCCGCCGAATTCCCTGAACTCGCCAACGAACTGGTGCGTCGCCTCAGCGGCGAGCTGCCGGCCGATTTCGCCGAAAAAGCTTCGGCGTACATCGCCGAAATCGCGGCCAAGGGCGAAACCGTCGCCAGCCGCAAGGCCAGCCAGAACACCCTGAATGCCTTCGGCCCGCTGTTGCCGGAGTTGCTGGGCGGTTCGGCCGACCTGGCTGGTTCCAACCTGACCCTGTGGAAAGGCTGCAAAGGCGTGACGGCTGAAGACGCCAGCGGCAACTACATGTACTACGGCGTTCGTGAATTCGGCATGAGCGCGATCATGAACGGCGTTGCCCTGCATGGCGGTCTGGTGCCCTACGGCGCGACCTTCCTGATGTTCATGGAATACGCTCGCAACGCCGTGCGCATGTCGGCACTGATGAAAAAGCGGGTGCTGTATGTGTTCACCCACGACTCCATCGGCCTGGGCGAAGACGGCCCGACCCACCAGCCGATCGAGCAACTGGCGAGCCTGCGCTGCACGCCGAACCTGGACACCTGGCGCCCATGCGACGCCGTGGAGTCGGCCGTGGCCTGGAAACACGCCATCGAGCGCAACGACGGCCCGTCGGCGTTGATCTTCTCTCGCCAGAACCTGCAACACCAGGTCCGCGATGCCGGCCAGATCGGCGATATCAGCCGTGGCGGCTATGTGCTCAAGGACTGTATCGGCGAGCCTGAGCTGATCCTGATCGCCACCGGTTCGGAAGTTGGCCTGGCCGTCCAGGCGTACGACAAGCTGACCGAGCAGGGCCGCAACGTGCGCGTGGTTTCCATGCCATGCACCAGCGTGTTCGATGCCCAGGACGCCGGCTACAAGCAAGCGGTGTTGCCACTGCAAGTCAGCGCGCGGATTGCCATTGAAGCCGCTCACGCTGATTACTGGTACAAGTACGTGGGCCTGGAAGGTCGCGTGATCGGCATGACCACCTATGGCGAATCGGCGCCTGCCTCGGCGCTGTTCGAGGAATTCGGCTTCACCCTGGACAATATCCTGGGGCAGGCTGAAGAGCTGCTGGAAGACTGATCCACATAAGTTGTCTGTTCTGCCATCGTCGGATCGCCGCCCGGAGCAAGCTCGCTCCCACAAGGATCTCCACCGACCCTGTGGGAGCGAGCTCGCGATAGCGGTGGTGCAGACAATGCTGGTCTTAACGGATTCACCCGATCAGAGAACCCCCATGCCCCAACCGCGTCCCTACAAAGTTGCACTCAACGGCTACGGCCGCATTGGTCGTTGCGTCTTGCGTGCGTTGTTCGAGCGAGGTGCGAAGGCTGGGTTCGAGATCGTGGCCATCAACGATCTGGCCGACATGGCCAGCATCGAATACCTGACACGCTTTGACTCCACCCATGGCCGGTTCCCCGGCGAAGTGCGGGTCGAGGGCGACTGTCTGCATATCAATGGCGATTGCGTGAAGGTCCTGCGCAGTGCCACCCCCGAAGGCATCGATTGGGCGTCCCTGGGTGTCGACCTGGTGCTTGAATGCTCCGGCGCCTACAACACTCGCGACGATGGCCAGCGTTTCATCGCTGCGGGCGCGCCAAGGGTGCTGTTTTCTCAGCCGATGGCCAGCGAGGCGGACGTCGACGCCACCATCGTCTTTGGCGTGAACCAGGATTGCCTGACCGGCGAAGAGTTGCTGGTGTCCAACGCCTCATGCACCACCAACTGCGGCGTGCCGCTGTTGCGCCTGCTGGACCAGGCCATTGGCCTGGAATACGTGTCCATCACTACGATCCACTCGGCAATGAACGATCAGCCGGTGATCGACGCCTATCACCACGAGGACCTGCGCCGTACCCGCTCGGCCTTCCAGTCGGTGATCCCCGTGTCCACTGGTCTGGCGCGCGGCATCGAACGGCTGTTGCCGGAACTTGCCGGACGAATTCAGGCCAAAGCCGTGCGGGTGCCGACGGTCAACGTGTCCTGCCTCGACATCACGATGCAGACCGTGAGCGATACCGACGCCACCGAGGTCAACCGGATCCTGCGCGAAGCCGCCACCCGCGGCCCGCTCAAAGGCCTTCTGGCCTATACCGAGTTGCCTCATGCCAGCTGTGATTTTAACCACGACCCGCATTCGGCCATCGTCGATGCCAGCCAGACACGTGTTTCCGGGCCGAGGCTTGTGAACATCCTGGCGTGGTTCGACAACGAATGGGGTTTTGCCAATCGAATGCTGGACGTTGCCGAGCATTACCTGCAAACAGCTTCCAATAAACCTGCTCTCTAAACAGTTACCCAGGAATTGCGACCCATGACCGTGTTGAAGATGTCCGACCTCGATCTGCAAGGTAAGCGCGTACTGATCCGCGAAGACCTCAACGTCCCCGTCAAGGACGGTGTCGTCACCAGCGACGCGCGCATCCTGGCCTCGCTGCCGACTATCAAGCTGGCCCTGGAAAAAGGCGCTGCGGTGATGGTCTGCTCGCACCTGGGCCGTCCGACCGAAGGCGAGTTCTCGGCGGAAAACAGCCTCAAGCCTGTCGCCGACTACCTGAGCAAGGCCCTGGGCCGTGACGTGCCCCTGGTGGCTGATTACCTGGGTGGTGTCGACGTCAAGGCTGGCGACGTCGTGTTGTTCGAAAACGTGCGCTTCAACAAAGGCGAGAAAAAGAACGCCGATGAACTGGCCCAGCAATACGCCGCCCTCTGCGACGTGTTCGTGATGGACGCCTTCGGCACCGCGCACCGCGCCGAGGGCTCGACCCACGGCGTGGCGAAATTCGCCAAGGTCGCCGCTGCTGGCCCGTTGCTGGCTGCCGAGCTTGATGCGCTGGGCAAGGCCCTGGGTTCTCCAGCTCAACCGATGGCCGCTATCGTTGCTGGCTCCAAGGTGTCGACCAAGCTGGATGTACTCAACAGCCTGAGCCAGGTCTGCAACCAATTGATCGTCGGTGGCGGCATTGCCAACACCTTCCTCGCCGCCGCTGGACATCCCGTCGGCAAGTCGCTGTACGAGCCGGACCTGCTGGAAACCGCCCGTGAAATCGCCGCCAAGGTCAGCGTGCCCCTGCCGGTGGACGTGGTGGTCGCCAAGGAGTTCGCCGAGAGCGCCGCCGCGACGGTGAAGCTGATCGCTGATGTGGCCGAAGACGACATGATCCTCGACATTGGCCCGCAAACCGCAGCCAATTTCGCCGAACTGCTGAAATCCTCCCAGACCATCCTGTGGAACGGCCCGGTTGGCGTGTTCGAATTCGATCAGTTCGGCAACGGCACCAAGGTACTGGCCCAGGCCATTGCCGAAAGCGCTGCGTTTTCCATCGCGGGTGGCGGCGACACCCTGGCCGCCATCGATAAATATGGCGTCGCCGAGCAGATCTCCTACATTTCTACCGGCGGCGGCGCGTTCCTCGAATTCGTCGAGGGCAAAGTGCTGCCTGCCGTGGAAGTCCTGGAAAGCCGGGCCAAGGCCTGAGGCGACGTTGACCAGGCAAAGGAGTGTTCCGATGGTCAAGACGTTCATGGCGCTGATGGCCGCGACGTTGCTGGTAGCCTGTTCCAGCAGCCCGCAAGGCACGGCGCCAGATAATACGGTGCCGGCGCCCGAAAAAGGCTGTTACCAAGCTGACTGGCAGGCCGAGACCAATCCGGTGCTGAACAAGCGCTCAGGACCGGACGGCCTGGATAAATACGAGACGCAAGCGCCGGTCAAGGAACATGGTTGCCCTTGACGGGTCAGACTCATTAGCTCATGGCGGGCGGCTCGGCCGTCAGCCGAGGAACACGGATGAAAGGCTTTGTCGCCGTTGTGGCGTTGGCATTGTTGGCCGGTTGCTCGCAACTGGGTTTTCTACAATCGTCCGAGCCCGTTGCAGAAGGCTGGACGAGTTGGACATGTGATAGCGGGGCCAAGGTGCTCTGGCGTTATACCGATGCAGCGCGCAAGGAAGTGGATGTTCGCCTGGGCGGCGCAGACAAGGTCTACCGTCTCAAGCTTGAGCCGGGCGCTGAAGGATCGCTGTACAGCGATGACATGCTGGCGCTGCACGTCAAGGGTGAGGAAGGCCTGGCGTATTGGGTCGCCACCAATGACTTGATTGGGCGTGGCTGCAAGGCTGAGTGACAAGATTCATCTGATTCACACAGATCTGAATAGGGAAGCAGATCCAATGTGGGAGCGAGCTTGCTCGCGATAGCGGTTTATCAGGCAACAGTCATGTTGAATGTGCCGCCCTGATCGCGAGCAAGCTCGCTCCCACAGGGATCGCGTCAATATTTGGGTTTAGCGATACCGAACACGCGGCTCGGGTCAACCCCCGATCCGCAATGACTTGAATAGCCGCCGCCGCTCCGGCAGGCTGGCACGATTAACGACCCTCGACCGGGAGAGATACACACAATGGCACTTATCAGCATGCGTCAGATGCTGGACCACGCAGCCGAGTTCGGCTACGGCGTCCCAGCCTTTAACGTCAACAACCTTGAGCAGATGCGCGCCATCATGGAAGCCGCTGACAAGACTGACTCCCCGGTAATCGTCCAGGCCTCGGCCGGTGCCCGCAAATACGCCGGCGCGCCGTTCCTGCGCCACCTGATCCTGGCAGCGATCGAAGAATTCCCGCACATCCCGGTGTGCATGCACCAGGACCACGGCACCAGCCCTGACGTCTGCCAGCGCTCCATCCAACTGGGCTTCAGCTCGGTGATGATGGACGGCTCCCTCGGCGAAGACGGCAAGACCCCGACCGACTACGAATACAACGTGCGGGTCACCCAGCAGACCGTCGCCATGGCTCACGCCTGCGGCGTTTCGGTGGAAGGCGAACTGGGTTGCCTGGGCTCGCTGGAAACCGGCATGGCCGGCGAAGAAGACGGCATCGGCGCCGAAGGCGTGCTGGATCACAGCCAGATGCTGACCGACCCGGAAGAAGCCGCGGACTTCGTCAAGAAAACCCAGGTCGATGCCCTGGCCATCGCCATCGGCACCAGCCACGGCGCCTACAAGTTCACCAAGCCGCCTACCGGCGATGTACTGGCGATCGACCGCATCAAGGAAATCCACAAGCGCATCCCCAACACCCACCTGGTGATGCACGGCTCGTCCTCGGTACCGCAAGAGTGGCTGGCGATCATCAACCAGTACGGCGGCGACATCAAGGAAACCTACGGCGTGCCGGTTGAAGAAATCGTCGAAGGCATCAAGTACGGCGTGCGCAAGGTCAACATCGATACCGATTTGCGCCTGGCTTCTACCGGTGCCATGCGTCGGTTGATGGCGACCAATCCGAGCGAGTTCGACCCGCGTAAATTCTTTGGCGCGACCGTGACCGCTATGCGGGATGTGTGTATCGCGCGTTATGAGGCGTTTGGTACTGCGGGTAATGCTTCGAAGATTAAGCCGATCTCGTTGGAAGCCATGTATCAGCGGTATTTGAAGGGTGAGTTGAACGCTAAGGTCAACTGAGGCTTCAACGTTGTGAGAAAAACCCGCAGTGATGCGGGTTTTTTAATGGGGCGGATTTGTGTGTATAGCCGGCGCTTGGGTTGGCCGCTTCGAGAGTGAGCTGGTTTTAATCGTCCAGTCCACTCTGCAAAGCGCCCTCAAAGTCTTGTCCGCCATAAACACGCCCAGAATGGAAACCAGTTCGGCTTCAACAGCAAAGGCGATCACGGTCCGTTTACGGTAGTTTGTGATACGCAAACCCGGGCGTATCTCGTGCCTTTGGTTCCCTCGGTGCGGGAACGTCTGTAGTTCTTCACAGTAGGTCACGATGGCGTCGGTATACCGACGGGCCATTTCCGGCGAAGCCGCTGTGGCAATGTAGCGGTAGAGGGCAGCTAATTGCTCAAGGGCTTCCGGTGCAAACTCGACGGTGTAAGCCATTCACGGTTTCACAGTGGAATTTTCGTGCTCTGCCGCCAATCGGGAGCGCACCTGGTCCACGTTCAATGCTCGCGAGGGATCGGTTTTCAACGCGTCATAAGCTGGGGCCACTTGGCCTACGAGCCAGTTTTCCAACGCACGATCACGAGCTAGCAGTGCTCGGAGGCCATCCCGAATGACTTCGCTTTCAGTGGCGTACTCACCGGCAGCCACCTTGGCTTTCACTACGTCAGCCATCTGGTTAGGCAGCGTGATGCTGAACTGTTGAGTGCTACGCATGATGAGCCTCCTGGGTAAGATGGGATTTAATCCTACTCTGCTCAAAAGAATATGCACATGACCTCCTATCGTCCGATGACTTTGCCTGCGGATTA
Organism: Pseudomonas algeriensis; assembly: GCF_048847255.1. Taxonomy (NCBI): domain Bacteria; kingdom Pseudomonadati; phylum Pseudomonadota; class Gammaproteobacteria; order Pseudomonadales; family Pseudomonadaceae; genus Pseudomonas; species Pseudomonas algeriensis. The sequence goes on along the minus strand of NZ_JBKKRK010000004.1, from coordinate 180,905 downwards.
GGTGAGCTTGCTCGCGCTCGCGGTGTGTCAGTGGATATCACTGCTTTGGATTCGCGAACAGGCTCGCACACAGGGGACCTCTATTGGTCTTCGAGGCCGCGCTGTTCAATGACACCGAACACGTCCGTCACGTCTTGGACGAGGATCCGGGCGACGTTCGTTAGGGTGTTGAAGTCGCCAGCAGCCGAGTCGCGCAAGGTGGCGCAGGCCATGAGCGTCAGGTAGTCGAGCGTGGCATGCAAGCGTTCGCTGGCGCAGGCGTGGAGCTCGGTCAGTGGGACGGTTTTATCGATGAACAGGACGGGCTGGGTGGTGGCGATCGGGGTGAGCGGAGTGAAGCGGCTGAGTAATTGATGCGTCGTCATAAGGTTCGGCCTCTATAAATGAAAATTCATTGCCACCTTTTTGCTGCGAAACAAACGGGTGGCAGTTGCGCGCGGGTTCGCAGACCGAGATAGAGACCAGACCCGGCAGACCCGAAGGCCTCCCGCGCGCAACCGCCATAAAATGAACGCAGGCGAGTTTGCCTGAATTTTCATTTGACGGTGCAAAGTCTCTGTCTGTTGTGGGCTGCGAAACCCTTGTCCACCAACCAAAGCCAGCAGACCCACCGAACTATAGAGCAGATTCCCAAGGCCAAAATCGGCCCTGTAGGACGCACCAGCCCCCTGTGGCGAGGGAGCTTGCTCCCGCTCGGGGGCGCAGCCCCCGCAAAACCGGTGCATGAGATGGGGCTGGCGGAAAGAAGGGGCCGCTTCGCAGCCCAGCGGGAGCAAGCTCCCTCGCCACATGGTGTAAATTCCTACGAGATTTTAGGACGTGAAAACTCAGGTGTTGTGATCGATATCCAGCACGCTGAACGTCACCTTCCCGCCTTCGCTGGTGTAGCCCGAGTTGTCCTGCACATATACCCCGGCCTTGAAGTACAACGGCTTGTCGCGCCAGGCGCGGCCGACGGTGGTGTACCAACTGTTGCCGGCCGCGGTGATGCCCAGGTCACCGGTACGATCGAGGTGAATCCGGTAGGAGAAGGATCGATTGAGCTTCACCCCCGTGGCGACGGTGATAACCCTGCCTTCGCTGTCATCGGGGCGCATGCGGACCTTGGCGACGATGTTCCCGGTGTCGCTGTCGTCCTTGTATTGGTATTCCAGCTTGACCATGGGTTTGCTGCTGTCCTTGGCATGGATCTGACCGATGACGATCTTGCCGCTGCTAGGTACCTGATTGACGGCGAGCGTTGCCCTCAGGAAGTTGTCGGCGTCTGGGTAGACCCAATTGCGCAACCTTCCGTCTTTATAGGTTTCGCGCAGTTCACTGCGCGGGTAGATCGCATTTTCAGTCTTGGAGCCCGTCACCGGCGACCAGAAATACACCGTGCTGCCTTGGGAATTGAAATACTTATCCTTGAACCCGTCCACCAGGCGCGGCGTTTCGATGGTTTTCGGCGGGCTGCCTTCGGGAATGCTCAGGTTCCAGGTTGCAAGATCGACCATGTTCGGATCCTTTCTGAGAAAAAGAAATGATTTACGCCACAGCCGGAGGCTCTAAGACGCGCTTTTGCTGAGGCCAGACGCAGGCGCGGACGAAAAATTGGCACGTTCGTCCGGCGAAGGGTTGGCGTCAGCAGACCGTCAGAGTGGCGTTTTGCGGTTTTGTGCCCGAGAGAATGGACCGCTGGTCGAGAAATCGGGTTTTGGAGGGAACGATCACACGATGGCCTTTTGACGCTTGTTGCGTGAAGACATCATGGGCCTGTTGAAACCGGGGGATGAAGGCGGGAACCCATCGCAGCGTCCCTGCTGCAATGGCGGCGGAGCGGGTCGGCGATCAAAGCGTGGTGTGCTTGATTTCCAACTTGCTGAACGTCACTTTCCCGCCTTCAGTGACATAACCGGTGTTGTCTTGCACGTACGCGCCTGCCTTGAAGTAGAGCGGTTTGACTTTCCAGCTTGGGTCAATGGTGGTGCGCCAGTTGTAACCCGCCGCGGAAATGCCCAATGCGCCCTTGGGGCTCAGGTGGATCATGTAGGAAAAGTTGCGGTTGAGCGTCACACCGGTAGCGACGGTGATGACCTGGCCCTCCTTGTCATCCGGGCGCATGCGCACTTTGGCGACGATGTTGCCGGTGGAACTTTTAGTCTTGTATTGGTATTCCAGCTTCACCATCGGGCTGTTGCTGTCCTTTGTATGAATCTGGCCGATCACGATCTTGCCGGTGCTGGGCACCTGGTTGACCGCCACGGTCGCGCGCAAGGTGTTATCTGCCGCAGGGTAGAGCCAGTTGCGCAATCGTCCGTCGGGAAAGGTTTCCCGCAGCTCGCTACGCGGGTAACTCGCGTTGGCCGTTTTGGTGCCGGTCACTGGCGCCCAAAAGAATACGGTGCCGGTTTCGGCGTTGAAATATTGGTCCTTGAACCCTTGGGCCAGGCGAGGGGTGTCGATGGTCATCGCCGGGCTGCCTTCGGGGATGCTCAAGTTCCAGGTTGCGAGATCAATCATGTCCAGGTTCCTACGTATTTGATGTAAAAGGTGCACGCCGTGTCGGGAGGCTTTAAACCGCCCTTTGAAGCGTCTCGAAACGCTGGATGGGGCTTTTTGTTGTTGACCGGTCGGCGAATGTTTGACGTCAATTGTTCGTCGAGTAGGTCATTGCAGTTTCTGTGCCTGGAGAGGGTGACCGTTAGTCGGCTATTTCGGGCTTTGTCTGGATGATGGCGCGATGACACCTACTGCTTTTCAAAATCCCGGTCTAGAGTGAGATCACTGTATGTTGTCCGCCTTGTTCCATAAGACGGACATGGCGCCCCGATAAGAGAAGCAGCATGGAATGCGCGCAACCCCCGTTTGGCGAAGACAGCTCCGTCCTTTTGATCGTTGATGACTACCCTGAAAACCTGCTCAGCATGCGAGCGTTGTTGCAGCGTCCGGATTGGCGGGTGATGACCGCCGCCTCTGGTGTCGAGGCGCTCAACATGCTTCTGGAACACGACATCGACCTGGTGCTGCTGGATGTGCAGATGCCGGACATGGACGGCTTCGAAGTGGCGCGCCTGATGCGTGGCAGCCAGCGCACGCGGCTTACGCCCATCATCTTCCTGACGGCCAATGAGCAATCCCAGGACGCGGTCATCAAGGGATACGCCAGTGGCGCGGTGGATTACCTGTTCAAGCCATTCGATCCACAGATCCTCAAGCCCAAGGTGCATGCCTTGCTGGAGCACCAGCGCAACCGGCGCGCGTTGCAGCGTCTGAGCCAGGATCTCGAGGCTGCCCGGGCCTTCAATGCCTCGGTGCTGGACAACGCCGCCGAGGGAATCCTCGTGGTGGATGAGAACGGATGCATCCGGTTCGCCAACCCTTCCACCTGCCGCTTGCTCAACGCCACCGCCGACCGGTTGCAAGGCATGGCGTTCCTCGATTTCCTGCAGAAACCCCACATTCCCGAATGGCTTGATTCCGACATCCATACCGCCTATATGCGCGGCGAAACCTGGCGCTTGCACGATGCCGTGTTGCGTACCGCGCCTGGCCAGCAGGTGTCGGTGGCCTTGTCCTGCGCGCCATTGCCTGCGGAGCAGAGGGCGATGGTTGTCACGCTTCAGGACATGTCGGTGGTTCGTCATCTGCATCAGCAACTCGAATTCCAGGCTGTCACCGACCCCTTGACCGGCCTGCTCAACCGCAGGGGGTTCTATCAGACGGCGGAAAACCTGCTGATGCGCAGCGAGCGGCTGGAAAGCAACTGGGTGTTGCTGTACCTGGATCTGGATGGATTCAAGCGGGTCAACGATTCCCTGGGCCACGATGCCGGTGACCGGGTGCTGCGCTGGGTCTCGGAGCAATTGAAGACGTGCCTGCGTCCGTTCGACATCCTGGCGCGCCTGGGGGGCGACGAATTCACCGCGCTGCTGGATCTGGAACTGCCTGAGCAGGCGGCGAAGATTGCCGAAAAGCTCATCGAGCGGGTCTCGGTCTGCCAGCAGATCGACGGCATGGACGTGACGCTGGGGGCGAGCATTGGTATCGCGACCTATCCGGACTGCGGCTCCAACCTCGACGGTTTGCTGCGCGCCTCCGACATCGCCATGTACGAAGCCAAGCGTGCCGGCCGCCAGCAATACCGTTTCTACGACCATGAAATGAACGGTCGAGCCCGTTCACGGCTGATGCTTGAAGAGAGCGTGCGTTCGGCTATCGAGAACCGTGATTTCAACATGGTCTATCAGCCGCAGGTCAGCATTCGCGATGGGCGCACTCGCGGCTTCGAAGCGCTGTTGCGCTGGCAGCATCCAAGCGTCGGCGACGTGCCGCCAGGCTTGTTCCTGCCGTTGCTTGAGGAGGTACGGTTGATCAGCCGGCTGGGCAGCTGGATTTATCATCGCAGCGCGGCCCAGCGCAAAGTCTGGGAACGCATGTTCGCGGATGACCTGGTGCTGGGTGTGAGCCTTAGCAGTACGCAGTTCGGCATGCCGAACCTGGTCACCGAATTACGCCAGGTGCTGGAGCGCCATGCCTTGAAGCCCCGGCAACTGGAGGTTGAAGTGACGGAAGATGCGTTGATGCGCAACCCCGACGAAACCCATAAGCAGTTGCGGCTGCTGCGTCACCTGGGCGTGCGGGTGGCATTGGACGATTTCGGTTCGGGCCCTTGCTCGCTGGCGCATCTGCGCGATCTTGAGCTCGATACCCTCAAGCTTGATCGGCATTTGATTGCCCGCTTGCCGGACTCGCCACGGGACGCCGCGTTGGCCGCCTCGGTGATCGATCTGTGCGGTCAACTGGGGTTGCGGGTGATCGCCGAGGGGGTTGAAACCGCGGCGCAATACCAGTGGCTCAGGGATCACGGTTGTGAATATGTACAAGGTTTCCTGGTGGCGCGGCCCTTGATGGCCGAGGATACCGATGCCTTTGCCCGACCCTTCGACTGGAGCGCGGTGCAGGCCTGAATTCGCTACACTGGCAACCTTTTTGTGATTTGTTGCCGGCCGATGACCACGCTCAAGTACCTCCAGGCGTACCCCGCCGCCCTGCAAGCCCAGGTGCAGCAATTGATTGCCCAGGATCGGCTGGGCGACTACCTGCACCAGCGCTATCCCGGCCGCCATCCGATCCAGAGCGACAAGGCGTTGTATGGTTATGCGCTGCAAATCAAGCAGCAATACCTGCGCAACGCACCGGCGATCGACAAGGTGCTGTTCGACAACCGTCTCGACCTGACCCACCGCGCGCTCGGCCTGCACACGGCTGTCTCGCGGGTGCAGGGCGGCAAGCTCAAGGCCAAGAAGGAAATCCGCATTGCCTCGTTGTTCAAGGACGCGGCGCCTGAGTTTCTGAAGATGATCGTGGTTCACGAGCTCGCCCACTTCAAGGAGTCGGACCACAACAAGGCGTTCTATAACCTTTGCGAACACATGCTGCCGGGCTATCACCAGCTGGAATTCGACTTGCGCGTGTACCTGACCTGGCGCGACCTGCAACAAGACAAGGAATGAGTGGATGGACGTCAGCAAGACCAAGAGCAGCTTCTATCGTCGCCTGTATGTGGCTTACCTGATCGACAGCGACCTGGCCAGCAACATTCCCGCGCTCACCGAGGCCACCGGCATGCCACGGCGTACCGCGCAGGATACTGTCGCGGCATTGGCGGACCTGGACATCATCTGTGAGTTCGAACAGCAGCAAGGCGCGCGCAACCATGCCGGGCAGTATCGAATTCGTGACTGGGGGGCGATTGATCGGCGGTGGATCGAGCAGAACCTCGAGCGGATCAAGGCGGTGCTTGGGTATCCCTGAAGTTTTACTGGCCCCATCGTCGGACCGCCGCCGGGAGCTAGCTCGCTCCCATATTTGAATGCAACCTTTGTGGGAGCGAGCCTGCTCGCGAAGCGGACCTCAGGGACGATGCATACCGATATGTGGAATCCCATCTTCCAGGTACTCCACGCCCACCGCCTCAAACCCATATCGCCCGTAATAACCTTGCAGATGCGCCTGGGCCGACAATGAAATCGACGTACCTGGCCAGTGTTTTTCCGCCTGCTTGAGGGCGTGTTCCATCAGCGCGTGTCCCAACCCCTGGCCTCGTGCTTCGGGCGCGATGACCACCCGACCAATCACCACATCGCTGTTTTGCGAATGTGGATCGAGCAAGCGCAGGTAGGCGACCAGATGGTTGTCGCGCCAAGCCATCAGGTGGCACGTGTCGCCCTCAAGGTCCAGTCCGTCGACATCCGGATAGGCACAGTTCTGCTCTACGACGAACACCTCGGCGCGCAGTTTGAGGATGGCGTACAGCTGTTCCTTGTTCAGGTCGTTGTGATGTTTGCAGACCCAGTCGATATCCATTTTTTGAATTTCCTTGAGAACCTGATGCCGATATTAGGCGCCCTTGCGTCGGAAGTCTCTTCTGCGATCAGACGAAAAAACTGTGATAAAAGGCCAAAATGCCATCATGGATGTGTCGCGGTCCCGTCTTCTTTGTGTAATCTTTATTCGAGCACTGCGCAGCGGTTTCGATGAGCTAACGTTAGGACCGGATGTCTCAGGACTTCCCTTGAGTTTCGGCTAAAAACAAACCGGGCTTTGAACCCGTCAAGGATGTTTGGCATGCCGCGATTGCATCGAGCTCTTGCTTTGGTCGGATTGCTGTTGCTGAGCCACCACGTCTACGCGCAGAAATTGCGCCTGGTCGCGGATGCCTGGCCGCCCTTCACCGATTCGACGTTGATCAATGGCGGCTTGGCCACCGATATCGTCACCACTGCACTGGCACGGGCCGGTTATGCCAGCGAGTTCGAGCAGGTGCCCTGGGCCCGGGCGATGCTGGGTATCAGTGAAGGGCGCTACGACGTGTTGATCAACGCCTGGTATGCCGAAGAGCGCACCCATGTGGGCCAGTTCTCGGCCGAATACCTGCTCAATCGCGTGCGCTTCATCAAGCGCAAGGACGCGGCCATCGAATTCGACAATCTGCAACAGCTTTACGCTTTTCCTGTCGCCGTGGTGCGCGGCTACGCCTATGCCAAGGCGTTCGACGAGGACGGGCAGATGCAGAAGGTCCCTGTGCATAACTTCGCGATGGCCGTGCGCATGGTGGCCGCCGACCGGGTGAAGCTGACCCTGGAAGACGAATACGTCGCCCGTTACTACCTGGCTCGAGAATCCCCCAAGGTGCGCAATGCCGTGGAATTCCTGCCCAAGCCCCTGAGCGAGAACAGCCTGCACATCCTGGTCAGCCTGAAGACCCCCGAGCATGAGCGGATCGTGGCCGGTTTCGATCGCGAGATTGCGGCGATGAAGGCCGATGGGAGTTATCAGCGGCTATTGAAGGCGCACGGGATGTGAGACCGCAGCGTGGCTGATCTCCTTCGCGAGCAGGCTCGCGAAGGGGCTGGTTTGGCCACCGCAACACTCAAGCCTCACTGGTGTCCTTGATCAAATGCGCCGCCAAGGTGCGCAACGGCCCCAACTGGCGGCAGATCAATGCCAGTTGCGTCTGCACCAGGCGCTGGCCTTCGTCGATTTCATCGGGCATCTGCTCAAGCTCGCTGGCGAGGGTTTCTTCCTCGTCGCTCTGGATTGCAATCGGCTGCTTGCTCGCCAGGCCTTGGGCGATTTCGTCGATGCTGGTGGCCAGTTTCACCCCCGCGCCGTCGATCAGGTACTCGCGCACGTCCGTGGGCAACTCCGTGCCCCGGTGGGCGCCCAGGCCCGACAGGTAGCTGAGCAGGGTATGGGAGAGCACCAGGAAGCGGAACCCGACATCGGCTTCCTTACGGAAGTGCCCGGGCTCCATCAGCATGTTCGCCAGCGTCGTGGACAGCGCGGCGTCGGCGTTATGGGCGTTGCGTCGGGCCAGGCGATAGGCCAGGTCGTCGCGCTTGCCGGCCGCGTATTGCTGCATGATCTGGCGCAGATAGATGCTGTTGCAGGTCAGCGTATTGGCGAGGACTTTGTTCAGCCGCCGCCCTTGCCAGTCGGGCAGGAACAGGAAAACCGCCAGCCCGGCGATCAGGCTGCCCAGCAGGGTATCGAACAACCGTGGCAGAAGCAGTCCATAGCCGTCCCCGACCTGGTTGAAGCAGAACAGCACCATGATCGTGATGGCGGCGGTAGCCAGGGTGTAGCGCGTGGTGCGGTTGGTGAAGAACACCACTCCGGCGACGATGGCGAAGCACGATTGCACCAGCGGGTTGGGAAACAGGTCGAACAGCGCCCAGGCCACCGTTAGGCCGATGGCGGTGCCGATGATCCGCTGGCCGAGCTTGCGCCGGGTGGCACCGTAATTGGGTTGGCAGACGAACAACGTGGTGAGGATGATCCAGTAGCCCTGGGAAGGGTGGATCAGATGCACCATGGCGTAGCCGACGCTCAGGGCCAGGGGCAAGCGCAGGGCGTGACGAAACAACAGCGAAGTGGGCGTGAGCTGTGTGCGCAGGCGCAGCCAGACGTCCTTGAGGTTGCGCGGCGAGCGGTCGAGGAGGCTACTGTCGGAGGCATCGGCCAGGGCGTCGGGGTTGCTCGCATCACTGAGCAGGCGGTCCATCGTGCCCAGGTTCACCGACAGCGCCCGCAGCGAGCGCAGCAAGCCACGCCAGGCCGGGTTGCTCTGGATGCGCAGGTGTTCAAGGGACGCATGCAGGTCATTCAAGGCTTCGGCGAAGCTGTCGTCGTAGACGAACGGTTGGCGTAGCTGGATCGACTCGGCCAATGCCTGGCAGGCCTTGCCTTGCTGGCGCAGCAGACGCTGGCAACGGAACAGCACATCGCTGTGGAAGAAGGCCTCGGCCAGGGCGTTATAGGGGTAGTGGGACGAGCTCGCGCGTTCGTGGATGTCCTGGGCGAGGAAATAGAGTTTCAGGTAGCGGCTGACTTTCGAGCCCGGCCGGCCATTGCCGACGCGGTGCAGGATGATTTCCTTCGCGCTGTTGAGCGCAGCGACCACCCGGCCGTTCTGCTGGGCCAGTTCCAGGCGTCGTGCCTCGACGTCCAATTGTCGGACCGGTTCGAGCAACGACGACTTGAGCTTGAGGTAACGCCCCAGTTCACGGAAAAGTCGCGCCAGGCTCTGCTGCACCGGCTGGTTCGAAAACAGCGCGTGCCACAACACCGAGAGCAGGCCGTACCATGCGGCGCCCGCCACCAGAAGCAAGGGTTCATGCCAGAAATCCGTGACCGCGCCACCGCGTTGGTCCACGCCGATCATGGTATAGACCGACAGGATCAGAGTCGCCGAAGCAATGGCGCCATACCGCTCGCCCAGTGCGCCGAGCATGGTCAGGCCGAATGCCGCCAGGGCCAGGGCAACGATGAACAGGATGGGGTAGGGGAACAGCAATTCCACCGACAGCGCGGCGACGCTGAAGCACACCAGCGTCACCGCGAGTGCGTTGAGGCGGCCTTGCCAGCTGTCGTCGGTTTCGGCCAGGGCGCTGGCGATGATGCCCAAAAACAGGGGAATCAGCAGCGCCATCTCGTCCAGGTACCAGCACAGCCCCATGCTGCCGGTCAGGGCGATGAACACCCGCACGCTATAACTGAACTTGTCCAACGCCCAAAGGCGACGCAGTGACTGGCTAAACGAGGTCGATGACATGAAGTGCAAGGGCCTGACGGGCAATGACGCTAAATTGAGGCAGTAATGACGCCGATGCAATGGCGGCGATCACATCTGGCAGCAAAAAGTGTTCCTGCATGCCAAGGACACACCTTTACCCTGTGGCGAGGGAGCTTGCTCCCTCGCCACAAAAGCAGGCTCCACCTCGGTGAGAATCAGACGTACTGCGCCGCCGCATACCCTGACGCCCATGCCCACTGGAAGTTGAACCCGCCCAGGTGCCCGGTGACGTCCAGCACTTCGCCAATGAAATACAGGCCAGGGCTTTTCAACGATTCCATGGTCTTGGACGAGACTTCCCGCGTATCGACGCCACCCAGGGTGACTTCGGCGGTGCGGTAGCCTTCGGTGCCGGCGGGCACCACGTTCCAGCTCGCCAGTTTTTCGGCGATGTCGGCGAGCTCCGCGTGGGTGTATTGCTTCATGGGTTTGGAGACGAACCAGGTGTCCGCCAACAGGTTGGCCATTTTCTTGGTGAACAGCTCGCCCAGCAAGGTCTTCAGCTCGCTGTTGGGGCGTTCGGCTTGTTGCTGTTGCAGCCATTGCGGCACGTCATGGTCGGGCAGCAAGTTGATCTGCACCGTGTCCCCTGGCTCCCAGAATGATGAAATCTGCAGGATCGCCGGACCGCTCAGGCCGCGGTGGGTGAACAGGATGTTTTCGCGAAAACTCTGGTCGTTGCAGCTCACCAGGCAATCCACCGAGGTGCCTGACAGTTCGGTGCACAGCGCCTTGAGCTGATCGGTAATGGTGAACGGCACCAACCCGGCGCGGGTCGGCAGCAGTTGATGGCCGAACTGCTTCGCGACTTGATAACCGAAACCGGTCGCGCCCAGGGTCGGGATCGATAGCCCGCCGGTGGCGATCACCAGGGACTGGCAGGCGATCGGTCCGAGGGTGGTCTGCAACTGGTAGCCGCCGTCGGTCTTTTCGATCTGCTCGATGGAAGTGTCCAGGTGCAGATTGACGCCCGCCTGGTCGCATTCATCCAGCAGCAGGCCAAGGATGTCGCTGGACTTGTTGTCGCAGAACAACTGACCGAGTTTTTTTTCGTGATAGGGCACGCCGTGCTTGGCCACCAGGGCGATGAAATCCCACTGGGTGTAGCGGGCCAGGGCCGACTTGCAGAAGTGCGGGTTCTGGGAAAGGAAATTGCCCGGCTCGGTATACATGTTGGTGAAATTGCAGCGTCCACCGCCCGACATGAGGATTTTCTTGCCAGCCTTGTTGGCGTGGTCCAGCAACATCACCTGGCGCCCGCGCGCGGCAGCGGTGAGCGCACACATCAACCCCGCGGCGCCAGCGCCAATGATCACGACTTCGGTAGAGCGCAAAACGGTGTCCTCTAAATGTGTCGCCACAAAACCCAGTGTGGGAGCGAGCTTGCTCGCGATGGCGGACTGTCAGACAACATCACTGTTGAATGTACCGGCCTCATCGCGAGCAAGCTCGCTCCCACAGTTTGATCTCTGTCTATCGGTCAGAGGATCCGCACCCGCAACGACCGACCCTTGATCTTGCCATCGTTCAGGCGTTGCAGCGCCTGTTTGGCGATCCCGCGTTCCACGGCCACATAGGCCTGGAAATCGAAGATTGCGATCTTGCCGACCTGGGCCCCGGGGATGCCGGCCTCGCCGGTCAGGGCGCCTAGGATGTCACCGGGGCGGACTTTGTCCTTGCGCCCGGCGCCGATGCACAGGGTGCTCATGGCCGGCAGCAACGGGCCGCCTCCCTGAGGCTTGAGGTTGTCCAGTTGGTCCCAGTTCAACGGCGATTTCTGCAGTTGCTCGATGGCCTGGGCGCGATGGGCTTCGGAGGGCGCCACGAGGCTGATGGCGATGCCTTTCTCACCGGCGCGACCGGTGCGGCCGACGCGGTGGATGTGGATTTCCGAATCCCTTGCCAGTTCGACGTTGATCACCATGTCCAGGGCATCGATGTCCAGGCCGCGGGCCGCGACGTCGGTGGCCACCAGCACCGAGGTGCTGCGGTTGGCGAACATTGCCAGCACCTGGTCGCGGTCGCGCTGTTCCAGGTCGCCGTGCAGGCCGACGGCGGAGATGCCCTTGGCCGTCAGATGGTCGACGGTTTCCTGGACCTGCTGCTTGGTGAAGCAGAACGCCACGCAAGACGCCGGACGGAAATGCGCCAGGACCTTGACCACCGCGTCCATGCGCTCCTCGGGAGAAATCTCGTAGAACCGCTGTTCGATCTGCGCGTCGGAGTGCAGCGCTTCGGCCTTCACCTGCTGCGGGTCGCGCATGAATTTGGAAGCAAGTTGCTTGATGCCCACCGGGTAGGTCGCGGAGAACAACAGCGTCTGGCGGCGTTCCGGGGTCTGCTGGATGATGTCTTCGATGGCGTCGTAGAAGCCCATGTCGAGCATGCGGTCGGCTTCGTCGAGAATCAGTGTGTTGAGGCCATCGAGCACCAGCGAACCCTTGCGCAGGTGCTGTTGGATACGCCCTGGCGTGCCGACGATGATGTGGGCGCCGTGTTCGAGGGAGGCGATCTGCGGGCCGAAGGACACGCCGCCGCACAGAGTCAGGACCTTGATGTTATCTTCGGCGCGGGCCAGGCGGCGGATTTCCTTGGCGACCTGGTCGGCCAGCTCGCGGGTCGGGCACATCACCAGGGCCTGGCAGCCGAAATAGCGTGGGTTGATCGGGTTCAGCAGGCCGATGCCGAAGGCCGCGGTCTTGCCGCTGCCGGTCTTGGCCTGGGCGATCAGGTCCATGCCCTTGAGGATCACCGGCAAGCTTTGCGCCTGGATCGGCGTCATCTGGGCATAACCGAGTGATTCGAGGTTAGCCAGCATGGCGGCGGACAACGGCAAAGTATTAAAAGCGGTGGCGATGGTGGTCACGGGACGGGCCTGCAAAACAAAATGTCGCGCAGTGTAGCAGCCTCGTGCCACTTTCATCGAAAGATCTGGACGAGCTGTGGCGCAGTTCTGAAGTGGGCGAATTCCCCGTGGCGAGGGAGCTTGCTCGCGCTGGGGCGCGAAGCGGCCCCAAACCGGCCAACACGGTGCACCTGATAGTTCGCATCGCCTGGATTGCGACTGCTGCGCAGCCGAGCGGGAGCAAGCTCCCTCGCCACAAAAGCCCTGAAGCCTTAAAACCGTTCGAGTCCTATCTAGTGCTCGATATGCTCATCCGGACGCTTGACCCGTCGCCCATCCTGCTTCGACAGCTGGGAAAAGATCGTCGCCGCCAGCATCGCCATGATCCCCACCGTCACAAAAGTCAATTGAAAGGCGCCCAGCACCGTGTCCACTCCGTCGTTGCCGACCTGGGCGGTAAAGCCTCCCAGCAGGGCACCTGCACAAGCCACGCCCAGGCTCAGGGACAGTTGCGCCACCACCGACAGCAGGCTGTTGCCACTGCTGGCGCTAGCGTCGTCCAGGTCGATCAGGGTCACGGTGTTCATCGCGGTGAATTGCAGCGAGTTGATCGCTCCCAGCACTGCCAGGTGCGCCAGCAACAGCCAGTACGGTGTTTGCTCGCTGACCAAGCCCATGCTCGCCAGCATCACGCCGAGGGCAAGGGTATTGCCGGTCAGGACGATGCGATAGCCGAAGCGTTCGATCAGCGGGCGGGCCACAGACTTGGCGACCATCGCGGCGGCCGCCAGGGGCAGCATGCTCATCCCCGCCTGGGACGGTGAATAACCCAGGGCGACTTGCAACAGCAACGGCACCAGGAACGGCAGGGCACCGCTGCCCAGGCGCGCGAACAGGTTGCCGAGGATGCCCACCGCGAAGGTCCGGGTCTTGAACAGCGACGGTGGAAACAGCGCGTTCTCGACGTGCCCGGCGCGCACCCAGTAAGCCGCCAGGCAAGCCATTCCGCCAAACAGCAGCAGCATCACCCGCAGGTGCGGCAGGTGCAGTTCCCCCAGGCCCTCCATGGCGACGGTGATCAGCACCATCGCCGCGCCGAACAACAGAAAGCCCACGCCATCGAAGCGCGTGCGCTCAGTGCCGCGCAGGTCCGGGATGAATTTCCATACCGCGTAACAACCGACCACGCCCACCGGCAGATTGATGAGGAAAATCCAATGCCAGGTCATGTACTCCACCATCCAGCCGCCCATGGTCGGGCCGATCAGCGGGCCGAGCAGCCCGGGGATGGTGATGAAGCCCATGATTCGCACCAGCTCCGAGCGCGGGTAAGCCCGCAGTACCACCAGCCGGCCCACCGGTAACATCAGCGCACCGCCCAAGCCTTGGACGACCCGTGCGCCGATCAACATGCTCAACGAGTTAGACAAGGCGCACAGCAGCGAGCCGAAGCTGAACAGCAGGATCGCGCCGAAGAAAATCTTCTTGGTGCCGAAGCGGTCGGCGATCCAGCCCGAGGCCGGGATCAGCAAGGCCACGGTGAGCATGTAGGCAATGATCACGCCTTGCATGCGCAGCGGGTTTTCCGCCAGGTCGCTGGCCATGGCGGGCAGGGCGGTGTTGAGGATGGTGCCATCCAGGGACTGCATGAAGAAGGCAATCGCCACCACCCACGGAAGCCAGCGGGCGGTGACGGCGTCGAGGGGAGCGCGGTTGGGCATGGGACCTCTCGTGTGAAAAGTGAACAACGGCCTGCAGCGAAAGCGCTTTGTGGCGAGGGGATTTATCCCCGCTGGGCTGCGAAGCAGCCCCGATCTACCAGCCCAATGAAACAGGCGGAGCCTATTCAAGCTTCTTAGGGTCGCTTCGCAACCCAGCGGGGATAAATCCCCTCGCCACAAGTTCTGTGCTTGCTAACTACAGGGTCAAGGTCAACCGCTTGACCAACGCCCCCGGCAGCAACATCGAGGCCGTGGCCCGCTGGCTGTAGGTGCTGGCCGAAAGCAGAAGTTCCCGCTCCCGGGTCAGCGCTTCGAGTTGCGAGCCGAGCAAACTGTAGACGCTGTCGTCGAAGCGCATGGTGCTCACCGGCGCCTGGATCTGACCGTTCTCGACCCAGAACGTGGCGAAGCGGGTCATGCCGGTCAGACGCGCCGCCGGTTGGTCGGAGTAGTTCAGGTACCAGAGATTGCTGATGTACAGCCCGGTGCCGAGCTGCTCGAGGATGTACTTCTGTTCCAATTGCCCGCCCTGCATGTCCAGCGCCGTGGGGTATTCATAGCTGCTGGCGCCGTTGGCGGCGAGGCCGTATTCGGCGGCGCTGCGGGAGTTGACCAGTTGCGCGTTGGCCATGCCCTTGGCGATCAGCCCCAGGTCATCGCGGGGATAACCTTCGTCGGAAAATGCCGGGCTCAATGAGCCGCTGACCTGCTCCGTCAACCACACGTTGGGACTGAAGTGGGCTTCGCCGGCGTAGAATTTCTGCAACGGGCTTTGCTTGCTGGCGATCGCCCGGGCCGAGAATCCGCCCCAACTGAGCATGCCCATGATTTCTTCCAGCGCGGCCGGCGCCAGGTAGGCGCGGTATTCGCCCGGCGGCAGCGTACGTAGGGGCAGGCCGAGGAATTGCAGCTGCTGGCGTGCCTGCTCGAAACGTTGGGCGAATCCTTCGCTGCTCCAGGCGTGTCCCGCGTAGCTGGCCTTCACGGCCTGGCCGTTTTCATGGAACAAGCTGAAGTCGAAGTTGAAACTGTTGGCCTGATGCCAGCCGAACGCTCCCGAGGAACTGGCGAAGCCACGGCTGATGGGGCCTGCGGCGTAAAAGCCGACCAAGTCCAGGCCCTCGGCGGCACGGCTGATTTCAGCGACGGCTTGCTCGGTGTCCGGCAGGGGATGGTCCTGCACGTTGTTGGTCTGCCAATGGTTGTGGTTGAGCAGCAGGTAGGGATCGGCTGGCAGCAGCGGCAACGTCTCGCGCAACTGTTGCAACCCGTCGGCCAAGCGTTGCAGGTCGGTCGCGGTGTCGCCGGACAAGGTGATCTGCAGATCGGCATGACGGCCGTCCTTGATCAACTTGAAACTGACGTTGGCCTGTTGCACCTGGCCGGCCTGACGGACCTTGCCGTGGTTGAAGCGCACGAAGGCCGACGACTCGGCGGCGTAGCCGAGGGTGAATTGCTCAGGTTCGCGCAACGCGTCGCGCAACCAATCGACCAGTGTTTTGAACGCCCCAGCTTGATTATCGACGGTGCTCATCAGGCATCCCCCCCAAACACGTCCACGTTGCTGAACACACAGGCCGGCGACGCATGGCCAACGCGGATGACCTGGTTCGGTTCGCCCTTGCCGCAATTCGGTGTGCCAAGCACTTGGGAAGTGCTGGCGTCGCCCACGGCCCGCAGGCTCTTCCAGAACTGTGCGGAGATGCCCCGGTAGTTGGGGTTCTTCACCACGCCCTTGAGCTCACCGTTCTCGATCAACTGGCCCCATTCGCAGCCGAACTGGAATTTGTTGCGGGCGTCGTCAATGGACCAGGAGCGGTTGGTGCGCATCAGCACGCCATGCTCGATGCCTTGGATCAACTGCTCCAGGGATTGGTCGCCGGGCTCGATGTTCAGGTTTGCCATGCGGTCGATGGGCGGACGATTCCAACCGCAGGCGCGGCTGTTGGCAACACCGTCGAGGCCGGCGCGGAACTGCGACAGCGCGCCGCCCAATGGGCGCAGCAACAGGCCTTCGCGAATCAGGAACTGCTTGCTGGCGGCGGTGCCGTCGTCGTCATGGCTGTAACTGGCCAACTCCTCGGGAATGTCCGGATCGAAGGTCACGTTCAACAGGCTGGAGCCGTATTGCAGGTGGCCGAAATCACTGGTCTTGACGAAGCTGGTGCCGGCGTAATTGCGCTCGTCGCCGAGGATGCGGTCCAGTTCCAGCGGATGGCCGATGGACTCGTGGATCTGCAACATCATCTGGTCGGGCATCAGCAGCAGGTCGCGGGGACCTTGGGGGGTGTTGGGCGCCATGAGCAATTGCAGGGCTTGGTCGGCGATCCTTGGACCCGCGCCGATCAGGCCGCAACGGCTGATCACATCGAAACCGCCTTGCTGGCCGAAATTTTCCCGGCCCAGGGTGCGGGTCTGGCTGTCGTTGCCGTCGAAGGCGGTGACGTCCAGGGCCGGGTAGATGAAGCGTTGGGCCTGGCGCAGTTCAGCGCCGGCGCTGTTGAGGTAGATCTGCTCGACCTGGGTCAGGCCGATGCTGGCCTGCCAGTTCACCAGGCGTTCGTCGGCGGGCACCGCGGCCGATTCGTCGCCGAGCAATTGGTAGCAATCGCTCAGGGGCGGGAAGGCCTGGTCGAAATGCGGCGAGAAGTAGTCGGCGCGGTCGCTGGACACCGGTTGGTCGCGCAGGTCCAACAGGGCGTGGGGCTTGAGCTGGCGAGCGTATTGCTCGGCCCGCTCCAGCGCCGCTTGCAGGCCGGTCTGGGACAAATCATTGGTGGCGGCATACGCCTCGACACCGTTGACCCGCACGGTGAGCATCGCCCCTTCGTCGTGGCTCAGGCTCGGAGGTTCGGCGACGTTCTTGCGCACCGACAAGTGTTGGCCGGACTCGCGTACGTAACGCAGGGAAAAGAACTCAGCGCCCGTGCGCAAGGTAGCGAAACGCTGCTTGAGCTGGGGTTGGAAGTCGAACATGGAACCTCCTTGTCTGGAGTGGCGGTGCTGCGAGGTGCGGCGCATTGGCGCGGGCGGCTCTAGAGTAGGCCTGGGGCGGGGGAGGGATCAAGGCAGATGGGGATTTGCGGTGTCAGGTCGGACGTCATCGCGAGCAAGCTCGCTCCCACAGTGGATCTTTGGTAGTCACAAAATCTGTGTTCACCGCCAATCCCCTGTGGGAGCGAGCTTGCTCCGGGCGGCGATCCGACGAAGGCCGCGCCGCGGTCTGGAGTCTTACTGCGCGGCCGTCGCCACTTCACGCAACGGCTTGCCGCGCACCGGCGCGTCGCCGGCGACGTAGTAAGGTGCGGTGCTGCGCGGCAAAGGCTTACGGCCACGGATCTTGTCGGCGATTTTCTCGGCGATCATGATCGTCGGCGCGTTCAGGTTGCCGGTGGTGATGATCGGCATGATCGAGGCGTCGACCACGCGCAACCCTTCCATGCCGTGCACGCGGCCTTCGCCATCCACCACGGCCATATCATCGGTGCCCATCTTGCACGAGCAGGATGGGTGGAACGCGGTTTCGGCGTGCTCACGGATGAACTGGTCCAATTGCTCGTCCGTCTGCACCTCGATGCCCGGGCTGATTTCGCGACCACGGAACGGATCGAGCGCCGGCTGCTGCATGATCTCGCGGGTCAGGCGGATGCCGTCGCGAAATTCCTGCCAGTCCTGCTCGGTGGCCATGTAGTTGAACAGGATGCTCGGGTGCTGGCGCGGGTCCTTGGACTTGGCCTGGATCCGGCCACGGCTTGGCGAACGCATGGAGCCCATGTGCGCCTGGAAACCGTGCTCTTTCACGCCGTTGCTGCCGTTGTAGTTAATCGCCACCGGCAGGAAGTGGTACTGGATGTTCGGCCAATCGAACTCGGGGCGCGTACGAATGAAGCCGCCGGCCTCGAACTGGTTGCTGGCGCCGATACCGGTGCCGTTGAACAGCCACTCGGCACCGATCGCCGGCTGGTTGTACCAGAGCAGCGACGGGTACAGCGAGACCGGTTGAGTGCAGGCGTATTGCAGGTACAGCTCAAGGTGGTCCTGCAGGTTTTCACCGACGCCCGGCAGGTCGTGGACCACCGGGATGTCGAGGTTTTCCAGCAGCTTGGCAGGGCCGACGCCGGAGCGTTGCAGGATCTGCGGCGAGGCGATGGCGCCGGAGCACAGCAGCACTTCCTTGCGCGCCCGGGCCTCGACGCGTTCTTCGGCGGCGCCCACCAGGTAACGCACGCCGACCGCGCGTTTGCCTTCGAAGAGGATCTTGTCGGTCAGGGCGTGGGTGACGATGGTCAGCGTCGAGCGCTTCTTGGCGACGTCCAGGTAACCGCGCGCGGTACTGGCGCGACGGCCATTGGGCGTGACGGTACGGTCCATCGGGCCGAAACCTTCCTGCTGGAAGCCGTTGAGGTCCTCGGTACGCGGGTAACCGGCCTGAACGCCGGCTTCGACCATGGCGTGGAACAGCGGATTGTTGCCAGGCTTGGGCGTGGTCACACTGACCGGGCCGTCGCCGCCATGGTAATCGTTCGGGCCGATGTCTCGGGTTTCGGCTTTACGGAAATACGGTAGGCAATCGAGATAGGTCCAGTCTTCCAGGCCGGGCAGCTTGGCCCAGTTGTCGTAGTCCAGCGCATTACCGCGGATGTAGCACATGCCGTTGATCAGCGAAGAACCACCCAGGCCCTTGCCGCGACCGCATTCCATGCGACGGCCGTTCATGTGCGGCTCCGGATCGGTCTCGTAGGCCCAGTTGTAGCGGCGACCCTGGAGAGGAAATGCCAGGGCGGCGGGCATCTGGGTACGGAAGTCGAGGCGATAGTCCGGGCCGCCGGCTTCGAGCAGCAAGACGGTAACGCCTTCGTCTTCGGTCAGGCGGGTAGCCAGGGTGTTACCGGCCGAGCCGGCACCGATGATGATGTAATCGAATTCTTGGGACATGAAATGCACCCTATTTTGGAGTTGGGTTCAGGTCGCGGTCATCGAGTGCCACATTCTCTGTGGCGAGGGAGCTTGCTCCCGCTCGGCTGCGCAGCAGTCGCAAACAGGGCGACCGTGTTCTGTCTGGATGAACTTGGGAGCTGGGTCGGGGCCGCTTCGCGGCCCAGCGGGAGCAAGCTCCCTCGCCACAAGGGCCCCCGGTCTCAGGCTCGGTCTCAGATCAGAACACCGACGTGTAATCGCCCATTTCGACCTGCACCGACTTGATGCGCGTGTAGTTGGTCAGCGAGCTGATCCCATTCTCCCGGCCCACGCCCGATTGCTTGTAGCCACCGACCGGCATTTCCGCCGCCGATTCGCCCCAGGCGTTGATCCAGCAGATGCCCGCTTCGAGCTGGTGGATCACGCGGTGCGCGCGGTTCAGGTCGCGGGTCACGACACCGGCGGCCAGGCCGAAGTCGGTGTCGTTGGCGCGGCGGATCACTTCTTCTTCGGTTTCGTAGGTGAGGATGCTCATCACCGGGCCGAAGATTTCTTCACGCACGATGGTCATGTCATCGGTGCAATCGGTGAACACGGTCGGGGCCACGAACGCGCCCTTGGCCAGTTCGCCTTCCGTCAGGCGACCGCCGCCGCACAGCAGGCGCGCGCCTTCGGCCTTGCCTTTATCGATGTAGCCCAGCACGTTTTCCATGTGGGCGAAGCTCACCAGCGGGCCGAAGTTGGTGTTCTCGTCTTCCGGGTTGCCGATGCGGATGCGCGCCACGCGCTCGGCGATCTTGGCTTCGAAGGCAGCCTTCAGGTGGCTCGGCACGAACACCCGGGTGCCGTTGGTGCAGACTTGGCCGGAGCTGTAGAAGTTGGCCATCATCGCGGTGTCGGCGGCGCGGTCCAGGTCGGCGTCGTCGAAGATGATCAGCGGCGACTTGCCGCCCAGCTCCATGGTCACGTCCTTGAGCGAAGAGCTCGAGGCACTGGCCATGACCTTCTTGCCGGTGTCGGTGCCGCCGGTGAAGGAGATTTTCTCGATGCGCGGGTGCTCGGTCAGCCAGGTGCCGACTTCACGGCCGCTGCCGGTCAGCACGTTGAATACGCCCGCTGGAACGCCGGCTTCGGTGTAGATCTCGGCCAGTTTCAGGGTGGTCAGCGAGGTGACTTCGCTGGGCTTGAAGATCATCGCGTTGCCAGCGGCCAGGGCCGGGGCGGATTTCCACAGGGCGATCTGGATCGGATAGTTCCATGCGCCGATACCGGCGACGACGCCCAGGGGCTCGCGGCGGGTGTAGACGAACGACGTGGTGCGCAGCGGAACCTGTTCGCCTTCGATAGCGGGCACCAGGCCTGCGTAATATTCCAGCACGTCGGCGCCGGTGACGATGTCGACGTAGCGGGTTTCGGAATAGGCCTTGCCGGTGTCCAGGGTTTCCAGGGCCGCGAGCTCATCGTTGCGTTCGCGCAGGATGTCCACGGCGCGACGCAGGATGCGCGAGCGCTGCATGGCGGTCATCGCCGCCCAGACTTTCTGGCCTTTTTCGGCGCTGACCACGGCACGCTCGACGTCTTCTTTCGTTGCGCGCTGCACCAGGGCGAGTACTTCACCGTTCGCCGGGTTGATGGCTTCGAAAGTGGCGTCGCCGCTGGCATCGCTGTACGCGCCATCGATGTAGAGTTTTTGCAGTTCGAAACGGGCCATAAAGTCCTCGCAAGTGCATAAGTGGTTGGCTGACCACCGAGCGTGTCGTTTACAGCTGACTACGCGCTGCGGTGGGGGTTCAGGAGTCGAGCGGTTCTGTGTGCTCTGGCGCTCCTGCCTTGGCCAGTTGGAAATCCATGTATTCGTACGCGATCCGATGTGCCTGGGCGGTGTCGAACGCCTCTCCCGACAGCGCTCCGCGCAGCCACAAACCGTCAATCAGAGCGGCCAGGCCCCGGGCCGCGCTGCGTGCCTGGTCGACAGGCAACACGCGGCGGAACTGGCAACACAGGTTGGAATACAGACGGTGATCGTTGATCCGCTGCAACCTGTGCAATGACGGGTGATGCATGCTGGTGGCCCAGAAGGCCAGCCAGGTTTTCATTGCCGGGCCGTTGACCTGGCTGGCGTCGAAGTTGCCCTCGATGATCACCTTCAGGTGAGCTCGCGGGCTCGGGTCCGTCAGCGCTTGACGACGCGCGGTGACGTTCTCGCTCAGGACAGTCATCAGGTACTGGGCCGTAGCCGCGATCAGGCCATTCTTGTCCTGAAAGTAGTGACTGATGATGCCGTTCGAAACACCGGCCAAACGGGCGATCAGCGCAATGCTGGCGTCCCCCATCCCGACCTGATCGACAGCCTGCAAAGTGGCTTCGATCAATTGCTGGCGGCGGATGGGTTGCATACCGACCTTGGGCATCTGCAAATCTCCTTAGGCCATCGGGCGGACGAGTAAGGTCCGCCGTCATGAGGGCCAGTCTATTTTGTTTTGATTGAACGTTCAATCAACAAAGAATAAGCTCTGCGACAATTCGTCGCGATTTACCGGTTTTCCTACGGGGTAAATGGCGCAGAAACGAGACATCAAGAGCCCAGAGACCCGCGCAATCGCGGGGCAAGGGCTTTCCGGGTGTCTTTATAACACCCGCCGGTCGGCTGCCAACCCACCGATTGGCCGGGTATCGCGTTGCCTTGTCCTTCTCTCGCACTGCCTGGAGCATCCGTGCAATGAGTTCTGCCTTGCTAATAAAGACCCCGCCGCAGAAGGTGACGGTCAACGGTTGGGTGTTCTACACCTCCACCGCGCTGATTCTGTTGCTGACCGCCATTCTGATCATCGCCCCGCAGGAGGCCGGCCGTCTGCTCGGCATTGCCCAGGCGTGGTTGTCCCGCAGCTTCGGCTGGTACTACATGGTGGTCATCGCTGCCTATCTGGTGTTTGTGGTCGGCCTGGCATTTTCCTCCTATGGCAAGCTCAAGCTGGGCAGCAAGGACGATACGCCGGACTTCAGCTACGGCGCCTGGGCCGGGATGCTGTTTTCGTCGGGCATCGGCATTTCATTGCTGTACTTCGGCGCATCCGAGCCGCTGGACCATTTCTTCAACCCCCCTGAAGGCGTGGCCGGCAGCCAGATGGCCGCGCGCCAGGCCGTGCAATTGACGTTCTTGCACTGGGGCCTGCATGGTTGGGCGATCTATGCCCTGGTGGGCTTGGCCGTGGCGTATTTCGCCTATCGGCACAACCAGCCGCTGGCGCTGCGCTCGGCCCTGTATCCATTGGTGGGCGAGCGCTGGGTCAAGGGCGCGGCCGGCCATGCGGTGGACGGTTTCGGCATGTTCGTGACGCTGCTGGGGCTGGTGACCAACCTGGGGATCGGTTCGCTGCAAGTCGCGTCCGGTTTGGAAAACCTGTTTGGCATCGAGCACAGCAACACCAATTTGCTGATCGTGATCATCGTGATGAGCACCGTGGCGACCATCGCCGCCGTGTCCGGCGTGGAAAACGGCATCCGCCGGTTGTCCAACCTGAACATCGTATTGTTCAGCGGCTTGCTGATTTTCGTGCTGCTGTTCGGTCCGACCCTGCACCTGCTCAACGGTTTCGTGCAGAACATCGGCGACTACCTCAACGGCGTGGTGCTCAAGACATTCGACCTGTACGTCTATGCCGACGACACCGCGAAATCGGGCCGTTGGATGGGCTTGTGGACCCTGTTCTACTGGGCCTGGTGGATCTCCTGGGCGCCTTTTGTCGGCATGTTCATCGCGCGCATTTCCCGTGGCCGCACCGTGCGTGAGTTGGTGGCGGGCGTGTTGCTGATTCCCCTGGGCTTCACCCTGGCCTGGTTGTCGATCTTCGGTAACTCGGCCCTGGACCTGGTGATGAACCACGGCGCGGTCGAGCTGGGCAAGACGGCGTTGACGCAGCCGTCGATGTCGATCTATCAGCTGCTCGAATACTATCCGGCGTCGAAGGTCGTGATCGGCGTGTCGATCTTCGTCGGTTTCGTCCTGTTCCTGACCCCGGCTGACTCCGGCGCGGTGATGATGGCGAACCTTTCGTGCCAGGACGGCAACGTTGACGAAGACGCGCCGCATTGGCTGCGGATCTTCTGGTCGGTGGTGATCACGCTGGTGACCATCGGCCTGTTGTTCGCGGGCAACTTCGAGGCGATGCAAACCATGGTGGTGTTGGCTGGCCTGCCGTTCTCGGTGGTGCTGGTGTGCTTCATGTTCGGGCTGCACAAGGCCATGCGCGAGGATGTGCAGGCGGAGCAGCAGAAATTGGTGGAGTTGGGCCGGGTCTATAGCTGACCCGTTCGAGGGTTGAGAACACTGTTGTGGCGAGGGGATTTATCCCCGCTGGGCTGCGAAGCGGCCCCCAATAGATGCGACTCAATTTACCTGAAGACACGAGTCGTCTGGTTTCGGGAGTGCTGCGCACTCCAGCGGGGATAAATCCCCTCGCCACAAAAGTATTCCAATTCTGGTTCCTGCACACACACACACAAACAAAAACGCCGCGATCATCTCGCGGCGTTTTTGTGTGCATTGGCTTTAGCCCAGGTTCTTGCCGAGCAGGGCGTGATACAGCTCGCTGTCGCCGAGGATGCCGACGACTTGCTGATTATCGTGAAGCACCAGTTTGTTGCCGGTCTGGTAGCGGATCTGCAACGCGTCGCGCATGCCGATGCTGGAGTCGACCAAGGTCGGGAAACGCCCCAAGCCTTCGACGGACTGCCCTGGCGCCCAGTTCTGCAGGTCCAGGGCGGCGCCGTTCTGCCGGGCGCCCTTGATGGTGTTGCCTTCGGCCAGGTCAAGCCAGGAGTCGCCGCCCGGATCCAGGCACACCGAGCCGTTGATGCGCTTGCAGTTGTCCAGGGTGCGCATCAGGCTGCGGCCGCAGAGCACATTGAGCGGATTGGTATGGGCGACGAACGTGCGCACATAGTCGTCCGCCGGGTTCAACACGATCTGTTCCGGCTTGCTGTACTGGATGATGCGGCCGTCTTTCATGATCGCGATACGGCTGCCCAGCTTCAGGGCTTCGTCCAGGTCGTGGCTGACGAACACGATGGTCTTGCTCAGCTTGCGTTGCAGTTCCAGCAGTTCGTCCTGCAGGCCTTGGCGGATCAGCGGGTCGAGGGCCGAGAACGGTTCGTCCATCAAGAGGATGTCGGCGTCCATCGCCAGGGCGCGGGCCAGGCCGACCCGTTGCTGCATGCCGCCAGACAGCTCGTCGGGCTTCTTGTTGCGCCACTGCGTCAGGCCCACCAGCTCGAGTTTTTCATCCACCAGCTTCTTGCGTTCCTTCTCCGGCCGGCCCTGCATTTCCAGGCCGAAGCTGATGTTTTCGCGCACCGTCAGCCAAGGCATCAGGGCGAACTTCTGGAACACCATGGCGATGCGCTTGGTGCGCATCATCTTCAGTTCGGCGGGAGTGCAGGAGGCGATATCGATCTGCCGGCCTTCGTGCTCGACGAACAATTTGCCGCGACTCACGGTGTTCAAACCGTTGATGCAACGCAGCAAGCTGGATTTGCCGGAGCCGGAAAGGCCCATCAGCACGCAGATCTCGCCTTTTTCGATGTCGAGGCTGGCTTTTTCCACGCCGACGATCTGCCCGGTCTTCTTCAGGATTTCGTTGCGCGTCATGCCCTTGTCGAGCAATTTGAGGGCTTCGCGTGGATCTTTGGAGAAGATCACGTCGACCTCTTCGAAGCGGATTATGCTCATGCGTCACCCCCTACTTTGGCGTCGGGTTGTTTGCAGATTCGGTCGAGCATGATCGCCAGCAATACGATCGCCAGGCCGGCTTCGAAGCCCAGGGCGATATCAGCGGTGTTCAATGCGTTGACCACGGGTTTGCCCAGGCCGTCGGCACCGACCAGTGCCGCGATGACCACCATCGACAGCGACAACATGATGCATTGGGTGATTCCGGCGGCGATGCTCGGCATGGCGTGAGGCAGTTCGATGCGCGACAGGAGCTGGCGCCGGGAGCAGCCGAAGGCTTTACCGGCGTCCATCAGTTCGTCCGGAACGTCGCGGATGCCCAGGTAGGTCAGGCGGATGGGCGCGGCGATCGCGAATACCACCGTGGAGATCAGGCCCGGGACCACACCCAGACCGAACAGGGTCAGGGTAGGAATGAGGTAGACGAAGGTCGGTACGGTCTGCATCAGATCGAGCACCGGACGCATCATGGTGTAGAACATCGGCTTGTGCGCGGCAACAATGCCCAGCGGCACACCGATAAGCACGCAGACCAGGGTCGCGAACAGCACCTGGGCGAGGGTTTCCATGGTCTCTTGCCAGTAACCCAGGTTGAGGATCAACAAGAAGGACGCGATAACGAAAACGGTCAGGCCCCATTTGCGCTGGATGAAGTGCGCCAGTAGCGCGATGAGGCCGATAAGCACCAGGGGATTGAACCAGGTCAGCGCAAATGTCACGCCGTGAATCATCGTTTCCAGAAACATTGCGATTGCATCGAAGGTGTCGGCGCCGTTTTGCGTCAACCATTCGACAAAGCCCGCGATGTACTGGCCCAAGGGTATTTTCTGATCAATAAGCATGGTAGTGAACGTCCGCATGCAAGGAATAAACAGCCCGGGCGAGCGAACTCGCCCGGCATAAGCTTTTTACTGCGCGAGCTTGGCTTTCACGGCCTCCAGGCCAGGTTTACCGTCAACGGTGGTGACGCCGGCGAGCCAGGTATCGAGTACTTGTGGGTTTTTCTTCAACCAGGCCTTGGCGGCGGCTTCAGGCTTCATCTTGTCGTCCAGCACGTTGCCCATCAGCGTGCTTTCCATGTCCAGGGTAAAGACCAGGTTTTTCAGCAACTGGCCAACGTTGCTGCATTCCTGGGCATAGCCCTTGCGGGTGTTGGTGTAGATGGTCGCCTGGCCGAAGTTCGGGCCGAAGTATTCATCGCCACCGGTGAGGTATTTCATCTTGAAGCGGGTGTTCATCGGATGCGGTTCCCAGCCCAGGAACACCACGGCGGTGCTGCGACGCTGGGCCCGATCGACCTGGGAAAGCATGCCGGCTTCGCTTGACTCGACGACCTTGAAGCCGGCGTCCTTGAGGCCGAAGGCGTTCTTGTCGATCATGCTCTGGATCAAGCGGTTGCCGTCGTTGCCCGGTTCGATGCCGTAGATCTTGCCGTCCAGTTCCTTCTTGAACTTGGCGATGTCGGCAAAATCCTTGAGGCCTTTGTTGTACAGCTCTTCGGGGACCGCCAGGGTGTACTTGGCGTTTTCCAGGTTGGCGCGCACGGTTTCCACGGTGCCCGCTTCACGATAGGCCTTGATGTCGTTTTCCATGGTCGGCATCCAGTTGCCGAGGAACACGTCCATGTTCTTACCATCGGCCAGGGACTTGTAGGTCACCGGCACGGAGATCATCGTGGTCTTGGTCTTGTAGCCGAGGGCGTCGAGCACGACGCTGGTGGTGGCGGTGGTCACGGTGATGTCCGTCCAGCCGACATCGGAGAAGTTGACGGTACTGCATTGGGCGGGTTCTGCAGCGTTGGCCAGCATCGGAAGACTCAGCATGGCGGCCAACAACAACGGCGTGGAACCTTTCATGGGTGGACTCCTGGTGTTTTATCGGCAGTGTCCGGTCGGGACAACCGCGCTTTTTTGCTTTTTTTAAGTTGCGGTTGGCGGCGCGTGGGCACTCTTCGTGGCACGCGGCCTTGCAAACGAGCCGTAACCGATCATGTACCAGTGCAAATCCGACGCCTACAGGGCGCGTCGTATCCAGTACAGGGAGGGTCGCATCCAGTGTTGGTGACGTCGTTTACAGATTTTTTCGGCCCTCGGCTGGCTTCTGATACGTAAAAAACGTCGTAAAACCTGGGCGACAAAGACGCGGCGTTGGTGGGCATGATTGCGTCGGTGTCAGACGTCGAAAGCCCATTCAAAAGCCGGATGATGCGGCCATCCCGGCGTTGAGCGTAGCAGCTGCGCCACCGGACGCTCCCGCGCCCGGATGTGTCCGTTCTGGAGAGTCAAGGCAATGGCCATCAGCGTGTTCGACCTGTTCAAGATTGGTATCGGCCCGTCCAGTTCCCACACCGTGGGGCCCATGCGCGCAGCGGCGCTGTTTGTCGAAGCGTTGCGGGCCAAGTCGCTTTTAAATGACGTGCGGCGGGTCGAGGTGCAATTGTTTGGTTCGCTGTCGGCCACCGGCATCGGTCACAGCAGCGATACCGCCACGATCATGGGCTTGATGGGCGAATGGCCCGACTCGATCGATCCGTCGCAAATCGGTACGCGCATCGAGCTGCTGCGCGAGACCCAGACCCTGCTGCTCGATGGCCGCCTGCCGGTGCCTTTCGTCTGGTCCCGCGATATGCGCCTGCTCGACGAAAACCTGCCGTTCCACCCCAACGCGATGACGCTGGTGGCGGAGGGTGAAAACGGCGAACTGCACCGCGACACCTATTATTCGGTCGGTGGCGGCTTTGTGGTCGACCAGGCCCAGGCGTCCAGCGGCGTGATGGACCTGGACACCACCGAGTTGCCTTACGACTTTTCCAGCGCCGAGGAACTGCTCGGGCTGTGTCGCACGCATAACCTGCGAGTGGCTGAGCTGATGATGGCCAACGAGAAGGTCTGGCGTTCGGAAGAAGAGATTCGCAGCGGCCTGATGAGGCTCTGGCGAGCGATGCAGGACTGCGTCGAGCAGGGCCTCAAGCACGAAGGCATTCTGCCCGGTGGCTTGAATGTCCGTCGGCGCGCGGCCAAGTTGTACCGCAGCCTGCAAGAATTGAACAAACCGAACGTGATCGGCTCGACCCTGAGCGCCATGGAGTGGGTCAACCTGTTCGCCCTGGCGGTCAACGAAGAAAACGCCGCTGGCGGGCGCATGGTCACGGCGCCGACCAACGGCGCGGCGGGGATCATCCCGGCGGTGCTGCATTACTTCATGAAATTCAGTGAGGCCGTTACTGACGCCAACGTCGTGGATTATTTCCTCGGCGCGGCGGCGGTGGGCATCCTGTGCAAGAAGAACGCCTCGATCTCGGGCGCCGAAGTCGGCTGCCAGGGTGAAGTCGGCTCGGCCTGCGCCATGGCGGCGGCAGGCCTGGCGGAAATCCTCGGAGCCACGCCGGAGCAACTGTGCAACGCGGCGGAAATCGGCCTGGAGCACAACCTCGGCCTGACCTGCGATCCGGTGGGCGGCCTGGTCCAGGTGCCGTGTATCGAGCGCAACGCCATCGCCGCGGTGAAAGCAATCAATGCCGCGCAGATGGCCCTTCGGGGTGATGGTCAGCATTTCATCTCCCTGGATCGTGTGATCCGCACCATGCGCGATACCGGCGCCGACATGCACGACAAATATAAAGAGACTTCACGGGGCGGGCTGGCGGTAAGCGCGGTGGAATGCTGATTCAGCACTGCAAGATAATCCCGTGGCGAGGGAGCAGGCTCCCTCGCCACGGGTGTTGAAAAATCGCTCGTAAAACGCACACCGCAGGAAAAACACGCCACGTTTTGGCGCGTCGCAAACAGATAAGGCGTGACTTGGCGGTCACGCCTTTGTACGCCGCCCTACCGTCCGTCCCCGCGCTTGCGGTGACAACCATCGCGCAAACGGCGCGGCCCAGTGACCACAAGTGCTACCGATCTGCTCACAGCCCGCCCTGGCGTTCGCCCGCAGCCCATGATGGCACTTGGAACCCGGCCTCGACAGGGCCCTTATATAGACACGCCGGCATGTCGTTTTCAGGAGTTATTGAACGCGCATTCAAATTTAGGCATGGCAATTGCTCTGTCCCGATAAAGCCCCTCTCACGCAAGAGAATGAGGGCAATAACAAGAGCCTCCGCCTGAGGCCATCACCCGCTTTGTGTGAGGAGATACCGCGATGACGACGTCCAACTCCGGGGCCCAACCCCAGAACCGTGCGCCTCAATCCATCGGCTTTCTGCTGCTGGACAATTTCACGCTGATTTCCCTGGCGTCCGCGGTGGAACCGCTACGCATGGCCAACCAGCTGTCGGGGCGCGAGCTGTACCGCTGGACCACCCTGACCGTCGATGGCGGCCAGGTCTGGGCCAGTGACGGTTTGCAGATCACCCCGGACGCCTCCATGCACAAAGCCCCGGCCCTGGACACCGTCATCGTGTGCGGCGGCATCGGCATCCAGCGCACCGTAACCCGCGAACATGTCTCATGGCTGCAAGGCCAGGCCCGTCAATCCCGTCGTCTTGGCGCAGTCTGCACCGGCAGTTGGGCCCTGGCGTGCGCCGGCCTGCTGGACGGTTTCGATTGCAGCGTGCACTGGGAATGCCTGGCCGCGATGCAGGAAGCTTTCCCACGGGTTTCGATGAGCACGCGCCTGTTCACGCTTGACCGCAACCGCTTCACAAGCTCCGGCGGCACCGCGCCGCTGGACATGATGCTGCACTTGATCAGCCGTGATCACGGTCGCGAGTTGTCGGCGGCGATTTCGGAAATGTTTGTCTACGAGCGTATCCGCAACGAGCAGGATCACCAACGTGTGCCGCTCAAGCACATGCTTGGCACCAACCAGCCGAAGTTGCAGGAAATCGTCGCGCTGATGGAGGCCAATCTCGAGGAGCCGATCGACCTGGACGAGTTGGCGGTGTACGTCGCTGTGTCCCGCCGTCAGCTGGAGCGCCTGTTCCAGAAATACCTGCATTGCTCGCCGTCGCGCTATTACCTCAAGCTGCGACTGATTCGTGCGCGGCAACTGCTCAAGCAGACGCCGATGTCGATCATCGAAGTGGCCTCGGTGTGCGGCTTCGTCTCCACGCCGCATTTCTCCAAGTGCTACCGCGAATACTTCGGCATTCCGCCACGGGACGAGCGCGTCGGCTCCAACACCACGCAACAAGTGGCGATGATGCCGCTGCCGCAGGCGTTGGTGCTGTCGCCGCTGTCCGGCCCGCTGTCGGCGCTGAGCCAGGCGCGCAATGAGTCGACGTTTGCGAGTGTGAGGCTCTAAGACTTCAGTGCGTTCATCGCGAGCAGGCTCGCTCCCACAGGTTTTGTGTCGTTCACAAATCCTGTGGGAGCGAGCTTGCTCGCGATGGGTTTCATCAGGCGTTATGGTTCTGCTGGTACTGCGCCAACGCCGGCAACAGTTGCTGATCGATTGCCTGGCGCACTGCCGGCAGGATGGTCGCGCTGCTGGTGTACATTTCCTTGACCAGCCTGCGCAGCTCATTGGCGCGAGTCCTGTCCAGGCCGCGTACGGCGCACTCGCACGCCTGCTCGGCAGTCGCGCCACTGGGTATCTGCAATCCCAGGGCCTTCAGATGGCCCAGCAGGTCTTCCTGGTCGATCAAATCGGCGTACATCATGACGCTTTTCCTTGTTCAGGGATTGGGGTCGTGCCTGGATTCTGGTAGCCACCCGAATCGGCGGCAAGGGCAAATCGTCGTTCTGTCATGATTGACTATGAACGCGTCGTTTTCGGCTAACTCGCTGGGTCCGGGACTGGGCACACTGGCCCCAAGCTGCATCACGATGGTTTGGTCACCCTCGCGCCACAGCTCCTCCAGTAACGCTCCTGCCCCGATCCTGTCACGGCTTGATCGGGGATTTTTTTGCCTGTGTGAATCCGCAAATAATCGGTTGTCTGGCAGGTCGCTATCGCGAGCAAGCTCGCTCCCACAGGGAAATGCTTTCACCTGTGAGAGCGAGCTTGCTCGCGATGAACGATGACGCGGTCTAACGTTGCAACACCAGAATGCGCGACAGCAATTCATCCCGATCCACATAACACCCCTGGAAATGCCGCGCCCCGGTAGCAGGGTCGAAGGCGTTGCGCGCGTGGAGCGTGCGGCGGTTGTCGAAGCACCAGAGCTGCCCGGGTTCGAGTCGTTGCACCAGGCGAAAGCGTGGCTCGCGGGTCAGCGCGATGAAGCGGCGGTAGGCGCGGTAGAGCCTGGGCATCTGCTCCACCGAGGTGTCAAAGGGGCCGCGCAGAAAGTTCGCCATGCGGATCTCCGAGACTTGCCCAAGGGCGTCCAACGCAATGATCGGCGCCAGGCAGCGGTAGTCGCTGTGGCGGTCCTTGTTGCGAAATTCCACCGGGATCTGGCACAGCGCCTCGAAGGCATCGGGATCTTCCTGGCGCAGCGCCTGGGCAATGGCGAAACCGTCGACGAAGATACTCTCGCCACCCACGGCCTCGTTCACCAGGCAATGCAGGAACTGCAACCCCGGCTGCAATTCCCGCGTCGGCAAGTCGCTGTGCAACGGCAGGTTAAAAGCGGTGTAGGCGTTGCTGTCGGCGTCGGCCTTGGATTGCACGTTGAAGAGCACGCCGAAATTGCTCTCGCGAACGAAGGAAATGCGTTGGGCAATCTGTCTCAGCGAGCCGGGCTCGGTGGGCACGCCCCGCACTTGGGTCAGGCCGATGTCGCGTACCGCCAGCAGCCATTGCAGCAGCGCGTCGGCATCCTCCACCAACGCCTGGTATTCGAACACCGGCAGCTGCAGGTCGCACTGCCATAGCTGGCGTTGCGGCCTGCCGTCGAGTCGTTCGGCCCTGGAGACTTCGTCATAGGCGTGAGCGCGCAGCCAGCCCGGGTCGAATTGGCTTTGGTGGCCGTCCCGCCAGGCCACGCGCAGGCGGCCTTCACCATCAACGCGGATTTCATCCGGCGCCAAATCTTCGGGCACATCGACAATCTCCAGGACCTGCTCACGGGTCACGCTGTAGACGCATGCCTGGCAAGGGCAGTTGTCCCGCAGCCACTGGTGATGAAAAGGACTGATCCGACCATCGGCCCACGTGACATGAACCCGGTCGGCCAAGGGGATTGCGGCAGTCAAGGCGTGGACCAGAGGGTAGCTGCGGAAGTCGGCAATTGCGGCGGCGGTGTGCATGTCGGTCTCCTATAGGAGGCTTATCGGGCGGGTGGCAGGGCGATGACACGCCCGATGCAGGATGGCGCCGGCAGGTCGGACTGGCTGTCGAGCAGGGCTTTGAGTTGGCCCAGGGTCTGTTCGCTAAACGGCGCCGAACGTGGCCCCGCCAGATCGACGTGCAGTAGCATCTGCTCATTGCCGGCCAGCTCTTTGTCGCCGCCCGTCAAGTGCAGGCTGTGGTAGAGGTGCAGGCGTTTGGCATCGTGGCCGAGGATGTACGTATGCACCTCGACATCGGCGCCGAGCTTCACTTCGTGCAGGTAGTTCAGGTGCAGCTCGAGGGTGAACAGCGAATGGCCGCTGGCTTCGCGGCTCTGGCTGTCCAGGCCGAGCCGGTCCATCAACGCATCGGTGGCGTAGCTGAAGATCAGCAAGTAGAAGGCGTCGCGCAGGTGGCCGTTGTAGTCGACCCATTCTGGGAGGATGCGGGTTTGGTAGGTAGTGAGGGTGGGCATGTTGGACTCCAATGCAATCGTGGCGAGGGAGCTTGCTCCCGCTGGGCTGTGAAGCAGCCCCAAACCGGTTGTACGCGGTGTATCAGCCAAATGGCATTCGCTGGTATTGCGGCCGCTGCGCGGCCGAGCGGGAGCAAGCTCCCTCGCCACAGGAATGGTGTTATTCGCTAAAAATCATTCCGTGCTTTTGCTTGGTGGCCTTCACCGCCTCCAGTACCGCCAGCAGGCAATCATCACGATAGCGTTCCAAAGCTGAAATGCTGTGCTGCCCCAACTGTTCGCTCGTCCCGTCCACCACATCGTCGATCAGTTTCTCGGTCAGTTCCGGTGCCGGCAGGTAGGTCCAGGGCAGTTGCAACGCCGGGCCGAACTGAGCCATGAAGTGACGCATCCCAGCGTCGCCGCCGGCCAGGGTGTAGGTCAGGAATGTGCCCATGAATGACCAGCGCAGGCCGGCGCCAAAACGGATGGCATCGTCGATTTCGCCGGTGGTCGCCACGCCGTCATTGACCAGGTGCAGCGCCTCGCGCCAGAGCGCTTCAAGCAAGCGGTCGGCAATGAAACCGGGCACTTCCTTGCGCACGTGCAGCGGCCGCATGCCGAGGGATTCGTAGACTTGAATCGCCGCTTGCACGGCCTCGGGTGCGGTGTTTTTGCCGCCGACCACTTCCACCAGGGGCAGCAGGTAGACCGGATTGAACGGGTGACCGACCACGCACCGTTCCGGATGGGTCGAGCTTTCATAGAATTCGCTCGGCAGCAGCCCGGAGGTGCTCGACCCGATCAACGCGTTCGGCTTGGCGGCGGCGCTGATCTGGCTGTGCAGCTGCAATTTGAGCTCCAGGCGCTCGGGGGCACTTTCCTGGATGAAGTCGGCGTCGCGCACGCATTCCTCGATGGTCGCGACAAAACGCAGCCGATCCTGCGAAGCGCCAGGGGCCAGGCCTTGTTTCTCCAGGGCGCCCCAGGCATTGGCGACGCGCTTGCGCAACGCGGCTTCGGCGCCGGGCGCCGGGTCCCAGGCGACCACGTCGAGGCCATGGGCCAGGGCGCGGCTGACCCAGCCGCTGCCGATGACGCCACTGCCCAGGGCGGCGAAGGTCTTGATGTCGGTGATAAAGCTCATGGTGATGTCCTGAAAAGAGTGAAAATCACCTGTGGGAGCGAGCTTGCTCGCGATGGCGGCGGTACATCCGACGCATCGTCGAAGTCTGGAATATCGCTATCGCGAGCGAGCTCGCTCCCACAGGGTTATGCGTCGATTCGGTTTAGCCGCGCTGGACCAGGCCCATTTTCTTGCGACCTTCGGCAGGCGTAAGCACCCGTGCGCCGAGGCGGCTGAGGATTTCGCCGGCGCGCTCCACCAGTTGGCCGTTGGTGGCGAGCACGCCTTTGTCCAGCCAGAGGTTGTCTTCCAGCCCGACCCGTACGTTGCCACCCAGCAGCACGGCTTGGGCCGCCATTGGCATTTGCATGCGGCCGATGCCGAAGCCGGCCCACACCGCGTCGGCGGGCAGG
This sequence comes from Pseudomonas algeriensis, assembly GCF_048847255.1. NCBI lineage: Bacteria > Pseudomonadati > Pseudomonadota > Gammaproteobacteria > Pseudomonadales > Pseudomonadaceae > Pseudomonas > Pseudomonas algeriensis. The sequence continues at coordinate 146,921 of NZ_JBKKRK010000004.1, read as the reverse complement.
TTGTCGACCATGGCTTTCATTGTGGTGGTGTCGGCCGGCGCGCCCCATGGGATGCCCAGGCAGAGCTGGAACAGCGGATTGTCCAGCAGGCCTTCCTTGATCAGTTGCTTGGCGAACCACAGGTGGCCGGTGTCGAAGATCTCCAGCTCTGCCTTCACGCCGAGCTCGGTGATGCGCTTGGCGCCGGCCCGCAGTTGCGCCGGAGTGGAGACGTAAATGGTGTCGCCGTCGCCGAAGTTCAGGGTGCCGCAATCCAGGGTGCAGATTTCCGGCAGCAGCTCTTCAACGTGGGCCAGGCGGGTCAGCGGGCCCACCAGGTCGGTGTTGGGGCCGAATTCCATCGGTCGTTCGCCCGCGCCGATCTCCAAGTCACCGCCCATCCCGGCGGTGAGGTTGACGATGATGTCGACGTCCGCCTCACGGATGCGCTCCATCACTTCGCGATACAGCGCCACATCGCGGCTGAACTTGCCGGTCTGCGGATCGCGGACGTGGCAATGGACCACCGTGGCCCCGGCTTTCGCGGCCTCGACGGCAGCGGCGGCGATCTGTTTCGGAGTGACCGGCACGTGAGGGCTCTTGGCGGTCGTGTCGCCAGCACCGGTGAGTGCGCAGGTGATGATGACGTCGTGGTTCATGGTGCGGATTCCTTCAGGCGTGGTGAGTCACCGCGCAGCCCTTGAAGACCGCGCAGAGGGATAACGTTCAGTCAGTTACTGGTGAGTTTCAGGTTGTCGGCGGCGGGCTTGCCATCGAAGGTGGTCACGCCTTCGAGCCAACGCTGTTTGTCCTGTGGATGGTCCTTGAGCCATTGCCGGGCCGATTCGAGCGGATCCTTGTGATCGAGCAGCGGCTGCATCATCCGGCTCTCGTCTTCGGCGGTGAAGGTCAGGTTGCTCAGCAGACGGCTGACGTTCGGGCATTGCTCGGCGTAGTTCGGCGCGGTGACGGTCCACACGGTGGCCATGCCTTCGTTCGGACCGAGGGCGTCTTCGCTGCCGGTGAGGTAGGTCATTTGCACGTTGACGTTCATCGGGTGCGGCGCCCAGCCGAAGAACACCACGGCTTCCTTGCGTCGCACGGCGCGGTCCACGGCGGCGAGCATGCCGGCCTCGCTGGACTCGACCAGTTGGAATTTGCCCAGGCCGAACTGATTCTTGGCAATCATCGCCTTGATCTGGGTGTTGGCGCCGGAGCCGGGCTCGATGCCGTAGATCTTGCCGCCCAGCTCCTTCTCGAATTTGGCGATGTCAGCGAACGTCTTCAGACCCTTGTCGGCCAGGTAAGTCGGCACGGCCAGGGTGGCGCGGGCGTCCTTCAGGCTGGGCTGCTCAAGCACCTTGACCTGCTTGGCTTCGACGAACGGGGTGATGGTCTGGGTCATCAGCGGGTTCCAGTAGCCCAGGAACATGTCCAGGCGCTGATCGCGGATGCCGGCGAAAATGATCTGCTGGGAGGCGCTGGTCTGCTTGGTCTTGTAGCCGAGGCCGTCGAGCATCACTTGGGTCAGGGCGCTGGTGGCAATGACGTCCGTCCAGTTGACCACGCCCAGGCGCACATTCTGGCAGGCGGCGGGTTCGGCTGCGAGGGCGGCCTGGTTCAGTAAAGAAGTGGTGCTGAGTGCAATAACGCAGCAGCTGATCAGTCGTTTCATTGTCGGGTTCCTCGGCAGCTTATTGTTATGGGGCCCGGTGTCTGTGCGCCGGTGATGCCACGTTACGCAGGCCCGGGCGGGGCAAAACGCACAGCGGCGACGTGCTCTTGCACTACAGCGACTCTTGAACGGTTGTTGCAACTGGCGTATCAAGGTCCGCACGCTGCCCGCCAACCGAGAGCGTTTCATGTCCCAGGATTTCTATTTCTTGTTGATGCCGGGTTTCTCGGCCATCGGTTTCATTTCGGCCATCGAGCCGCTGCGGGTCGCCAATCGGTTTCGTGGCGAGCTTTACCGCTGGCATGTCCTGAGTGCCGATGGCGGAGCGGTGCTGGCGAGCAATGGCATGTCGGTCAACGCCGATGCTGCGCTGGAGCCGCTGAAGAAGGGCGCGACGCTCTGGATCGTGGCGGGCTTCGAGCCGTTGAAGTTCGTCAGCCCGGTGCTTGAGAGGTGGTTGCACCGGCTGGATAACGACGGTGTCATCCTCGGAGGAATCGACACCGGCAGCGTGGTGCTCGCGGAGGCGGGATTGCTGGATGGCCATCGCGTCACCCTGCACTGGGAGGCGATCGAGGCGTTCAAGGAGTCCTATCCCCAGCTCGCCGTGACCCAGGAGCTCTTCGAAATCGACCGCCGCCGCATCACTTGCGCCGGCGGCACTGCCTCGATTGACCTCATGCTCGACCTGATCGCGCAGGCCCACGGCCCGGAACTCGCAATCCAGGTCAGCGAGCAGTTCGTGCTCGGTCGCATTCGTCCACGCAAAGATCACCAGCGCATGGAAATCGCCACCCGCTACGGCATTCGCAACAAGAAGCTGGTGCATGTGATTGGAGAAATGGAGGCCAACAGCGAACCGCCACTGAGCACCCTGGCGCTGGCCGAATCGATCAACGTCACGCGCCGCCAGCTTGAACGCCTGTTCCGCCTGCACCTGAACGACACGCCGAGTAATTTCTACCTGCGCCTGCGCTTGGAAAAGGCCCGGCAACTGCTGCGCCAGACCGACATGAGTGTGCTGGAAGTCAGCATTGCCTGTGGATTCGAATCGCCGTCGTATTTCACCCGCAGCTACAGGGCACGGTTTGCACGTTGCCCTAGGGAGGATCGGCGGCGGCAGGGGGATGAGCGGGAGGTGGTTTGACAGGCTGGCCCGGCCGCCCCCAAAACCAGACACCGCGGTGCAACAGGTAACCCCTGCAAACCGGTTCACGACTGCTGCGCAGCCGAGCGGGAGCAAGCTCCCTCGCCACGGGTACTGTGTTTGGAAGGGGCTACTTCTTCATCAACGCCGAGCACGCCGCCTTGTATGCCTCATGCTGATACTTGTTCAGCGTCGTCGGCAGGGCGAAGTCATGTTTTTTGCTCTGTGCGTTGATGGTCTGTGGCGACAGCAGTGTCACTTCGCAGCCTTCGAGCAATTGGAAAACGCCTTCGATCTTGAAGGTGGTCGGGCCGCCCGCGAACTCACCTTTCTTGCTGCGCTTCTTGATGGCGATGCGGTCGATGCCATTGTCCGCCACGAAAGCCCGCACTTGCGCGGCGAAGGCTTTGACGTTGGCGGCTTCGTCGTCATCGTCCAGGGCGATTTTCTTGGTGTTCAGCGCGACGTGGCTCAACGCCTGCTGGTCCAGCGAGGCAACGGCGATGATCGCTTCGCTGCCTTTGATTTCGATGCCGCAGATGATCATGCTTGGCCTTGGATTCCGGAGGTCTGGAACGCCAGTCTATCCGCCTTGCTCAATTCATGCTCGCCCGCAGGTCCAGCATGATTTTGTCGAAATAGTCGACCCGGATCACCCCAAAGCGCGGGTACTCGAAATCCAGGATCACATACAACACGCAGACCATCACCGCCGCATAGCCCAGGCTGTGCAGCCAGTTGCGCTGCCGGGTGCCGGCCATGCCGTAGCCGATCAGCATGGCGCTGATCAGGGTCATGGTCACGAGCATCAGGTAAATGGTCAGGGGTGGGTGGGTTTCGTGAGCCACGGCGCGCGTCGTGGTGATGTCGATCATTTCGTTTTGCGCCTGCAGCACAGGCGTTCCCAAGGTTGGGGTGGGCATCTGTTGCAGGGCGGCGACGGTACGTTTCCAGATGGTTTGCTGCAGATCATTGGCTCGGTCATGGGCCGCTTCGTCGACTTCGTCTTCGCGCAAGTCGCGGTAATACTCGATACGGGCATCGACATACTCTCGGAATGCCTGGCGGATGTCCGGTTGATCGCTGGCGGGCAGAAGGTCCAGGCGCAACCAGGCGGTGCCCATGGCATTGGTTTCGGCAACGATCAACGCGCGGCGCTGGTCCAGGCGCGAGGCCGCCCCGGAAAAGGTGAAGGCAATCAGCAGTGCTAGCAGGCCAAACACCGCGCCTTCGATGGCCCCGATGCCCTGGCGAGCGCCGTCCGGATCCTGGACCAGGTGACGGTTGCCGACTTGGCGACCGGCCTCGATGCCCAGCACGATGGCGATAAAGATGGCTAACCCGTAGAAGGGCAAGGCTGTAAGAGAGTGCATACGAAAATCCTCTGATCGTCGTGTGTGACTCGTCTGTACAGCCCGGCTCGGACGGGTATGCAGCCAGTGTAGACGGCGTTGCGCAGTTCTACCTATAACCGCTGTTCGTTCACTCCTGCCCAATCGATTCCAAGAACTCCGACCGGTCATCGCTCACCTGGGCCATGCAGTCGTTTTCGGCGACTTTGTAGGCGTCGCTCCCGGGCTTGGCCGGGAAGGCGGCGATGGCGCAGTCGGCTTCGCGCTGTTTTTGCCAGAGTTGTTGAGCGGCCTTGATCTTGGCGGTGATGTCGTTGAGCTGGGCCTTGTCGTTGGCGTAGCGGGTTTGCAGGCGTTCGTTGAGGCTCTGCAGGTTGTCGCTGAGCAACTGCTCGGCGGCGGCTTTGCCATAGGCGGAACAGGCCAGGGTCTGGACGTCGTTTTCAACTTCGTCGCAGGGGTTGGGCTCGGTGTCTTCGGTCGCGTGGGCGACGGTGCTGATCAGTGCCAGGGCAAGGAAGATCGATTTCATCGGGTTGTCGCTCAAATCCAGTGAAAGCCAGTGGTGCCGCGGATTCTGGCCCAAGCGCCGGGTAAATAACAGATGGACAGAGGGGGCCCGTCGCAGCCCATTGTCGTGGATTGACGCTTTCGGCAATTCCCCTGTCGTTTTTGCACCCGGTCGCCACGGCCCTCCGGCATATGCTGGCCCCAAAGCGCCGGCACACGATTCGGCGCATGAATCGCCAACAAGGGGACTGCCTGATGAGCCCAGCCGAATTGCACGCCGACAGCATCGTTATCGACGGGCTGATCATTGCCAAGTGGAACCGCGACCTGTTCGAAGACATGCGCAAGGGCGGCCTGACCGCAGCCAACTGCACGGTGTCGGTGTGGGAAGGTTTCCAGGCCACCATCAACAACATCGTTGCCAGCCAGAAACTGATCCGCGAGAACAGCGACCTGGTGATCCCGGTGAAAACCACCGCCGACATCCGCCGCGCCAAGGAACAGGGCAAGACCGGCATTATCTTTGGCTTCCAGAACGCCCATGCCTTCGAAGACCAGCTCGGCTACGTCGAGATCTTCAAGCAGCTCGGCGTCGGTGTGGTGCAGATGTGCTACAACACCCAGAACCTGGTGGGCACCGGTTGCTACGAGCGCGACGGCGGCCTGTCGGGCTTCGGTCGCGAAATCGTCGCCGAGATGAACCGCGTCGGCGTCATGTGCGACCTGTCCCACGTTGGCTCCAAGACCTCCGAGGAAGTCATCCTCGAATCGAAGAAACCGGTCTGCTACTCCCACTGCCTGCCGTCCGGCCTCAAAGAACACCCGCGCAACAAATCCGATGAAGAGCTGAAATTCATTGCCGACCACGGTGGTTTCGTCGGCGTGACCATGTTCGCGCCGTTCCTGGCCAAGGGCATCGATTCGACCATCGACGACTACGCCGAAGCCATCGAGTACACCATGAACATCGTCGGCGAGGACGCCATCGGCATCGGCACCGACTTCACCCAGGGTCACGGCCAGGACTTCTTCGAAATGCTGACCCACGACAAGGGCTACGCCCGTCGTCTGACCAGCTTCGGCAAGATCATCAACCCCCTGGGCATCCGCACCGTGGGCGAGTTTCCGAACCTCACCGAAACGCTGCTCAAGCGCGGTCACCCGGAGCGGGTGGTGCGCAAGATCATGGGCGAGAACTGGGTCAACATTTTGAAAGATGTCTGGGGCGAATAAACGCCGTCGCGTCACTGAATCCTTTACCTGCGGCCACTCGCGCCGCAGGCACATCACGAATTTCCGGAGTCAAGTTTTCATGGCCAAGATCGCCCCGCAACTGCCTATCGAAGTCGACAGCGAAACCGGTGTCTGGACCTCCGACGCCCTGCCGATGCTGTACGTGCCGCGCCACTTTTTCGTCAACAACCACATGGGCATCGAGGAAGTGCTGGGCGCCGACGCCTACGCCGAGATTCTCTACAAGGCTGGCTACAAATCCGCCTGGCACTGGTGTGAAAAAGAAGCCGAATGCCACGGCCTGGAAGGCGTCGCGGTGTTCGAGCACTACATGAAGCGCCTGTCGCAGCGTGGCTGGGGCCTGTTCAAGATCCAGGACATTGACCTGGACAAAGGCACCGCCAGCGTCAAGCTCGAACACTCGGCGTTCGTCTATGTGTACGGCAAGGTCGGGCGCAAGGTCGACTACATGTTCACCGGCTGGTTCGCCGGCGCCATGGACCAGATCCTCGCCGCGCGCGGCAGCCAGATCCGCACCGTGGCCGAGCAGGTCTACGGCGGTTCCGAAGAAGGCCACGACGACGGCCTGTTCATCGTCAAGCCGTTGTAAGTCGAGGATCGCGCCATGGCTTTTGAAGCAATGTTCCAGCCGATCCAGATCGGCAAGCTGACCATCCGCAACCGCGTGCTCAGCACCGCGCACGCGGAGGTCTACGCCACCGACGGCGGCATGACCACCGACCGGTACGTGAAGTATTACGAAGAGAAGGCCAAGGGCGGCATCGGCCTGGCGATTTGCGGTGGCTCGTCGGTAGTTGCCATCGACAGCCCGCAGGAATGGTGGAGCTCGGTGAACCTGTCCACCGACCGTATCATCCCGCATTTCCAGAACCTGGCCGACGCCATGCACAAGCATGGCGCCAAGATCATGATCCAGATTACCCACATGGGCCGTCGCTCGCGTTGGGACGGCTTCAACTGGCCGACCCTGATGTCGCCGTCCGGCGTGCGTGAGCCGGTGCACCGTGCCACCTGCAAGACCATCGAGCCAGAAGAAATCTGGCGGGTGATCGGCAACTACGCCCAGGCCGCGCGGCGTGCCAAGGCCGGGGGCCTGGACGGCGTCGAGCTGTCGGCCGTGCACCAGCACATGATCGACCAGTTCTGGAGCCCGCGGGTCAACAAGCGTACCGACGAATGGGGCGGCAGCTTCGAAGGCCGCATGAAGTTCGGCCTGGAAGTGTTGAAGGCCGTGCGCGCCGAAGTGGGCGAGGATTTCTGCGTGGGCATGCGCCTGTGCGGTGACGAGTTCCACCCGGACGGCTTATCCCACGAGGACATGAAGCAGATCGCCAAGTACTACGACGACACCGGCATGCTCGATTTCATCGGCGTGGTGGGTTCGGGTTGCGACACCCACAACACCCTGGCGAACGTCATTCCGAACATGAGTTATCCACCGGAGCCGTTCCTGCACCTGGCCGCCGGTATCAAGGAAGTGGTCAAGGTCCCGGTGCTGCACGCGCAGAACATCAAGGACCCGAACCAGGCCACGCGGATCCTGGAGGGCGGCTACGTCGACATGGTCGGCATGACTCGCGCCCACATTGCCGACCCACACCTGATCGCCAAGATCAAAATGGGCCAGGTCGACCAGATCAAGCAGTGCGTGGGCGCCAACTATTGCATCGACCGCCAGTACCAGGGCCTGGACGTGCTGTGCATCCAGAACGCCGCGACGTCCCGTGAATACATGGGCGTGCCGCACATCATCGAGAAGTCCACCGGGCCCAAGCGCAAAGTCGTGGTGGTCGGTGCCGGCCCGGCCGGGATGGAAGCGGCGCGCGTGGCCGCCGAACGTGGGCACGACGTGACCCTGTTCGAGAAGAAGGAATTCATCGGCGGACAGATCACCACCGCCTCGAAAGCGCCGCAACGGGACCAGATCGCCGGTATCACCCGCTGGTTCCAACTGGAACTTGCGCGGTTGAAAGTCGACCTGCGCCTGGGCGTGGCGGCGGACGCGCCGACCATCATGGACCTGCGTCCGGACGTGGTGGTGCTCGCCGTCGGCGGTCATCCGAACGTGGAGCAGAACGAACACTGGGGCGCCGCCGAAGGGCTGGTGGTCAGCAGCTGGGACGTGCTCGACGGCAAGGTCGCGCCGGGCAAGAACGTGCTGGTCTACGACACCATTTGCGAATTCACCGGCATGTCGGTGGCCGACTTCCTCGCCGACAAGGGCAGCCAGGTCGAGATCGTCACCGACGACATCAAGCCGGGCGTGGCCATTGGCGGGACTTCGTTCCCCACCTACTACCGCAGCATGTACCCCAAGGAAGTGATCATGACCGGGGACATGATGCTGGAAAAGGTCTACCGCGAAGGCGACAAGCTGGTGGCGGTGCTGGAGAACGAATACACCGGCGCCAAGGAAGAACGCGTGGTCGACCAGGTGGTGGTGGAGAACGGCGTGCGGCCGGACGAAGAAATCTACTACGCGCTCAAGGAAGGTTCGCGCAACAAGGGCCAGATCGATGTCGAAGCCCTGTTCGCGATCAAACCCCAGCCGTGCCTGGAGCAGAGCGGCGATGGTTACCTGCTGTTCCGCATCGGCGACTGCGTGGCCCAGCGTAATACCCACGCGGCCATCTACGACGCCCTGCGGTTGTGCAAGGATTTCTAACGGCTTGCACATGATCCTGTGGGAGCGAGCTTGCTCGCGAAAGCGGTGGGTCAGTCAATGCAAATGTGACTGACAGAATGCAATCGCGAGCAAGCTCGCTCCCACAGGCACCGAGTAAGGCATCTCGACCTGCAAGACCCTGAGGTCTTTGGGAGCAACACCTATGTTGAACACCCTTCTTCCAATCCTGCTGTTCGCAGCCCTGGGCCTCGCTGCCCTCGGCGCCTTGCGGCGGGTGAACATGTGGCGCCGGGGACGACCGGACAAGGTCGATCTGATCGGCGGACTTTTTGCCATGCCCAAACGCTACATGGTGGATCTGCACCATGTGGTGGCGCGGGACAAATACATTGCCAACACCCACGTCGCCACGGCGGGTGGTGCGGTGGCGTCGATTGTGTTGGCGATCCTGGTCCATGGTTTTGGCCTGCACAACCGCATCCTCGGCTACGCCTTGCTGCTGATGTCGGCGGTGATGTTCGTGGGCGCGATCTTCATGTACCTGCGTCGGCGCAACCCGCCGGCGCGTTTGTCGAAAGGCCCGTGGATGCGCCTGCCGAAAAGCCTGCTGGCCTTCTCGGTGTCGTTCTTTTTGGTGACGCTGCCGGTGGCGGGCATCCTTCCGGAAAACTTTGGCGGCTGGCTGGTGGCGGCGATCCTCGGTGTCGGCGTGTTGTGGGGCGTGTCGGAATTGTTCTTCGGCATGACCTGGGGTGGGCCGATGAAACACGCCTTCGCCGGTGCCCTGCACCTGGCCTGGCACCGTCGCGCCGAACGCTTCGGTGGAGGCCGTTCCACCGGTCTCAAACCGTTGGACCTGAACGATCCTGCCGCACCGCTGGGCGTGGAAAAACCCAAGGACTTCACTTGGAACCAACTGCTGGGCTTTGACGCATGCGTGCAGTGCGGCAAGTGCGAAGCGGCCTGCCCGGCGTTCGCCGCCGGCCAGCCGTTGAACCCGAAGAAACTCATCCAGGACATGGTCGTCGGCCTGGCCGGCGGCACCGATGCGAAATTCGCCGGCAGCCCTTATCCAGGCAAACCGGTGGGCGAGCACGGCGGCAATCCGCATCAGCCGATCGTCAATGGCCTGGTGGACGCCGAGACCCTGTGGTCCTGCACTACCTGCCGGGCTTGCGTCGAGGAATGCCCGATGATGATCGAGCACGTCGATGCCATCGTCGACATGCGCCGTCACCTGACCCTGGAAAAAGGCGCGACGCCGAACAAGGGCGCCGAAGTATTGGAAAACCTCATCGCCACCGATAACCCCGGCGGCTTCGCCCCGGGCGGGCGAATGAACTGGGCGGCGGACCTGAACCTCGACCTGCTCAGCGAGAAGAAATCCACCGACGTTCTGTTCTGGGTCGGCGACGGCGCCTTCGACATGCGCAACCAGCGCACCTTGCGTGCCTTCGTCAAAGTGCTCAAGGCGGCGAAAATCGACTTCGCCGTGCTCGGTCTCGAGGAGCGTGACAGCGGCGACGTGGCCCGGCGCCTGGGTGATGAAGCGACGTTCCAGCTGTTGGCCAAGCGCAATATCCAGACCCTGGCCAAATACAGCTTCAACCGCATCGTCACGTGCGACCCCCACAGCTTCCACGTGTTGAAAAACGAATACGGTGCCTTTGATGGCAATTACCTGGTGCAGCACCACAGCACCTATATGGCCGAGATCATCGACGCCGGCGCGCTGAATCTTGGTCAGCACAAGGGCGACAGCGTGACCTATCACGACCCTTGCTACCTGGGCCGCTACAACGGCGAATATGAAGCGCCGCGCCAAGTGCTGCGTGCGCTCGGCATCGAGGTGAAGGAAATGCAGCGTTCCGGTTTCCGTTCGCGTTGCTGCGGCGGTGGTGGCGGGGCGCCGATCACCGACATCCCGGGCAAGCAGCGCATCCCGGACATGCGCATGGAAGACATCCGTGAAACCGGCGCGGAGCTGGTGGCGGTGGGTTGTCCACAATGCACCGCGATGCTCGAAGGCGTGGTCGAACCTCGGCCGATGATCAAGGACATTGCCGAACTGGTGGCCGACGCGCTGCTTGAAGAAGCCGCGCCGCGCAAGCCTGTGGCGCCGGCCAAACGTGAACCTGCGGAGGTGCATTAATGAGCGACATCATCCGCCGCGACCCTCGCGCCGAGTGGATTGCCCGCAACCGCCTGCACCCGTTGCACACGGCCATGCAACCGGTGCAGCACAGCTGGATGGGGCCCAACGGCGTCATTCGCAAGAACGTCCATGGCGTTGGTTTCATCGGCCCCAACGGCATCAAGCGCATCGACCGTAGCGGTGCCCAGCAGGGCGGTGCAACCAAGCGCACTGCCGCGACGCAAGTGCAATTGCCACTGCATCAAGTCGTGCAACCGGCGTTCTACATCAGCGTTGTGCCGGATATGGTCGGCGGCCGCCTCAGCAGCCACGACCGCGATTTGCTGGGCCTGGCCCATCAGCTGGCCGGCAGTGACGGGGCGGTGCTGGCCGTGGTCTTCGGCGAACACAAGGAGAACACCTTCGCCACGGCGGGCGTGGACCGCTTGCTGGTGCTTGATGGCGAGGAATTCAGCGGTTATGCACCGGAGCAACGGGTACAAGGGTTACGGGCTGTGGATAACCAGTTCAACCCACGCCACTGGCTGCTGCCCGACAGCCGCAGCGGTGGTGGCGAACTGGGTCGGCGCTTTGCCGCGGCCTTGGGCGAGCGCCCGGCCACGCGGGTCTGGCAGGTTAAGGACGAGGCCTGCATCGGCCGCGCCGGCGCGGGGCTGCAAGACCTCGCACGGCCATTGGCGCGGTTGATCCTGGCCGCCGCCGAATGCGCCGAGCCGGTCAGCGAAACCCGTCACGAAGCCCTGCCGGTGGAGTTGTCCACAAGCGTGGCGCGCAGCCTGTCGCGCATTGAAGACCTCGGCGCGGTAGCGGTTGACCCGGGTGCGATTCCGATGGCCGAGGCCGAGTTCATTTTCTCCGGCGGCAACGGCGTCAAGGACTGGGCGCTTTTCCACAGGACAGCGGCGGCCTTGGGCGCGACCGAGGGTGCCTCGCGGGTAGCGGTGGACGACGGTTTCATGGCCCGGGATCGCCAGGTCGGTGCGTCCGGCACCTGGGTCACGGCGAGGGTCTACGTGGCCGTCGGGATTTCTGGGGCGATCCAGCACCTGCAAGGCATCGGCGCCTGCGACAAGGTGGTGGCGATCAACCTCGATCCGGGCTGCGACATGATCAAACGGGCGGACCTGTCGGTGATCGGTGACAGCGCGGCGATTCTCCAGGCCCTGATCGCGGCGGTAGAGGCTTACCGCAACGAAGCCAGGCGCGATGCGGCTTAAGCTAAGGAAACGTTCATGAGTACCCAAGTGATCAGCCTTGTCTCCATCGGCGCCCACCCGACCTCCGGTCGGCCACGGCGCGCCGAGCAAGACGCCCGTGCCGTGGAACTGGGCCTGCAGCTGGCCGGCAACGACCTGCAAGTGCTGCATGCCGGGGATGTGGCGGAACCGGCGTTGCGCGCTTATCTGGGCATGGGGCTGGATGAACTTCACGTCCTGGAAAACCCCGTCGGAGCCGACGCGCTGCCGGCCCTCACCGACTATCTGCGTGACGCCGGCGCCCAGGTGGTGCTGACCGGCAGCCAGGCGGAAACCGGCGAAGGTTCGGGCATGCTTCCATTTTTGCTGGCGGAGAGCCTCGGTTGGCCGCTGGTGGTGGGGCTGGCCCAGGTCGAATCCATCGAAAACGGCGCGGCCCTGGTGTTGCAAGCCTTGCCCCGTGGTCAGCGGCGGCGGCTCAAAGTGCGCCTGCCATTTCTCGCCACTGTGGATAACGCCGCGCCAAAACCTCGGCAAAGCGCCTACGGCCCGGCGCGGCGTGGGGCGTTGCATGCTGAAGAGGTCGAGGTCATCGACGATACGTTGTTGGCCGTGGCGACCCTGCAACCGGCCAAGCCAAGGCCCAAGCGCCTGAAAGTGATCAAGGCCAAGAGCGGCGCCGATCGCATGAAAGCCGCCACGGCCAAGGCCAGCGGCGGGGGCGGGCAGGTGCTCAAGGGCGTGAGCCCGGAGGCAGGGGCAGAGGCAATTCTCAAATTGTTGGTAGAGGAAGGGGTGGTTCGTTAAACCCAATTCAAAACAAAACCCTGTGGGAGCGAGCCTGCTTGTGAAGACATTCCCTCAGCCGCTGAAGGTATCCACCGATGCGCCGTCTTCGCGAACAGGCTCGCTCCCATAGTTGGTTCGGCGTTACTCACAATCCCTGTGTGCGCCTCTGTGGATAACCTGTTCGCCCCTCGCTACGGCCCACGCCAATCAGGCGCTGTAGCCCTTCGATCAAAAAACAGACAGCCTAACTTACGGTTTTTATTGGCTTTTCTCCGTGGATAAAACCCCGCTTCGAGCAAAACTTGCCCCCAATCTCTGTTGGCGCTTCTGTGGATAAGATGTTCGCTGTCCGCTACAGGCCAAGCGCTTCGCGGCTTTCGCGACGCTGATCAAATAATAGCCAGATTCGCGCCGTCACCCGGAAAACCATTGGAAAACACGGATCTATAGGGCGTGAAATGGGTTTTCCACAAAAACGTCAAAGTTACCCCCAAACACTGTTGGCGCTTCTGTGGATAAGGTGTTCGCTATGCCCTGTAGCCCTTTAAATCAAAGGCTCTCAGGGCGCTGATCAAAAAACAGTCACACCGTCAGGAAACTGTTGCTGTTTGATAAGTCACGGATTTTATTCACATTGGCCCTCAGCAAATTGCCGGCGCGTGCACATTTGTCCCCATTTGCTGTGGGTGGTCATGTGGATAACTTGTTCGCGGAACGCTGGAAGCCACGGCCGGCTTAGTGCTAATCGCGATAGATCAAATTTCATACAGTTCTAAGGAACTGCCTTGACGTAGGGGTGTCGCCTGTCTTCACTCATGGCACAAGGACAGCGAACATTATCCATATCTGGTTCAGGGAGAACGCACGATGGATAGCAAGGCCCCCCAACCGTTTCCCGCTTCAGCCCCGACATGCATCCCTACGCCTGCCGTCTCGCCGCTTCGACGCACCCATCGTCGCGGGGCCAATCAGCGTGCACGCCTATAACACCTGAGCTTTTCCCCAGTCACCGTTGACTGCCGCTTCAACCCATACGGGATAGTGGCCAGGCGTTCCTGCGCCTGTGAATTTACAGGCAACCGCAGAGTTGCCCCTTCTGCCTGAGAGGACTTGAACATGACACGGATCTCGACCCCCATCAGTGAAATCAAGGAGCACTACGACGTTATCGTCATTGGTTCCGGCTACGGCGGCGGTATCGCCGCGTCACGCTTGTCCCGGGCCGGGCGCAAGGTCTGTCTGCTGGAGCGCGGCCGGGAGATCCAGCCCGGCGAGTATCCCAACACCTTGCTCGCCGCCACCGAAGAATTGCAGGTGCATGACCCGGACGGCCACATCGGTTCGCGCACCGGGTTGTTCGACCTGCACGTCAACGCCCAGCAGAACGTCGTGGTCGGGTGTGGCCTGGGCGGTACCTCGCTGATCAACGCCAACGTTGCGCTGGAAGCCGAGCCCGGTGTCTTCGAGGACCCGCGCTGGCCCCTGGCGATGCGCGAGCACAGCGATACGTTGCTCAAGGACGGCTACGCCCGGGCCCGTGAAATGCTCAAGCCCAACCCTTATCCGGCGTCCTCGCCGAACCTGCCCAAGCTCGACGCCCACAAGAAGTCGGCGGACTACCTCAAGCAAGGCGCCCACTTCTACAAACCGCCGATCAACGTCACCTTTGACAAGCTGCCCAACAATCTCAATCACGTCGGCGTTGAGCAACTGCCGTGCAATGGCTGTGGCGACTGCGTCTCGGGCTGTAACAACAAGGCCAAGAACACCACGCTGATGAACTACCTGCCGGATGCCTGGAACCATGGCGCCGAGATTTTCTGCCAGGCCGAGGTGCGTCACCTGGAGCGCGAGGGTGACGGCTGGATCGTGCATTTCCAATACCTGGACAGCGGTCGCGAAATGTTTTCGGCGCCGACGCTCTTTGTGCGCGCGGACATCGTGGTGGTGTCCGCCGGCACCCTGGGTTCCACCGAAATCATGCTGCGCTCGCGGGACAAGGGCCTGTCGATGTCCGCCCAGTTGGGCGAAAACATGAGCGGCAACGGTGACATCCTCGGTTTCGGCCACAATTGCGATCAAGTGATCAACGGCATCGGCTTTGGCGCCCATTCGGCCAAGGAACTCGAGCCGGTGGGGCCATGCATTACGTCGGTCATCGACATGCGCACCGAGGGCGACTGGCGCAGCCGCATGGTGATCGAGGAAGGCTCGATCCCCGGCGCCCTCGGCCGAGCCATGGTGCCAAGCATGGCGGCGTTCGCCGAAACGATCGGCGTGCCCACCGACACCGGCTTCGGTGCCAGCCTCAAGTACAAGGGCCGCGAGGCCGAGAGTTTCCTGCGTGGGCCGTATTACGGCGCGCTGCACAACATGCAGACCTATTTGATCATGAGCCATGACAACGGCAAGGGCCGCATGGTGCTCGATAACAAGGACCAACTGCGCATCGACTGGCCCGGTGTCGGCGAGCAGGAAAACGTCACGCTTGGCAACGAGCGCCTGCACCAGAGCACCAAGGCCCTGGGCGGGATCTGGGTCGAGAATCCGATCTGGACCAAGTTGCTCAAGCACAGCATCGTTTCGGTTCATCCACTGGGCGGTTGCGTGATGGGCGAGGACGCGGTCCAGGGCGTGGTCAACCACAAGGGCCAGGTGTTCAGCGGCGCCAGCGGCACCGACGTCTACCCGGGCCTGTATGTGACGGACGGCTCGGTGATTCCGACCTCACTGGCGGTCAATCCCTTGCTGACGATTTCAGCAGTGAGTGAGCGCAACATGGGGCTGCTGGCGGCTGATCGCGGCTGGCTGATCGATTACACGCTACCGTCGGCGCCGCGCAAACCGGTGGCGGCGCCAACCCTCGGCGTGCAGTTCACCGAAACCATGAAGGGCTTCTTCTCCACGGCGTTCACCCAGCCCCAAGGCACCGACCTCAGCCTTTACGAAGCAGCGGCCAAGCGCGGCCAGGCCGATAACTCACCCATTGAGTTCACCCTGACCATCACCGCCGCCGACCTCAATCGCCTGATCAAGGAACCGGAGCACGCCGCGACGCTGGTGGGCACCCTCGATGCGCCGCTGCTGTCGCCCAAGCCCCTGGTTGCCAGCAATGGCGTATTCAACCTGTTCGAGCAATACCAGGAACAGGTCGGCGTGCGGCACATGAACTACGACATGAAGCTGACCGCCGAAGACGGCAGCGATTATTACTTCAGCGCCTTCAAGACCGTGCCCGAGGACAACGGCGTGCTGAACATCTGGCACGACACCAGCACGCTGTACGTCACGCTTTATCGCGGGCCGGACAAGACCGGCGCGGTGCTCGGCTCCGGCGTCATGCACATTCTGCCGGCCGACTTCGCCAAGCAGATGACCACCATGAAAGTGCTCAACGCCCGCAATGAGCGCGAGCGCGTGGAGGCGTTGGCGCGGTTCGGCAAGTTCTTCGCGGGTATCTTGTGGGAAAGCTACGGCGGCGTCTTCGCCGGCGACGTCTACTTCAACCCGGACGCGCCGCCACGCTTGAAGCGCCCCTTGGATGCGCCGGCCCCGGTGGTGCATTTCTTCCAGACCGAAGATAACGTCGAGCTTCGCCTGACCCGCTACCAAGCTGGCAGCAAAGGCCCCGTGATGTTGGTGCATGGCCTAGGCGTGGGCTCGAATATCTTCTCCACCGACACCATCCACACCAACCTGCTGGAGTACCTGTGCAAGCACGAATATGACGTCTGGCTACTGGACCTGCGCGTCAGCATCCTGCTGCCGGCCAGCAAGCATGAATGGAATGGCGACCAGGTGGCCCAGTATGACTTCAAGGCGGCCATCGAGCAGATCCAGCAGGCAACCCTGGCCCGCGACGTGCAATGCGTGGTGCATTGCTATGGCGCGACGACCTTCTTCATGTCGATGCTCGCCGGGTTGCAGGGCGTGCGTTCGGTGGTTTGCTCGCAGATCGCGGCCGACACGGTGGTCGCCACCGCCACGGGGCTCAAGGCCGGTCTGCACCTGCCGGGAGTGCTCGATGCCATCGGCATCAAATCCATGACGGCCTACGCCGACACCAAGGAAAGCTGGTTCAACAAACTCTACGACAAGGCCCTCAATGGCTATGCCCGGATCGAGGCTCAGGGTTATTGCACCAACCCGGTCTGCCATCGCATCACGTTCATGTACGCCTCGCTGTACCGCCACGACACCCTCAACGAAACCCTGCACGACAACCTGCACGAGTTGTTCGGCGAGTCGAACATCCAGACCTTCGAGCATCTGGCGTTGATCGTGCGCAAGGGGCATCTGGTGGACTTCAAGGGCAACGACGTCTACATGCCGCATTTCGATCGGTTGAGTTTGCCGATCTGCTTCATCAGCGGTGCCGACAACCAGTGCTACCTGCCGCAAAGCACCCTCAAGACCTACGAGCGGCTGTGCGACATGCATGGCCCGCAACTGTTCAGCCGCCACGAGATACCCGGCTACGGTCACATCGACTGCATGTTCGGCAAGGATGCGGTGGTGGATGTGTATCCGATCATTCTTGAGCATCTGGAGAAAACGGCGCTGGGCTAGCTGGCTGCCCTCGGTGGCGAGGGAGCTTGCTCCCGCTCGGCTGCGAAGCAGTCGTCGCTTTTGAAGTCTTGGGGGCCGCTACGCGGCCCAGCGGGAGCAAGCTCCCACGCCACATGGGTTTTGTGGTGAGTCAAGAATAAGGAAAAGGATGCCATGAACGCTCACATCCGCTGGTTCCAACGCATCATCTGGATCGGCATCGTCATGAACATGGTCTTCGCGATCCCGGCGCTGTTCGCGCCGGCGTTGCTGACGTCCATGCTTGGCCTGCCCCCCGTGCTGTCCGATCCCTGGTTGGAGAACACCGGCATGTTGCTGGTGGGGATCAGCCTGTTCTACATGCCTTCGGGCTTCAACGCGCCGCGTTTCGTGGTGCATTCGTGGTTGTGCGTGCTGTCGCGGCTGGTGGCGGTGGTGTTCTGGATCTACCTGATCAACACCAACAACCAGGGCTCGTTGTTCGTGCCGATGTTGATGGGCGACCTGAGCATGTTCCTGATCCTGGGCGTGCTGCTTTACCTGGGCAGCCCGGTGGCCAACCGTCCGCTGGCCTTGCTCCAGGCCGGTTGGCGCGAGTGGCGCGCCGGCTGGGCGCTGCGCTGGCAGAGCCACGCGTTCAGGGTCGGCACGTTGGTGGTGGTCTTGTTGTTGGGTTTCATCGGCTACCAGACCTGGTACCAGATGATCCGGGAAGTGCCGCAACCGGACTTTGCATCCGATGAAGATCACTACAAATACGCCGCCATCGGCCTGGGCATCGAGGCGCGGATTCCCTATTACCTGTTCGCCGTGCTGCCGCAGATGTGTCCGGAAAAAATGCCCAAGCCAGGCGGCTACGAGGTGTTCGGTTTTCTCTATGAAAATGGCAACGACCTGCCCATCGGCATGGCCAAGCGGCAGCTCGGCTACCCCACCGTGGAGCCGAACTGCGCCCTGTGCCATACCGGTTCGTATCGGGCCAATGCCTCCGACGTCGCGGTGCCCGTCGCCGCCGCGCCGGCCAATACCCTGCAACTGCAAGCCTTCCAATGGTTCGCCTACGAGTGTGCCAGCGACCCGAAATTCACCCCCGACGCCGTCATGGCGGCGATCAACGGCAAGTTCCAGCTGGGCTTTTTCGAAAAGCTCTACAACCGCTACCTGATCATCCCAATGGCAAAAAGCGCGTTGCTCAAGCAGAAGCAGGCCTATGCCTGGCAGAAGCTGCGTCCGGCCCAGGGGCCAGGGCGGACCGACACCTTCAACCCGACCAAGATGGTGGTCTTTGGCTTCCCGGATGACTCCACCATCGGCACCGTGGACTTGCCCCAGGTGTGGAACCAGAAACCTCGCGAATCCATGTACCTGCACTGGGACGGCAATAACAACAAGATCCACGAACGCAACTACGCCGCCGCCATGGCCGTGGGCGCGACGCCGGGATCGGTACTGCCGCCTAGTTTCAACCGCGTGACCAACTGGCTGCTTGGCCACAAGGCGCCGGCGTGGCCGTTCGCCCTGGACCAAGGAAAAGTTGCCCAGGGCAAGCCGATCTGGGATCAAAACTGCGCCGGTTGCCACGATTTCGGGCGCAGCGATACCGGGCAAGTCACCACCAATATCGACCAGTTGGGCACCGATCCCCATCGCCTGAACTCCTTTACCACCGGCCTGGTGAGCGCGTTCCACGGCTTCAAGAAACCACCGTTCGACTTTGGCGCCTACCGCAAGACCCAGAGCTACAGCAACACGCCCACCGACGGCATCTGGTTGCGTGCGCCGTACCTGCACAACGGTTCGGTGCCGACCTTGTGGGATTTGCTGCAAGCGCCGGAGCAGCGTCCGCAAGTCTTTTACACCGGCTCCGATATCTACGACCCGCAGAAGGTCGGCTTCATCACCAGCGGCGCGCAGATGAAGGCGTCGGCCGATTTCAAATACGACACCCGCCTGGAAGGCAATCACAACGGCGGTCACCTGTATGGCACGCAACTGTCGGACGTCGACAAGCGGGCCCTGATCGAATTCATGAAGACCCTGTAGCCCAGGGCACAACGAAGGAGCGTCCACATGTCATTACTGCATCATTGGGAACATGAGTTCGACAAGGTCAAGGTCCGCCTGCATGGGTTGGTCACGCGGCTGGAAATGTCCTGGAAAAAACTCGTCAACGACCTGGAACCGGAGGAATTCCAGGCCATCGTCAAGCTGCTGCAGCGAGGCCATGACCAGGCCCGGCACGTCATCGATCACGGCGATCTGCCGGACGATGAGCCGGCCGTGCCCTGGGAGCTCGCTCATGGCTTGTCGATCCTGAAGATCGGCAACGCCAGCGCCTTGCCGCAAAGTGAAGACGAACTGCGCACTCGAGTACTCAAGGACGGCACCTTGCTGGGGTGCCGCAAATGGGAATTGCTGGACCTGCTGTGGAGCGAGGCGCTGCTCAAATGGATTGAGAACCTGCGCCACCACGCGACGTTCGCCACCACCCCGGCGCTGGTGAAAATGGACAACGACGTGGTGCTCGCCATCGCAGGCGACTGGGGCACCGGGCCGTTCGACAGTCACGCACCCGCGGTGGCCGTCGCCAACCAGATGCAACTGGCCCAGGCTGACTTCACCATCCACCTGGGCGATGTCTACTACGCCGGCACGCATTCCCAGGAAGATGTCGACATGGCCGGGTGGCCGCAGGGCAAGCATGGGTCGTTCACCCTCAACTCCAACCATGAGATGTACAGCGGCGCCCATGGCTACTTCAAGGAGCTGGCGTCGCGTTTTCCGGTGCAACAGGGCACCAGTTATTTCGCCTTGTACAACGACGACTGGCTGGTGGTCGGGCTCGACAGTGCCTACGCTTCGGACGCAATGAACCTGTACATGGACGGCACCCTCAACACCCAGCAGATCGAGTGGATGAAAACCCTGCCCAAGCGCAAGAAGCTCATGGTGCTCAGTCATCACCAAGGCTTCGACATTTCAGGGCACAACAAGACCGCGCTTTATCAACCGGTCTGCGACGCCCTGGGGCGCGAGCCGGATTATTGGTATTGGGGCCATTTGCACAATGGCATCTGTTACGCACCCCAAGGTGGGCTGCATGCGCGCTGCGCCGGGCACGGGGCGATTCCCTATGGCACCACCAGCGAGTTGAACGGGCATGCCCGGGTGCTATGGTCGGAAACTGAACTGGCGGGGGACGAGACGTATCCGGAGCGGGTGTTGAATGGGTATGTGAAGGTTCAGCTGAGGGGGGAGGAGATTGTCGAGACGTTTTATGGGGAGGATGGCAGTGTGCGGTGGTCTTCCAGGTAGTCGGTGAATGTCAGGCCGCTATCGCGAGCAGGCTCGCTCCCACAAGGGTTCTGTGTCGGTCACAGAACCTGTGGGAGCGAGCTTGCTCCGGGCGGCGATCCAACGATGCTTCTGACTTAGCCCTGGACCGGAACGCCCTTGAGGTACGGCGCAGGTTCGGCCCCCAGGTTGTTGAGCAGGCGCTCGCTGTACCAATCCACGAAATTCACCACGCCGAACTCATAGGTCTTGGAGTACGGGCCCGGCTGGTAGGCGGTGGAGTTGATGCCGCGCTGGTTTTCCTCGGCCAGGCGACGGTCCTGGTCGTTGGTGGCGTCCCAGACCTGGCGCATGCGCTCTACGTCGTAGTCGACGCCTTCGACCGCGTCCTTGTGCACCAGCCACTTGGTGGTGACCATGGTTTCCTGGGCGCTGATCGGCCACACGGTGAACACGATGATGTGGTCGCCCATGCAGTGGTTCCACGAGTGCGGCAGGTGCAGGATGCGCATCGATCCCAGGTCCGGGTTCTTGATGCGGCCCATCAGCTTGGCGCAGCCCTGCTTGCCGTCCATGGTCATCGACACGGTGCCCTTGAGCAGCGGCATGCGCACGATGCGGTTGCGCAGGCCGAAGCTGGCGTGGGCGTAAGGGATCTTCTCGGCTTCCCAGGCGGCGGCGGAAGCGGCCACGTGGTCCTTGAACGCCTGGTCGGCGCGTGGGTCGGTGACGTCGTCCCATTCCAGCAAGGTTTTTAGCAGTTCAGGGTGCGAGGCGTTGCAGTGGTAGCACTCGCGGTTGTTCTCCAGCACCAGTTTCCAGTTGGCCTTTTCCATCAAGGTGGTTTGCACCGCCACCTTGGTGTTCTCCATGTCGTAGGGTTCCATGTAGTGGTTCAGGGTCGACAGGAAATCATCGATGGCCGGTGGGTTCTCGGCCAGGCTAATGAAGATGTAGCCGCCGGCGGTCTTCACGTTCACCGGCTTGAGGCCGTACTGCTTCATGTCGAAGTCGGCACCCATCTCGGTGCCGGCGAACAGCAGGCGACCGTCCAGTTCGTAGGTCCACTGGTGGTAATGGCAGACCAGTTTGGCGACCTTGCCCTTGTCGCTGGTGCACAGCCGCGAACCACGGTGGCGGCAGACGTTATGGAAGGCATGCACCATGCCCTCGGCGCCGCGAATCACAATGATCGGGTTCTTGCCGATCTGCAGCGTCAGGTAGTTGCCCTTCGCCGGGATTTCGCAGGTCATGCCGGCGATCAACCATTCCTTCTGGAAAATTTCCTGCATGTCGATATCGAACAGGCGCTCATCGGAGTAGAACGGCTGCGGCAGCGAAAAGGTGCGCTCGCGCTCTTGCAGCATCTGCGCGGTGGCCTTGCGTGCGGGTTCCAGCGGATCGCCCAGGCTCAGGGTGGTGGTGACGTCCATCGTTTTGTCCTCATGGTCCTCTACGAGACCATCAAAAAAGTGGCTGATCGGTTGTGCTACGCAAGGCAGAAATTTGTGATTGTCTGTTGGGGCGAGTGTGGGGCCGCGCAGGGGCGCAACCTTATCCATGGGCGACATGGCCCAATCTGTTCCCGACGCGCAAGCCCCGGTAGTTGGGGGCTGGTCGCGATAAGTATGTGAATGTCGCAGATAGGTAAATGGCGGTACAGGCGCCTAAGCACAATCGCCATCATTAAGGCCGACAGTCGGCCGTGGAGATCAGCATGTCCAATAATTTCCTGAACCCGGTCACCACCCAGACCTGGGCCAATGGCCGACATATCGTTCGTTGCGTCAAAGTCATCCAGGAAACCTGGGATGTGCGCACATTCTGTTTCATGGCCGACCAGCCGATCATGTTCTTTTTCAAGCCCGGGCAATTTGTCACCCTGGAGCTGGAAATCGAAGGCCAGCCGATCATGCGTTCCTACACCATTTCCAGTTCGCCGTCGGTGCCCTACAGCTTCTCGGTGACCATCAAGCGCGTGCCGGGGGGCAAGGTTTCCAACTGGCTGCACGATACGCTGCACGAGGGCCAGGAACTGGCGGTGCACGGGCCGGTGGGGCTGTTCAACGCCATTGATTTCCCGAGTCCGAAAGTGCTTTACCTCAGCGGTGGCGTGGGAATTACGCCGTGCATGTCCATGGCGCGTTGGTTCTACGATACCAACGCTAACGTCGACATGACCTTCGTCCACAGCGCTCGCTCGCCCAAGGACATCATCTACCACCGCGAGCTGGAGCACATGGCGTCGCGGATCGACAACTTCAGCTTGCACCTGATCTGCGAAAAACATGGCCTGGGCGAGCCGTGGGCCGGGTACCGCGGATACTTGAATCACAAGATGCTGGAATTGATGGTGCCCGATTTCCTCGAGCGCGAAGTGTTCTGCTGCGGCCCGACGCCGTACATGAGTGCGGTCAAGCGCCTGCTGGAAGCCGCCGGCTATGACATGAAGCGTTATCACGAGGAATCCTTCGGCGCCACGCCACCGGAAGCCCGCGCCGATGCGGTGGAACAGGCCGAACAGGCCGCTGACGCACCGGAAGTTGACCAGGCGGACCTGCACCAGGTGGAATTCGTCGCCTCCGGCAAAAGCATCGGCGTAGCACCGGGCGAAACCGTCCACGCGGCCGCCGCCAAGCTCGGCCTGATGATCCCCAAGGCTTGTGGCATGGGCATCTGCGGCACTTGCAAGGTGTTGAAGCTGGGCGGGGAAGTGGACATGGAGCACAACGGCGGGATCACCGAGGACGACGAGGCCGAGGGTTATATCCTGTCGTGCTGCAGCGTGCCGAAGGGGGATGTGCGGATCGAGTTTTGATCCGTTCTCTCAGGCGCGCGATGAGCTCTTGTGGCGAGGGGATTTATCCCCGTTGGGCTGCGAAGCAGCCCTAAAGCAATCAACTCGATCAATCTGATACATCGCGTCCGCAGATTTCAGGGCCGCTTCGCGGCCCAGCGGGGATAAATCCCCTCGCCACAGGTGAACCTGCAATATTTCCTAGCCCGCCATCACTTCCCGAATATCCGCCGCCAATTCCCGCACCCGCGCCTCTTCTGTATCCCACGAGCACATGAAGCGTGCGCCGCCCTTGCCGATGAAGGTGTAGAAGCGCCAGCCCTTGGCCGTCAGCGCGGCGATAGCCGGCTCCGAGAGTTGCAGGAACACCCCGTTGGCCTGGACCGGGAACATCAGTTCCACGCCCTCGATGTCGCTGACCAGCTCCGCCAGCAATTGCGCGCAGCGGTTGGCGTGGCGGGCGTGCTTGAGCCAGGCGTCGTTTTGCAGCAGGCCGACCCAGGGCGCGGACAGGAAGCGCATTTTCGACGCCAGTTGCCCGGCCTGTTTGCAGCGGTAGTCGAAGTCTTCGGCCAGGTCGTGGTTGAAGAACAGAATTGCTTCGCCCACCGCCATGCCGTTCTTCGTCCCGCCGAAGCACAACACGTCCACGCCGGCCTTCCAGGTCAGGTCGGCCGGGGTGCAGCCGAGGAAGGCGCAGGCGTTGGAGAATCGCGCGCCGTCCATGTGCAGGTTCAGGCCCAGCTCCTTGCAGGTGACGCTGATGGCGCGGATTTCCTCCGGCGTGTAGACACTGCCCACTTCCGTGGCCTGGGTCAGGGTCACGACGCGCGGCTTGGGGTAGTGGATATCCTGGCGCTTGAGGGCGACCTCGCGGATCGAGTCGGGCGTCAGCTTGCCGTTCTCGGTGCGTGCCACCAGCAGCTTGGAGCCGTTGGAGAAGAATTCCGGCGCGCCACATTCGTCGGTCTCGACGTGGGCGGTTTCCGAGCAGATCACGCTGTGATAACTCTGGCACAGTGAGGACAGCGCCAAGGAGTTGGCCGCCGTGCCGTTGAACGCGAAGAACACTTCGCAGTCGGTTTCGAACAAGGCACGGAAATCATCCGCCGCGCGATGGGTCCACTCGTCGTCGCCGTAGGCGCGCTGGTGGCCCTGGTTGGCTTCTTCCATGGCCGCCCAGGCTTCAGGGCAGATGCCGGAATAGTTGTCGCTGGCAAATTGTTGACTCTTGTCGGTCATGGCCGTGCTCCTTGATTAGAGAGTCCTGGGTAAGAGATCCCTGGCGGAATTCCCGGATGGGGGTTCCTTGGTCCGGCGTGCTTGAGTGCGCAACGCCGTGGTCTATGTTGGTGCGCACTTTACCCAAGATTAGCGGGGGAACATACGAGATGTTTCTGTCAGAAAATCACAAAGCCCCAGGGCCGCGACGCACATGAGTCGACGCGACGGCGCCCTGGACCTGCTCAAGTGGCTGGCACTGTTGTCGATGGTCCTCGATCATCTGCGATATGTCGGTTTTTCCGTCGATTGGCTGTATGTGCCGGGGCGGTTGGCGTTTCCGTGGTTCTGCCTGGCGATGGCGGCAAACCTGGCGCGCAGCGGCGGCGCCGCCGGCACCGATGCGTGGCGCTACCTGGGCTGGCTGTTGCTGTTCAGCGCCGTCAGCGAAATTCCCTATCGCTTGTTCATTCCCGCCCCCGCCACCTTGAATGTCATGCCTACGTTGGTGCTTGGGTTATTGGTAGCGCGTTGTTGGCAGACGCCCACCTTGGAAGCGCGATGCCTGGCCGCGATGGCGTTGCTGCTGGCGGCGCTGTTTTCGTCGCGGTTGATGTTTGGCTTCTATGGGGTGCTGCTGCCACTGGCGACATTGCTGGCGTTCAAGCGCTCGCTGTTTCTGGCCTTGCTGCCGGGACTGGTGTGCGTGGCGGCCAATCAATGGCGGGTGCTGTATGGCGCCGCGTGGCTGGGGGATGCGGTGGCGTTGTGGGGGTTGGTGGCTTGCCTGATCGCGCCAGGGCTGGGCCTGGTGCTTTTGCGACACGCGGGTCGTTTTCATCCGGTGCCGATGCGACGTTGGGCCTATCTGCTCTATCCCGCGCACTTTCTGCTGTTGCTCGCGGTTCGCCAAGCCTTTGCATAACCCTTGTTCTCTCACCACAAGGGAAGGTGCTCGATTCCATTTGATCCCATGTCGTAAACGCACCTTTGCGTGGCGTCCATAGGCATTTGACCTGCCTGCGCCGGCCATACCATCGCATCCAAAGGGCACGACCGAAACGGTCCGTGCCTCACCGAGACGAAAGGCGCACCGCCGCCGCTGGGAGAGACGCGATGTTCAGCAAGCAAGACCAAATCCAAGGCTACGATGATGCACTGCTGGCGGCGATGAATGCCGAGGAGCAACGCCAGGAAGACCACATCGAACTGATCGCGTCCGAGAACTACACCAGCAAGCGTGTGATGCAGGCCCAGGGCAGCGGCTTGACCAACAAATACGCCGAAGGCTATCCGGGCAAGCGCTACTACGGTGGCTGCGAGCACGTCGACAAGGTCGAGGCCCTGGCCATCGAGCGCGCCAAGCAGTTGTTCGGCGCCGATTACGCCAACGTCCAGCCC
The DNA here is from genome assembly GCF_048847255.1 of Pseudomonas algeriensis. Classification (NCBI taxonomy): domain Bacteria; kingdom Pseudomonadati; phylum Pseudomonadota; class Gammaproteobacteria; order Pseudomonadales; family Pseudomonadaceae; genus Pseudomonas; species Pseudomonas algeriensis. Next base: position 120,977 of record NZ_JBKKRK010000004.1, on the reverse strand, counting down.
CACTCCGGTTCGTCGGCCAACAGCGCCGTCTACCTGGCCCTGCTGCAAGCCGGTGACACCATCCTGGGCATGAGCCTGGCCCACGGCGGTCACCTGACTCACGGTGCGAAAGTGTCGTCCTCAGGCAAACTCTACAACGCGGTGCAATACGGCATCGACACCACCACCGGCCTGATCGACTACGACGAAGTCGAGCGCCTGGCGGTCGAGTGCAAGCCGAAGATGATCGTTGCCGGTTTCTCTGCCTACTCCAAGACCCTGGATTTTCCACGCTTCCGCCAGATCGCCGACAAGGTCGGTGCGCTGCTGTTCGTCGACATGGCCCACGTCGCTGGCCTGGTTGCCGCCGGCCTGTACCCGAACCCACTGCCGTACGCCGACGTGGTCACCACCACCACCCACAAGACCCTGCGCGGTCCCCGTGGCGGTCTGATCCTGGCCAAGTCCAACGAAGAAATCGAGAAGAAGCTCAACGCCGCGGTATTCCCCGGCGCCCAGGGCGGCCCGCTGATGCACGTGATCGCCGGCAAGGCCGTGTGCTTCAAGGAGGCCCTGGAACCAGGTTTCAAGGCCTATCAACAGCAAGTGATCGAAAACGCCCAGGCCATGGCTGGCGTGTTCATCAAGCGTGGCTACGATGTGGTATCCGGCGGCACCGATAATCACCTGTTCCTGGTCAGCCTGATTCGCCAGGGCCTGACGGGCAAGGACGCCGACGCCGCCCTGGGCCGCGCCCACATCACCGTCAACAAGAACGCCGTGCCGAACGACCCGCAATCGCCGTTCGTGACCTCGGGCCTGCGTATCGGTACCCCGGCGGTGACCACGCGCGGTTTCAAGGTCAGCCAGTGCGTCACGCTGGCCGGTTGGATCTGCGACATCCTCGACAACCTCGGCGATGCCGATGTCGAGGCCAATGTCGCGCAGCAAGTGGCGGCCCTGTGCGCGGACTTCCCGGTTTATCGCTGAGTCGGTTTTGGAGTAAATGACTATGCAACGCTATTCGGGCTTCGGCCTCTTCAAACACTCACTCAGCCACCATGAAAACTGGCAGCGGATGTGGCGCACGCCGACGCCGAAAAAGGTTTATGACGTGGTCATCGTCGGCGGTGGCGGGCATGGCCTGGCGACCGCCTACTACCTGGCCAAGGAGCACGGCATCACCAACGTGGCCGTGGTCGAGAAGGGCTGGCTGGGCGGCGGTAACACCGCGCGCAACACCACCATCGTGCGCTCCAACTACCTGTGGGACGAGTCGGCCCACCTGTACGAACATGCGATGAAACTCTGGGAAGGCCTGTCCCAGGACCTGAACTACAACGTGATGTTTTCCCAGCGTGGCGTCTACAACCTGTGCCATACCCTGCAGGACATCCGTGATTCCGAGCGTCGCGTCAGCGCCAACCGCCTCAACGGCGTGGACGGCGAGCTGCTCAACGCCAAGCAAGTGGCCGACGAAATCCCATACCTGGATTGCTCGAAAAACACCCGCTACCCGGTGATGGGCGCCACCGTCCAGCGTCGCGGCGGCGTGGCCCGTCACGATGCCGTGGCCTGGGGCTTTGCCCGGGCGGCGGACGCGTTGGGCGTGGACCTGATCCAGCAGACCGAAGTGATCGGTTTCCGCAAGGAAAACGGCGTGTGCATCGGCGTTGAAACCAACAAGGGCTTCATTGGCGCCAAGCGTGTCGGCGTGGTGACCGCCGGTAACTCCGGGCACATGGCCAAGCTCGCGGGCTTCCGCCTGCCGGTTGAGTCCCATCCATTGCAAGCGTTGGTATCGGAGCCGATCAAGCCGATCATCGACAGTGTGATCATGTCCAACGCCGTACACGGCTACATCAGCCAGTCCGACAAGGGCGACCTGGTGATCGGCGCCGGTATCGACGGCTACAACGGCTACGGCCAGCGTGGTTCGTACCCGGTGATCGAGCACACCATCCAGGCCATCGTCGAAATGTTCCCGGTGCTCTCGCGGGTGCGCATGAACCGCCAGTGGGGCGGCATCGTCGACACCACCCCGGACGCCTGCCCGATCATCTCCAAGACCCCGGTGCCGAACATGTTCTTCAACTGCGGTTGGGGCACCGGTGGTTTCAAGGCCACACCTGGCTCGGGCAACGTGTTTGCCGCAAGCCTGGCCAAGGGTGAAATGCACCCGCTGGCCGCGCCGTTTTCCATCGACCGTTTCCACAACGGCGCACTCATTGACGAACACGGCGCTGCTGCCGTCGCCCACTAACAGGAGAAATCCCCATGTTGCACATCTTCTGTCCTCACTGCGGCGAACTGCGCTCCGAAGAGGAATTCCATGCATCCGGCCAGGCGCATATCCCGCGTCCACTGGAGCCGAACGCCTGCACCGACGAGGAGTGGGGCGACTACATGTTCTTCCGCGACAACCCTCGCGGCCTGCATCACGAGTTGTGGATCCATGCCGCCGGTTGCCGCCAGTACTTCAACGCGACCCGGGACACCGTGACCTACGAAATTCTCGAAACCTACAAGATCGGTCAAAAGCCGCAATTCACCGACAAGGCTGACAGTCCGAAAGCGGCCGCGCAGGCTCTGGGAGAGAAGGTATGAGCCAGATCAATCGCCTGTCCAACGGCGGACGGATCGACCGTAACAAAGTGCTGAGCTTCACCTTCAACGGCCAGACCTACAAAGGCTTCGAGGGCGACTCCCTGGCCGCCGCGCTGCTGGCCAACGGTGTCGACATCATCGGTCGCAGCTTCAAGTATTCCCGTCCGCGCGGCATTTTCGCCGCCGGCGCCGAAGAGCCGAACGCGGTGCTGCAGATCGGTGCCACCGAAGCCACCCAGATTCCGAACGTACGGGCCACGCAACAAGCGCTGTACCAAGGCCTGGTCGCCACCAGCACCAACGGCTGGCCGAACGTGAACAACGACATGATGGGGATTCTCGGCAAGGTCGGCGGCAAGCTGATGCCGCCGGGCTTCTACTACAAAACCTTCATGTACCCGCAATCGTTCTGGATGACCTACGAAAAGTACATCCGCAAGGCCGCAGGGTTGGGTCGCTCGCCGACCGAGAACGATCCGGACACCTACGACTACATGAACCGTCACTGCGACGTGTTGATCGTCGGCGCCGGCCCTGCTGGTCTGGCCGCCGCACTGGCCGCGGCCCGCAGCGGTGCGCGCGTGATCCTGGCTGACGAGCAGGAAGAGTTCGGTGGCAGCCTGCTCGATTCCCGCGAGAGTCTGGACGGCAAGCCGGCGACCGAGTGGGTCGCTGCCGCGGTGGCTGAACTGCGCTCGATGCCGGAAGTGGTGTTGCTGCCTCGCGCCACGGTGAACGGCTACCACGACCATAACTTCCTGACCATCCATGAGCGCCTCACCGATCACCTGGGTGATCGCGCTCCGATCGGCCAGGTTCGCCAGCGCATCAACCGGGTCCGCGCCAAGCGCGTGGTGCTGGCGACCGGCGCCTGCGAGCGGCCATTGGTCTACGGCAACAACGATGTGCCGGGCAACATGCTGGCTGGCGCGGTTTCTACTTACATCCGCCGCTACGGCGTGGCGCCGGGCAAGAAACTGGTCCTGAGCACCAACAATGACCACGCCTATCGCGTGGCCCTGGACTGGTTCGACGCCGGCCTGCAAGTGGTGGCCGTGGCCGATGCCCGCAGCAACCCACGTGGCGCACTGGTGGAAGAAGCCCGCGCCAAGGGCATCCGCATTCTTACCGGCAGCGCCGTGATCGAGGCCCGTGGCAGCAAGCGCGTCACCGGGGCACGGGTTGCCGCGATCGATGTGCGCGCCCATACAGTCACCAGCCCCGGCGAATGGCTGGACTGCGACCTGGTGGCGAGCTCCGGCGGCTACAGCCCGGTGGTCCACCTGGCTTCGCACCTGGGCGGCAAGCCGATCTGGCGTGAAGACATCCTCGGTTTCGTACCGGGCGAAGCTCCGCAGAAACGGGTGTGCGTCGGCGGTGTAAATGGTGTGTACAGCCTCGGCGATAGCTTGGCCGACGGTTTCGAAGGCGGCGTGCGCGCGGCCAGCGAAGCGGGTTTCAAGGCAGTGGAGGGCGTGTTGCCCAAAGCCCTGAGCCGTCACGAAGAACCGACCTTGGCGCTGTTCCAGGTGCCCCACGAAAAAACCACCGCTCGGGCGCCGAAGCAATTCGTCGACCTGCAAAACGACGTCACCGCCGCCGCCATCGAACTCGCCACCCGCGAAGGCTTCGAGTCGGTGGAACACGTCAAGCGTTACACCGCCCTGGGCTTCGGCACTGACCAAGGCAAGCTGGGCAACGTCAACGGCCTGGCCATCGCGGCCCGTTCGCTGAACGTGAGCATCCCGCAGATGGGCACCACCATGTTCCGTCCGAACTACACGCCGGTGACTTTCGGCGCGGTGGCCGGCCGTCACTGCGGGCACATTTTCGAGCCGGTGCGCTTCACCGCGCTGCATGCCTGGCATGTAAAAAACGGTGCCGAGTTCGAAGACGTCGGCCAATGGAAGCGCCCTTGGTACTTCCCGAAGAACGGCGAAGACATGCACGCCGCAGTCAAGCGCGAATGCAAGGCCGTGCGCGACAGCGTCGGCCTGCTGGACGCCTCGACCCTGGGCAAGATCGATATCCAGGGCCCGGATGCCCGTGAGTTCCTCAACCGCATCTACACCAATGCCTGGACCAAGCTCGACGTGGGCAAGGCCCGCTACGGCCTGATGTGCAAGGAAGACGGCATGGTCTTCGACGACGGCGTGACAGCCTGTCTGGCGGACAACCATTTCCTGATGACCACCACCACTGGCGGCGCGGCTCGTGTGCTGCAATGGCTGGAGATCTACCAGCAGACCGAATGGCCGGACTTGAAGGTGTACTTCACCTCGGTCACCGACCACTGGGCAACCATGACCCTGTCGGGGCCCAACAGCCGCAAGCTGCTGAGCGAAGTCACCGACATCGACCTGGACAAGGACGGCTTCCCGTTCATGACCTGGAAGGAAGGCCTGGTGGGCGGCGTGCCGGCGCGGGTGTTCCGTATCTCGTTCACCGGTGAGCTGTCATACGAGATCAACGTGCAGGCCGACTACGCCATGGGTGTGCTCGAGCAGATCGTCGAGGCCGGCAAGAAATACAACCTGACCCCGTACGGCACCGAGACCATGCACGTCTTGCGGGCTGAGAAAGGCTTCATCATCGTCGGTCAGGACACCGACGGTTCGATGACCCCGGACGACCTGAACATGGGCTGGTGCGTCGGCCGCACCAAGCCGTTCTCTTGGATCGGCTGGCGCGGGATGAATCGCGAAGATTGCGTGCGCGAAAATCGCAAGCAACTGGTGGGGCTCAAGCCGATCGACCCGAATGTCTGGCTGCCGGAAGGCGCCCAGCTGGTGTTCAACCCCAAGCAGGCGATCCCGATGTCGATGGTCGGCCACGTCACCTCCAGCTATGCGCATAACTCTCTGGGTTATTCGTTTGCGATGGGTGTGGTCAAGGGTGGCTTGAAGCGCCTGGGCGAGCGGGTGTTCGCGCCATTGGCCGACGGCCGGGTGATCGAGGCAGAGATCGTTTCTTCGGTGTTCTTCGATCCGAAGGGGGATCGGCAGAACATCTGATTGGCTTGAGATCCTGTGGGGCGCAATCGCGAGCAAGCTCGCTCCCACAGTTGACCGCGTAACCCTTGTGGGAGCGAGCTTGCTCGCGATGACGGCCTGAAGGTCGCCACAAGGTTGGCTCAATAGTATTCAGACAGGTGCTCCATATGACCGCAGTCAACGTGTACCAACAACGCCCAACCACCGGGGCCAAGGCCGAGTCGTCGCTGCACCATGCCGACCTCGCAAGCCAGGTGGGCAAGGGTCGCAAGAACGCCGGCGTGACCGTGCGCGAGAAAAAACTCCTGGGCCACCTGACCATCCGTGGCGACGGCCATGACCCAGCGTTCGCCGCTGGCGTGCACAAGGCCCTGGGCCTGGAATTGCCGGCCGCGCTGACCGTCGTCATCAAGGGCGAAACCAGCCTGCAATGGCTCGGCCCGGATGAATGGCTGCTGGTGGTGCCCACCGGCGAGGAGTTCGCCGCCGAGCAAAAGCTGCGTGAAGCCCTCGGCGACCTGCACATCCAGATCGTCAATGTCAGCGGCGGCCAGCAGATCCTCGAACTGTCCGGCCCGAACGTGCGCGACGTGCTGATGAAATCCACCAGCTACGATGTACACCCAAGCAATTTCCCGGTGGGCAAAGCCGTGGGCACGGTGTTCGCCAAGTCGCAACTGGTGATCCGCCATACGGCTGAAGACACCTGGGAACTGGTGATCCGCCGCAGCTTCTCCGACTACTGGTGGCTGTGGTTGCAGGATGCCGCGGCGGAGTATGGGTTGAGCGTGCAGGCCTGATACACAGAGGCTAAAGCTGAACACTGTTGTGGCGAGGGGATTCATCCCCGCTGGGCTGCGAAGCAGCCCCAAAAGCTTGATGTGATCAACCTGACACTCTGAAGTAGCAGGTCTAGGGGCTGCTCCGCAGCCCAGCGGGGATAAATCCCCTCGCCACAGGGGTTCTGTGCTTAGCGGGGGATTTGTCCATAACAAACAGGAGTCACCGCAATGAGCCGCGCCCCAGACACATGGATCCTGACTGCCGATTGCCCCAGCGTGCTCGGCACGGTGGACGCGGTGACCCGCTTTCTGTTCGAGCAGGGCTGCTACGTCACCGAACACCACTCGTTCGACGACCGACTCTCGGCGCGCTTCTTCATTCGCGTGGAGTTTCGCCAACCTGACGGTTTCGATGAGCAGAGTTTCCGCGCCGGCCTGGCCGAGCGTGCCGAAGCCTTTGGCATGGTCTTCGAACTGACCCCGCCCAACTATCGACCCAAAGTGGTGATCATGGTCTCCAAGGCCGATCACTGCCTCAACGACTTGCTCTACCGCCAGCGCATCGGCCAGTTGTCGATGGACGTAGTGGCCGTGGTGTCCAACCACCCAGACCTCAAGCCGTTGGCCGACTGGCACCAGATTCCCTACTACCATTTCCCCCTTGACCCGAACGACAAACCGGCCCAGGAGCGGCAGGTGTGGCAGGTGATCGAAGACACCGGCGCCGAACTGGTGATCCTCGCCCGCTACATGCAAGTGCTGTCGCCAGAGTTGTGCCGCAAGCTTGATGGCAAGGCGATCAACATCCATCACTCGTTGCTGCCGGGGTTCAAGGGTGCCAAGCCGTATCACCAGGCCTACAACAAAGGCGTGAAGCTGGTGGGCGCCACGGCGCATTACATCAACAACGATCTGGACGAAGGGCCGATCATTGCCCAAGGCGTGGAAGTGGTAGACCACAGCCACTACCCCGAAGATTTGATTGCCAAGGGCAGGGATATCGAAGGGCTCACCTTGGCCCGGGCGGTGGGGTATCACATTGAGCGAAGGGTGTTCTTGAACGCCAATCGCACGGTTGTTCTTTAGATCTTTTTGGGCCGCTTCGCAACCCATTCGCGAGCAGGCTCGCTCCCACAGGATCCGTGTCGTTCTACAGATCCTGCTGACACCCACGATCCACTGTGGGAGCGAGCCTGCTCGCGAAGAGGCCCTTACAGACAACACAGAAACAAGCCACAAGCACCAACCCGAGCAATCAACGCGCTGCCTGCCTGGGCAGCGCAGTTTCATAAAAACAACAGCGAGGTGAAAGCATGTCCGGTAATCGTGGTGTCGTGTATCTCGGCAACGGCAAGGTCGAAGTACAGAAAATCGACTATCCAAAAATGCAGGACCCGCGCGGCAGGAAGATCGAGCACGGCGTCATCCTGCGCGTAGTCTCCACCAACATCTGCGGCTCCGACCAACATATGGTGCGCGGTCGTACCACCGCCCAGACCGGACTGGTCCTGGGCCATGAGATCACCGGTGAAGTGATCGAGAAGGGCAGCGACGTCGAGAACCTGAAAATCGGCGACCTGGTATCGGTACCGTTCAACGTGGCTTGCGGGCGCTGCCGTTCCTGCAAGGAAATGCACACCGGCGTCTGCCTGTCCGTCAACCCGGCCCGTGCCGGCGGTGCCTACGGTTACGTCGACATGGGCGACTGGACCGGCGGCCAAGCCGAATACGTGCTGGTGCCGTACGCCGATTTCAACCTGCTGAAGCTGCCGGATCGTGACAAGGCCATGGAGAAAATCCGTGACCTGACCTGCCTGTCCGACATCCTGCCCACCGGCTACCACGGCGCCGTCACCGCCGGCGTTGGCCCGGGCAGCACCGTCTACATCGCCGGTGCCGGTCCGGTTGGCCTGGCGGCCGCTGCGTCCGCTCGCCTGTTGGGCGCGGCCGTGGTCATCATCGGCGACGTGAATCCGGTCCGCCTGGCCCACGCCAAGGCCCAGGGCTTCGAAATTGCCGACCTGTCCCAGGACACTCCGCTGCATGAGCAGATCGCCGCGCTGCTGGGCGAGCCTGAAGTCGACTGCGCGGTCGACGCTGTAGGCTTCGAAGCTCGCGGCCATGGCCATGACGGCGTCAAGCACGAAGCCCCGGCCACTGTGCTCAACTCATTGATGGGCGTGGTCCGCGTCGCTGGCAAGATCGGCATCCCCGGCCTGTACGTCACCGAAGACCCGGGCGCGGTCGATGCCGCAGCGAAAATGGGCAGCCTGAGCATCCGCTTCGGCTTGGGCTGGGCTAAATCCCACAGCTTCCATACCGGCCAGACTCCGGTGATGAAATACAATCGCCAACTGATGCAGGCGATCATGTGGGACCGTATCAACATTGCCGAAATCGTGGGTGTGCAGGTCATCAGCCTGGACGACGCGCCGAAGGGGTATGGCGAGTTCGATGCGGGCGTGCCGAAGAAGTTTGTGATCGATCCGCACAAGTTGTTCAGCGCGGCGTAAGGTTGTAGGCAAGACGGAAAAAGGGCGGCAGTGATGTCGCCCTTTTTATTCAGGACCCTGCGGTGGCAGGACCCGTTCGCAGAATTCGGGATAAAACCCCCGGGCACTGGGGCCACGGCAATAATCCTGGGCCCGGGTCAAGGCCTCGCGACTGAACACCATGCTTCGCGGCATGCTGGCAAAGGTCACGTAGCCGCCCTGTTGCGTCTTGATTGCGTCAAAACCCGGCATGTCGTAAACCAGTTCCACATCATCATCGACAAGCATCCGCGCCTTGATCGTGACGTGTGTGTATTGCTTGGCGCCGGGCGCGTAGTTGAGTGCGGCCAGGCCATGCCCAACCACGCGCAACATGTGCTCCACCCATGGTTCTGACGCCTGCGTGGCAGCGTCTGGACGGTAGAAGACGGTCAAGGATTGCTGGTTGCGGATGACTTCGGTAAGGGCCGGGTCCGAGCGTTTGATGCGATGTTCAACCGTCAGCCATGCCTTCTGCTCGTCACTGAGGTTGTCGGCAAGATCCGGATTCAAAGGGCCACGCTGGCATTCATTGACGCCCAGGACAATCAGCATGCCGGTCAGGATGACGGCGAGGGTGGCGCCACCGATTTGTACATTCATGAGCATGCTCTGGTAAGAAGATGCCGCACTTTACGGTAACCCCAGCGGGAATGGCAGAGCAGGTTTGGAGTAGCGAAACTCGGACTACGTACCTGACCTTAATCAAAGCTGACTTGAAAATAATCGGCATTGATGAGTTGGCACTCGTTAACATCCTGGCTTTTACAGTTATTGTTTATCCACGGCGAAAAGGTGGGTTCTTGGACGTGCGGATATTGCATGACCAGATTCATATCGCCATATCGGCATGTGATGGTGGTACGAATGGCAAGTTCTTCTTCGTCCTCGCTCTCTTCGTGCTGTACATACTCCGCGCCTTCAAATAACAGTTTTCTCGGGTTGACCAAATCCACGAGGTTTTCGCTCCGCCATTCGAACTCATCGTGCCCTTCGACAAAATAAACATCTTCTACCGCCTCGATGTTTCTGTGTATGTCCGTGGCCGCGGGGCAGGTTATTTCGCCAGCGTTAACCTGGCCAATAACCCCTAGCAATACCCCCACGCCGCCGGCTCGTATCTTAAACATGTCGCGCCTCCTGGCTCGGCCCATGGCTATTCTTACGGCTGTTTCCAGGTCGGGCTACTGTCAGAGTTGACAGTCCTTTATGTCAATCCGCAATTATGTATAGATATATATCGGCTCACTGCTCTAGTGTGAGATAAATACAAAAGAAATTGGAAGTTTCGGAGTTTGCTGTAGGAAGTTTCTCTGTTATGTAGAAACTTGTGAGCGATAGAAAAGCTATTCTTCAGCGGCGGCCAGCCTGGCTTTCCCGCAGTGCGGCTGGCGCAGGTGTTTGATGAAGGTGGCGACCTCGAAAATCCGCCACGGACTCATCAAAATCTGAGACTGAAATAATCGCTGCTGTTCCGAAATTGGCAAGCACGGGTGCCGAGGCTTGTGCAATGACCGTTCAATCCCGGTGTAAGGTAATCAAAGGTAAGTTTCGTCTCGCAGTGCTGGTAGATCACGCTGACCTGTTGATATTCGTCTGGTTCTGGATCGCGAATTCCGCTTCGTCAAATTGTAGTGACGCAGGGTTGAGCTCTTGCACGATGGTTTGGCTCTGCCAGTCAGGAGCATCCTGGATATTGACAGTTGCAGTGTCGTCCTGGGGTTGTGTCAAGGCCGGACAAGAAGCTTCTCCAGCCTGAACATGGCCGATTATCAGCAGCATCATTCCCGCGCCGCCTCCAATGAAATATCGCATGTGCATGTCTCCAATTTAATTCTCGGCGACATCGTTACGGCTGTGTCCGGTGAGGGCTACTGTCAACCCTGACAGTTTTTTATCTCGATTTGGAACTACCCATGGCGTGATCTGATTTTTTCGCGATAAACCTCAATTCTCAGCTTAGAAGGTGTTACCCAAGCCGGCCTTCGCTGCGCAGCGCAGCAATACGCCGATCTTTTTCGGCCCACAGCAAGTTGACCCAGTCCTGGACGTGCTGGCGAAACACGGGGTCGTTCTCGTAATCGCCCTGCCATAGCGTCGGGTCCAGTTCGCGGGTCTGGATGTCGATGATGACCTTGGGCACCGCCCCGCTGATCAAGTCCCAAAAACCTGGAATCCGCTCTTGCGCGTAGACCACTGTTACGTCCAGCACCGCGTCCAGTTGCTCGCCCATCGCCGCCAGCACGAATGCCACCCCGCCGGCCTTGGGCTTGAGCAGGTGAGCGAAGGGCGATTGCTGCGCCTGGCTTTTGGCCGTTGTGTAACGCGTGCCTTCAAGGTAGTTCACCACAGTGACCGGTTGGCGCTTGAACAGCTCACAGGCGGCCTTGGTGATTTCCAGATCGCGACCAGCCAGTTCCGGGTTCTTCGCCAGGAAGGCCTTGGTGTAGCGTTTCATGAAGGGGTAATCCAGCGCCCACCAGGCCAAGCCAAGGAAGGGCACCCAGATCAGTTCCTTCTTGAGGAAAAACTTGAAAAAAGGCGTGCGCCGGTTGAGGGCCTGGACCAGAGCGGGGATGTCCACCCAGGATTGGTGGTTGCTGATCACCAGGTAGGAGGTGTCGCCGCGCAGGCCTTCGCCACCGCGAATGTCCCAGCGAGTGGGGATGCACAGGGCAAAGATCAGTTTGTCGATTTCGGCCCAGGTCTCGGCGATCCACATGACCGCCAACGAGGCGTAGTCGCGAAAACGCCCGGGCAGGACCAGTTTCAAGAGCGCAAACACCATGAGCGGTCCGAACAGCACCAAGGTGTTGAGCAGCAGCAACAGGGTGACGAGACAGCCGGTGAGCAGGCGGCGCATAGATGACTCTTGCAAACGGGTGGGCGGGCCATGATAAGCAGCTTCGAGCGACAGGCCAAATCGCGATGGACGAATGTTTCACCTTTTGATCGATAGGCTGGATGTCCCGTAGCCATCCCTGTCGAAGTCAACCGAACGAATTCACCGACCACGGTCTAAAATCCCACTCCCACAATGGAAGCCTCCTACATGAAATCCGTTCTAGCCCTGCTTTCCCTGGTGGCCCTTCCAGTACTGGCCGCCGAACCCACCTTGTACGGGCGCTATGAATACATAGCGCTGCCGGAAATGGGCGGCGAAGTGCTCAAGGCGAAAATGGACACCGGTGCGCTGACCGCTTCGCTGTCGGCCAAGGACATCGAGACGTTCACCCGTGACGGCGATGATTGGGTACGGTTTCGCCTGGCAACCAAAGACGCGAGCAACAAGATCTACGAGCATAAGATTGCCCGCATCAGCAAGATCAAGACCCGTTCAGAAGAGGACGAGGACGACGATGAAAAGATCGCCCCGAGCAAACGTCCGGTGGTGGAACTGGAAATGTGCCTGGGTAACGTCAAGCGCACCGTCGAGGTCAACCTGACCGACCGCAGTAGCTTCAACTACCCGCTACTGATCGGCGCCAAGGCCTTGCGCGAATTCAAGGCGGCGGTCAACCCGGCACGGCGGTTTACAGCGGATAAACCGGACTGTTGATTTGCGCGATTGACGTGCCCCGAGGCTTGGGGCACCGTTCCGGCAACTTTCCTGTCGGGCTCGGACGCCATGCCTCATATTCTGATTGTCGAAGACGAAGCCGCCATTGCCGATACGCTGGTGTTTGCCCTGCAGGGCGAAGGCTTTGACACCACTTGGCTGAGCCTTGGCGCAGCTGCCCTCGAGCACCAGAAAAACACGCCGGCGGACCTGATCATTCTCGATGTAGGCCTCCCAGATATCAGTGGTTTTGAGACGTGTAAGAATCTCAGACGTTTCAGCGACGTCCCGGTCATCTTTCTTACAGCTCGGGACGGCGAGATTGATCGGGTGGTGGGCTTGGAGATTGGTGCCGACGACTACGTGGTCAAACCCTTCAGCCCTCGGGAAGTGGCCGCCAGGGTCCGCGCCATCCTCAAGCGAGTGGCGCCGCGACCGATCGCCGAAACGGGGACAGCGTTGTTCCAGGTCGACCCTGATCGCGTGCAGATCAACTATCGCGGCAAACCGCTGAACCTCACGCGCCACGAGTTTCGCTTGTTGCACTGTTTGCTGGACCAGCCCGAACGGGTCTTCAGCCGCGAACAGTTGCTCGATGCCCTGGGCGTGGCCAGCGACGCCGGTTACGAGCGCACGATCGACAGTCATATCAAGAGCCTGCGTGCCAAACTGCGCCTGGTCCGGGCCGAGGCCGAGCCGATCCAGACTCATCGGGGGCTCGGCTACAGCTACAGCCCGGGGCACAGCTGATGTCACTGGGCATTCGTATCTTCCTTGCCTATGTGTTGTTTATTGGCTTGGCCGGGTATTTCGTGCTCAACACGGTCATGGAGGAAATCCGCCCCGGTGTGCGCCAGTCCACCGAGGAAACCCTGGTGGACACGGCCAACCTGATGGCTGAGATCCTGCGGGACGATTTCAAGGCCGGAACGCTTAGCCAGAACCGCTGGCCGCAACTGCTCAAATCCTATGGTGAGCGCCAGCCGGCCGCGACAATCTGGGGGCTGCCGAAAAACCAGGTCAGCCACCGCATCTACGTCACCGACGCCAACGGCATCGTGGTGCTCGATTCCAGCGGCGCGGCAGTGGGGCAGGACTATTCGCGCTGGAACGACGTCTACCTGACGCTGCGCGGTCACTATGGCGCCCGTTCGACCCGCAGCGATCCGGATGACCCGGCGTCTTCGGTGATGCATGTCGGGGCGCCGATCCGTGACAACGGCCGGATCATCGGCGTGGTGACGGTGGCCAAGCCCAATAGCTCCTTGCAGCCTTACGTCGACCGCACGGAGCGGCGTTTGCTCGCCTACGGCGCCGGTCTGATCGGCCTTGGCCTGTTGCTCGGCGCCTTGCTGTCGTGGTGGCTCAGCGCGGCATTGCGGCGCTTGACGGCTTATGCCCAGGCGGTCAGCCAGGGCCGTCGGGTGGAGGTGCCGCACTATCGCGGCGGCGAGTTCGAACAATTGGCGGGGGCGGTGGAGCATATGCGCACCCAGCTTGAAGGCAAGGCGTATGTCGAGCGATACGTACATACCCTGACCCATGAGCTCAAGAGTCCGCTGGCGGCGATTCGCGGCGCCGCCGAGCTGCTGCAGAGCGACATGCCGGCCGCCCAGCACCAGCGTTTCGTCAGCAACATCGACAGCGAAAGCGTGCGGATGCAGCAGTTGATCGAGCGTTTGCTCAACCTGGCCCAGGTCGAGCAGCGGCAAGGCCTGGAAGACGTGGTGGCGGTGCCGGTCGCGGCGTTGATGGAGGAGCTGCTGGAAGCACGCGGCGGCTGGATCGAAAACCGGCAGTTGCGCATCGAGCGGCACATGGCGCCTGACCTGACGTTGACGGGGGAGGCGTTCTTGCTGCGCCAGGCTCTGGGCAACCTGCTGGAAAACGCCTTGGACTTCACGCCCGCCGAAGGCCTGCTGCGGATCAGCGCCGAGCGCATCGGCACCTGTGTCGAAATCCGCCTGTTCAACCAGGCTGAACCGATTCCCGACTATGCGCTGCCTCGTTTGAGCGAGCGTTTTTACTCGTTGCCTCGCCCGGGTACTGGTCGCAAGAGCACGGGCCTGGGGCTGAACTTCGTCGAGGAAGTGGTGCAGTTGCATGGCGGGGCGTTCAGTATCGGCAATGTCGAGGGCGGGGTGGAGGTGGTGCTGCGGTTGCCCTGAGACCACGTTCTTGGCAATGAAATACAGTTGTGGCGAGGGAGCTTGCTCCCGCTGGGCTGCGTAGCGGCCCCGTTTGCGACTGCTTCGCAGCCGAGCGGGAGCAAGCTCCCTCGCCACAGGTTTCTCTTTGGGTCGGATAACTTCTACTCTCCACACAATCTCCACATTCCACCCATAAACCTCCCACACAGGCACGCCAGACTCTCCCTCATTCGAACAGGGAGAGCCTCACATGAACCGCAGTCTCGCTATAAAACTGGGCATGATTGCCCTCTTGATCCTCTTGCTGATGATTCCGTTGTTGATGATCAGCGGCCTTATCGATGAGCGCCAAGAGCTGCGCGACGGGGTGCTGCAGGACATCGCCCGCAGTTCCAGTCACAGCCAGCAACTGATCGGGCCGATGATCGTCGTGCCGTTTCGCAAGGACGTGAAAGTCTGGAATACCAACGAAAAGACGGGCGTGCGTTTCCTGGAAACCGTCGAACGAAGTGGTGAGTTGTACTTTTTGCCGGAGCAATTCGAACTCGACGGCCAGGTGCGCACCGAAACCCGCGCCCGGGGTATCTACGAGGCGCGCTTGTTTCACGCTGACAATCGGATCGATGGGCGCTTCAAGGTGCCGGAGCGTTATGGCGTCGCCGCGAAGGATTTCGCCGACTATCGCTTTGACGAGCCGTACCTGAGCGTCGGTATCAGCGACATTCGCGGCATCGAGAATGCCTTGACCCTGACGCTGAACCAGCAAACCGTCGACTTCCTTCCCGGCTCGCGGCTTGGCTGGCTTGGGCAAGGCGTGCATGTACCGCTGCCCATGATCACCGCCCAAGGCAGCCCCGAGCTGACCTTCGGCTTCGACCTGCGCCTGCAAGGTACCGGTGAATTGCAGATCCTGCCGGTGGGCAAGTCCACCAAGGTGCACCTCTCCGCCGACTGGCCGCACCCCAGCTTTATCGGCAACTACCTGCCGGTCGATCGCGAGGTCAACGAGCAGGGCTTCAGTGCCGATTGGCAGACCTCGTTTTTCTCCACCAACCTCTTGGAAACATTGCAGGCATGCGAGCCCAGCGATGGCTGCGAAGCATTCCGCAGCCGTGCATTCGGCGTGAGTTTCGTCGATCCGGTGGACCAATACCTCAAGAGCGATCGGGCGATCAAATACGCGCTGCTGTTCATTGCGTTGACGTTCGCCGGGTTCTTCCTCTTCGAAGTGCTCAAGAGCCTGGCGGTGCACCCGGTCCAATACGCACTGGTGGGCGTGGCCCTGGCCTTCTTCTATCTATTGCTGTTGTCGCTTTCGGAACACATAGGCTTCACCCTGGCGTACCTGGTCTCGGCCAGTGCCTGCGTGGTGTTGATCGGCTTTTATGTCTGCCATGTGCTGCGCAGCGTCAGCCACGGCCTGGGTTTTTCAGCCGGGTTGGCGGGGTTGTACGGTTTGCTCTATGGGTTGCTAAGCGCTGAAGACTACGCGCTGTTGATGGGCTCGCTGCTGCTGTTCGGCCTGCTCGGTGTGTTCATGGTATTGACCCGCAAGCTGGACTGGTACGGCGTGGGCGCGAAGCCTGTTGCGGCGATGAGCTTCGATCTGGGAGAGGTGAAATGAGTCGGTCGCTGGGGTTGCGGGAGGATCAGTGGTTGGGAGAGCTGCTGGTGAAGCGAATTGCTGGGTTGTTTCCGATGGATCCGGTGCGCGGCCTTCGCGAGCAGGCTCGCTCCCACAGGGACCACACGATCAATGGGGGGCGAGCCTGCTGGCGAAAAAGTCGTGATATCCAGTAAAAATTAAACCCTGGGCACCGTCTCGAGCATCGAAGGCCGCAAGCTCACCTCGGCAAACCACGCCGCTAGCTGGGGATTGGACTTGCGCCATTCCAGGTCCGGATGGCGCAGGTCCAGGTAACCCAGGGCGCAGGCGACGCTGATGGAGGCGATGTCGAAATGACAGGCCAGTTCGGCAATCGCCTCGGCTTCGAGCAGGGCCAGGGCGCGGCGAATCTTGTCCCGTTGCGCATCGAGCCATTCGGCCCAGTGTTTTTCCGTGGGGCGCAGCGCGGTCTCGTAGCGGATCATCACCGCCGCGTCCATGATCCCGTCGGCCAGGGAGGCCAAGGTCAAGCGCCGCCAGCGGGCCGCGCCCTCGCGGGGGATCAGCGGGTTGCCGACATGCTGGTGATCGAGGTAATCAAGAATGACGCGGCTGTCGTGGATCACCGTCCCGTTGGCCAGGCGCAAGGCCGGGATCTTGCTCAACGGGTTTTCTTCGATCAGCGCCCGGTCGGGCTTGACCGGCGTGAGTTGACTCAACTGCAACGCCACACGGTCCTGCTGGCCGGTTTCGTGCAGCAGCACCAGCACCTTGCGGACGAAGGGGGACGCGGGGTTGTGGAACAGGGTCATGCTGGGGCTGGACATGCAGAGATCCTCGATGGGGCGGGCTGGGGCTTAGCCTAGACAGTTGCACGGCGGCTGGCGAGTATCGAATGCTCCCACAGGTTTATTGCCGCGCTGGAATTATCGGCGCTTGAACAAACCCCAGGTCCCCAGCACCGTCGGTACGCCCAAGCCCACCCAACTCACCGCATCCCACGCGCCATCGCCCAACAATGCCGAAAACAGCCCCGCCGCGCTCAAAGCGCCGATGACCACGGGGATACCAAACACCTTCCAGAAATTCGACTGCCGAGGCCTCACGCTTCGACCTCCGCGCCGACGATTGCGCGCTTGGCGGTCTTGCGCCGAACCACCCACAGATAAACACCACTGCCCAGGACGATGATGGTCAGGATGTCCAGGGTCGCCCAGAAGATCTGCATTGGCCGGCCACCGTAGTCGCCGAAATGCAAAGGCAGGGACAGGCTCATCATGTCCATGTACCACGGCCGTTCGGCCACGGCGGTGACATCCAGGGTGCTGGCGTCGATCAGTACAGGCGTCAGCAGATGGGAGGTCAGGTGAGTGCTGCCTTTCATGAACACGCTGTAATGGTGCTCGCTGGAAAACAGCGTGCCGGGGAAGGCGATGAAGCTCGGCTCCATGCCGGGAGCGACATCCTTGGCAATGTCCAGCAAGCGGGTTGCCGGGGCCAGCTCGGTCAATGGCGGCGCGTTGCGATAGGGCTCGACCATGGCACTGAGGCTATCGTTGCGCCATGCGGCAATGATCAGGTCGGCGCAGGCGGCGATCACGCCAGTCACGCCGACGGTCAGCGCCCAGACCAGGGTGACCACGCCGATCAGGTTGTGCAGGTCGAGCCAGCGCAGGCGCGTTGATTTGTCCTGGCGCACCGTGGCGAACTTCAAGCGGCGCATGAATGGCAAATACAGCACCACGCCGGAGACGATGGCGATCACGAACAGCAAACCCATGAACGCCAGCAGCAACTTGCCCGGCAAACCGGCGAACATGTCCACGTGCAGGCGCAGCATGACCATCATGAAACCGCCGTTGGCCGAGGGCATCTCCAGGGCTTCGCCCGTGCGTGCATCGAGCATGAACGTGTGGGAGGAGTTGGGTTCGGTGCCCGGCGTCGGCGCCATGATGGTGATGATGCCGTTGGGGTCGTCCTCGTCCCAGCCAAAATACTGGACCACCTCGCCCGGGCGATGGGCCTTGGCTTTTTCCACCAGTTGTTGCAGGTCCAGCGGCGGCGTGCCGGCCGGCATCTCCCGCAGCTCTGGCGCATCGCCCAACAGGTGCTCGATCTCATGATGGAAAATCAACGGCAACCCGGTGATTGCCAACATCAGCAGGAACACCGTGCAGATCAGGCTGGTCCAGGTGTGGACGAAGGACCAGCGGCGGATGGTTTTGCTTTTCATGATCGATCCGAATGCTGAAGGGCGACGATGCTTGAGGTCGTTCAGCCAACCGTGAAACCTACGGGAGCCAGCTTGTGTGGGAGCGAGCTTGCTCGCGAAAGCGAAGTGTCAGTCAAGATCAACGCAGCTGACTCACCGCCATCGCGAGCAAGCTCGCTCCCACAAAGACTCGTCCCACAGGCATTCATCTGACTGATTGAGCTCAGTTGCAGGTGCCCTCAAAGAAGTTTGCGCAAATGCTAACCGTTTACCATTTGTAATTCACGCTGGCGACGACGTTGCGTTGGTCGCCGTAGTAGCAATAGAAACCATCGCAGGTGGACAGGTAGTCCTTGTTGAAAATGTTTTTCGCGTCCACTGCCACCGTGACGCCCTTGAGCGTCTTGTTCAAACGGCCCAGGTCGTAGTGGGCCGAGGCGTCGTACACCGTGTAGGAGCCGACGTGACCCCAATCGGTGTTGGTGGTGTTGCCATAGGTGTCGCCGACATAACGCACGCCAGCCCCCACGCCGAACCCGTCCAGAGGGCCGTTATGCCAGGTGTAGTCGGCCCATGCGGTGGCCTGGTTACGCGGTACCTGGGCCATGCGCTTGCCTTCTTCGGCCGCGGCGCCCTTGGTGATTTCGCTGTCGTTGTAGGTGTAGGAACCGACCAGTTTCAGGTTGTCGGTGACGTCGCCGGACGCTTCCAGTTCCAGGCCACGCACGCGGACCTCGCCCACTTGCCGGGTGATGTTGTTCTCCGTGACGGAGTTGTTTTGCTGAGTCAGGTCGAACACCGCGGCGGTCAACAGGGTTTTGGTACCCGGTGGCTGATATTTGATGCCGACTTCGTACTGCTCGCCTTCAGTTGGTTTGAACGAGTCAGTGCTGTTGACGGCTGAGCCCGCCACGGCCTGGAACGACTGGGCGAAGGAAACGTACGGTGTCACGCCGTTATCGAACACATAGCTCAATGCGGCGTTGCCGCTGAATTTCTTGTCGCGCTGGGTGTTGGTCGCGTCGTTCTGGTTGTGGAAAACGGTGCCGGTGTGAATCCAGTCCTCACGGCCGCCAAGGGTCAGGCGCCAGTTGTCCAGAGCGATCTGGTCTTGGATGTACAGGCCAGTCTGGTGGGTCTTCTGGTTGTAGTCATACATGGTCAAATACTGGACGTTGGAAAAATCCTGTCCGTAGATCGGGTTGTGAATATTACTGTCGGGGACGCCGTTGGTACCCCATAGCCATTTTGAGTTTGCGTTGGAGCGCTGGTGATCCAGGCCCAGCAGTAAGGTGTGGCTCAGCGCCCCAGTCTGGAAGTCGGCCTGGAAATTATTATCAACGGCGAACTGACTGATGTCTTCGTTGACGATACCGGCGCTGCGCTTGACTGTCCCGTCGGGGCTCACTGCCTGATCAGGTGGGAACGTCCCCGCCGAAATTCCCTGAAATTCCAGATCGCTCTTGGTATAGCGCAGATTCTGGCGGAACTGCCAGGTGTCGTTCAGGCGATGCTCGAAGTTGTAGCCCAGCGCATAGTAGGTGCGATCGTAGAACTCCCAGTCCGGATCACCCAGGTTCTTGTGATGGGAAATCTTGCCCGCCGGCGAGGCCAGTTTTGTGCCTTGCAGCGGCAGGAATTGCCCAGTGATACCGGTGTCGTCGCGGGTGTATTGCGACAGGAAGGTCAGGCGAGTGTCGTCGTTGATATTCCACGTCAGGCTTGGAGCAATGTTGTAGCGTTTGTCCGGGATGTGGTCGACCTGGGAGTTGCTGTCGCGCACCGTGCCGCTGAGTCGGTACAGGAACTGGCCTTCGTCATCGACTTTGCCAGTGCTGTCGAAGTTGATCTGCTTGTGCTCGTAGCTGCCGGCCTGCAATTGGACTTCATTGCTGCTTTCAGCCTGTGGGCGGCGGCTGACCATGTCGAGCATGCCGCCGGGGGGCGTCTGGCCGTAGACCGAGGAAGCAGGGCCGCGAAGCACTGCGATGCGCTCAAGGTTCCAGGGTTCGATTTTCGTCGTGATGTAGTTGCCCTTGGGCAGCGGCAGGCCATCGAGGAATTGCGTTGGCACGAAACCGCGCACCAATAGCCAATCGTTACGCGAGTCCGAACCGTAGCCGCTGCTCTGCACGCCGGCGGTGTAGCGCAGCGCGTCATTGAGGTTGAGGACGGAGCGGTCTTCCATCTGCTGGCGCGTGACCACCGAGACCGAGCGTGGCAGCTCGACTATCGGGGTATCGGTCTTGGTGCCGGCGGCGGTGCGGGTCACAGCGTAGCCCTCGCTAGGCCCCCATGCCGTTTCGCTGATTCCCGCGCCGATCACGCTGGTTTCCGGCAGCACCATGACGCCTTCGGGCACGGCCACCAGGCTGTAAGTGCCGGCGCTGCTTTGTTCCAGTTGCAGGCCGGTACCGCGCAAGGCCTCGCGCAAGGCGCCGGTGGCGTCGAATTGGCCCTGGACCGGGGCGGAGGTCTTGCCCGACGCCAATGACGGGTTCAGGCTCAAGGCGAGACCGGCCTGGCTGGCGATCTGATTCAGGGTGCTGGCCAATGGCGCCGCGGGCAGATTGTAGGCACGAACGCCAGATGCCTGTTCGGCGGCGAGCAACGGGCCGCAGGCCAACGGGGTGCTCAAGGCAATGGCAACGGCCAATAGACTGGGGCGCAACAGGGTCTCAAACGGACGGGACATACGGCGGCTCCTGAATGGAAATATTTCTCAATTGCCTGTGTGCCGGATGAAAGTCGAAAAGTGATAGGGCTGGATGAAAATAATTTAGATTCAGATTGCGGCCGGTGGCTTTGTGGTGGGGCGAATGGCCTCATCGCGAGCAAGCTCGCTCCCACATGGGACTGAAGTGCAAACCCCTGTGGGAGCGAGCTTGCTCGCCATGAGGCCATCACTGGCAACAATACGCTTCAGCGCTTGGCTTCAGCCCTAGGCCCCACCACCACCCACCAACGCGTGTGATGCTCGATTTGCACCGGCAAGGTCGGCAGCAGGGCGGTCAGGGCCAGGTCGGTGTCGTGCAGCGGAAAGCTGCCGGTGATGCGCAAGTCCGCCACCTGGGGCTCGACGCCGAGATATCCACGCCGGTAACGCCCCAGCTCCCGGATCAAATCTTCAAGGCGCGCGTTGTCCACCACCAGCATCCCGCGGGTCCAGGCATCGGCCCCCGCGTTCAAGGCCACGGCCGGCCCGAGGCCATCCCGGTGCATCAGCACTTGCTGGCCTTCGCGCAGGATCTGTTCTCCTTCGCTGCGCTGCGGGTGCGCCGCCACCGCCGATTTCAACACACTCAAGCGTGTGCCCTGGTCTTCGAGCTTGACCAGAAAACGCGTGCCCAAGGCGCGCATGCTGCCTTCGCGAGTCTCGACGATGAATGGCCGCGGATCGTTGTGGCCGGTCTCCACGAGAATCTCGCCTTCCTGCAAAACGATAAGCCGCTGCTTGTCGTCGAAACGTACATCCAGCGCACTGTGGGTATTGAGGTTGACCACCGTGCCGTCCGCCAGGCGCAACGTGCGCTGTTCGCCCGTGGCGGTGCGCTGGTCGGCCAGCCAATAATCCAGCGGCAGGTAACGGTCGCCGGCGAACAGCGCCAGGCCGATGACCGCGACGATACTGGCCAGGCCACTGCCAACCTTGCGCACCCGTCGCCGGATGCTGGCCTTCGATTGCAGCAACGCGGCCCGGGCAGGTCCGCTGGCGATGCTCAAGCGTTGGTCAAGCATGCCGAGCTGTTGCCAGGCGCGGGCGTGCTCTTCATCGGCGGCGTGCCATTGAGCGAATGCTTCCCGCTCCTGGGGACTGCCGCAGCCAGAATCCAGGGACAGCTGCCAGGCAATGGCCGCATCGAGAACGCGCGCCGAGACCGGTTTGCCAAGGGCTGCGGTCATGTCGGCTCACCATAAAGCGCGATGTAGCATTGCCGCATGCCTTGGGCCAGGTATTGCCGTACCCGCGGGACCGAAACGCCAAGGCGCTCGGCGATCTCTGCGTGGCCGAGGCCGTCGAGGCGGTTGTAGAGGAATGCCGCCCGGGCCTTGCTGGATAATTTTCCAAGCAGGCGATCGATATTCTTCAGGTCTTCGAGAATCAGTTGTTGCTCTTCCACCGACGGCTGCTCGCCTTTCGGGACCAGCATCAGTTCGGTCAGATAGGCCTGTTCGAGCGCGGCCCTACGGAAGTAGTCGAACAACAGCCCCTTGGCGATCGCCAGCAGGAACGCGCGCGGCTCGCGGGGCGCCTTCAACTCCTCGCGACCCAGCAAGCGCACAAAGGTGTCCTGGCTCAGGTCCTCGGCCCGTTGCGCACAGGCCACGTTGCGTCGCAGCCACGCCAATAGCCAAGCGCGATGGTCGCGGTATAACGCACCAACCAGATCACTATGAGGACTGGGGACTGACGACACAGAGCATCACCGACGTTTTAAGTAACGAGAATTGTTCGCGATTGTGGCAGAGGCGGGGGAGGGAAAGCAATTGGCGCTGGTCGGAGCCCATAACTCAATACTTTTGTGGGAGCAAGCTTGCTCCCGCAAAAGCTCCCGAGCGCTCGGGTCTTGGATTAAAGCGAAGGCGCCTGCTGCCGCCGTTTCCATTGTCCCAGGCGTTGCTGCAGGTCGAGCGGGCTGTGGATATCCTTCTGGCGGGCGCGGCTGAACAGGATCAGCGCCAGCTCCGCGGTGGCCAGGGCGTCGGCGCTGGCGTTGTGGCGATCGAAGACTTGCAACTTGAACCAGTCGATCCAGTCGTCCAGGCCTCCTTGGCGGATATGAGCCTGTGGGCAAAGCATCGGGGCCAGGTCCGCCACGTCGATGAAGGGATGCTGCAAGCGATAGCCCAGGTATTGCTTCAACGCTCGTCCGAGCATGTGGCTGTCGAAAGGCGCATGAAACGCCAGCAGTGGGCTGTCGCCGACGAACTCCATGAACGCCAGCAGCGCGTCGGCCGGGTCGCTGCCGGCGGCGATGGCGCTTGGCGCCAACCCGTGTATCAACACGCTTGGCCCGAGTTTTTGCTTGTCGCATTGCAAGGTCCGCTCGAACTGCTGGCTGAAGTCGATGGCGCCGTCTTCTATCACCACCGCACCGATGGACAATACTTGGTCTTTGTTCAGGTTCAGGCCGGTGGTTTCCAGATCGACCACGACCCAACGCTGTTCCCGCAGGCTGCATTCATTCAGTTGTGCTGCCGCGGGCAGGGCTTCCAGGCGCTGTTGCAAATCCTGCGACAACGTCGGCTGGACCGGGCGCAGCCAGGAAAACAGGCTCACAGCTGATACCTCAACGTCAGGCTGCTTTGCAGACGTTGGGCCTGGCGCAGGGATTCGCGCAGGATGCGCCGGTCCAGGTGGTTGAGGCTGTCTGGATCGACGCGGTTGGAGTAGGGCAGGTTCTCCCGGGTCTGCAATTGGTGTTGTTGCATCCGGGTCTGCTGGATGAAGTGATAGGCCTCTTCATAAGCGGCGCCATCAAGCGGCTCGATGACTTCCTTGACCACCAGTTGCCGCAAGCGCTCCAGGGTATTGTTGGCTTCGATGCCATTGGCCAGGGCCAGCAGTCGCGCGCCGTCAACGAAAGGCGTCAGCCCTTGTACCTTCAAGTCGAGGGTGGCTTTTTCGCCGTTCTTGCGGGTCAGCACGAAGTCCCTGAAGCGTCCAACCGGCGGCCGGTGGCGAAGGGCATTTTCGGCCATCATGCGCTGGAACAATCGGTTGTCGGCCACTTGATCGAGAATCTGCTGTCGCAGTTGCTCGCAGCTTTGTTCATCTCCCCAGACCACTCGCAGGTCGAAATAGATGCTTGAGCCCAGCAGGTTCTCCGGCGTCGCTTCGCGGATGAAGGCCGCGAAGCGACGCGCCCATTCCGCGCGGGACAGGCACAGCTCGGGGTTGCCCGCCATGATGTTGCCTTTGCACAAGGTGAAACCGCACAGCGCCAGGCTCTGGTTGACCTGTTGGGCGATGGGCAACAGCAGGCCACGGATCTGCGCGGCGTGGGCGGCGTCCCGGGCTTCGAACAGGATGCCGTTGTCCTGGTCGGTATGAAGGGTCTGCTCGCGGCGGCCTTCGCTGCCGAAACACAACCAACTGAAGGGCACGCCTGGGTCGCCTTTATCGGCCAGGGTCAGTTCGATGACCCGGCACACGGTGTGGTCGTTGAGCAAGGTGATGATATGGGTAATCTGGGTCGATGACGCGCCGTGGGCCAGCATGCGCTCCACCAGTTGGCCGATCTCGCCGCGCAGGGTGACCAGGTTTTCCACACGAGGGGCATTCCGAATCGTGCGCGCCAGATGCACCAGGTCGACGCGTTGCAAGGAAAACAGATCCCGTTCCGACACCACGCCACACAGGCGATGCTCCTTGACCAGGCAGACATGGGCAATATGACGCTCGGTCATGGCAATGGCGGCATCGAAGGCGCTGTGCTCCGGTGACAGGAAAAACGGCGCCTGAGTCATGTGCATCGCAATCGACTCGGAAAAATCCCCGGTACCGTCGGCCACGACCTGACGCAGGTCGCGCAGGGTAAAAATGCCTACCGGCGCTTTTTGTTCGTTCACCACGACGATGCTGCCGACTTGTTGCTCATGCATGAGTTTGACGGCTTCGCGCAACGGTGTTTCAGGTGAACAACTGACCGGATGACGCATCGCCAGCTCGCCCAGGCGGGTGTTCAGCGAATATTGCGTGCCCAGCGTCTGGGCAGATTTTTGCTGCACTTGCTGGTTGACCAGGTCGAGCAGGCTGCTGACGCCGCGCAAGGCAAAGTCGCGAAACGGGCCGGACAAGGCAAACAGCTTGATGAACGCCACCTTGTTCAGTTGCAGACAGAACGTATCTTCACCGGCCCGATGCTCGGTGCGGGTAGCGCGCTCACCCAACAGTGCGGCGAGGGGGAAGCATTCGCCCGTGGTGATTTCAAAGGTGGTCTCGGTGCCGCCCTTCGCCGAATGGGGACGCTCGCCCACCACCCGGCCCTGCTTGACGATATAGAAGTGTTCCACCGGGCCGTCGGCCGGCTTGATGATCGTTTCGCCCGGCGCGTAGAAGCGCAGCAGGCATTGCTCCACCAGATAGGCCAGGTGGGCGTTTTCCATCTGGTTGAACGGGGGGAAGCGCTGGAGAAATTGCAATGTCCCCTGAATGTTCTGCAACACGGCGGTTTTCCCTGCCTGGATGAAGGCGTCCGCTTTTTTCATAACCATTACGCAATCTTTTTCGAATTGTTGTGGTCGGATCTGTTCGCCATGGTCGGCCTCTGGACGTGGAGTGCCCATTGGACGTAAGTCTAGGTCGCCACGATAGAGCCGGAACTACGGAAATATCCCACGCCTCGCCTCGGAAAATTCTTCAGGGAAGACTCTTGGAAAAAAATCCGACGAAGTGCACATTGAAGCGCCGCAGAACGATGTCTGACCACTGTGCCAAGGGATCGATTCAAGGAACGTAGAGAGCACCATGTCCGACCACGATATTTTGAGTGACGCCGAGCGCGAGGCGCTGAGTGCCGTCATGCTGGAACCCGACCTGCCGCCGCAGCGTGTGTTGATCGTCGACGACGACAAGGACGCCCGCGAGCTGTTGTCGGAAATCCTGGCATTGGACGGCATCCACTGCATGACCGCCGCGAGTGGCGAAACCGCGCTCAAGATGCTGGAGACCAAGCCGTCCATCGGCCTTCTGATCACGGACCTTCGCATGGGCAATGTCGATGGCCTTGAACTGGTGCGCCTGGTGCGCGAGTCGGAGCGTGCGGCGCTGCCGATCATCATTGTGTCCGGCGACGCCGACGTGAAGGATGCCATCGAGGCGATGCACTTGAGCGTGGTGGATTTCCTGCTCAAGCCGATCGATACCGACAAGCTGCTGGGGCTGGTCAAGCATGAGTTGGGGATGGATCTCTAGGCCGCTGTACTGGCTGGTTTTTTGTGGCGAGGGCGCCTGCTCCCGCTCGACTGCGCAGCAGTCGCAAGTCCGCAGATTAAGGTTTCAAAATAGCTGAAAAGAAGGGCTGCTGCGCACCCCAGCGGGAGCAAGCGCCCTCGGCACAAAAGCAGTTAGGGATCGCAAATGAAAAAGCCCTGGTCTTTCGGCCAGGGCTTTTTCATTGCTATCTACCGCTCAATCACAGCCCATTGGCGGCCTTGAACTCGCGTCGGCGACGGTGCAGCACCGGCTCGGTGTAGCCGTTTGGTTGCCGGGTGCCTTCGATCACCAGCTCGACCGCCGCCTGGAAGGCGATGTTGCTGTCGAAGTCCGGCGCCAGCGGGCGGTACAGCGGGTCGCTGGCGTTCTGGCGGTCCACGACCGGTGCCATGCGCTTGAGGCTTTCCATCACCTGCTCTTGCGTGACGATGCCGTGGCGCAACCAGTTGGCGATGTGCTGGCTGGAAATGCGCAGCGTCGCGCGGTCTTCCATCAGGCCGATGTCATTGATGTCCGGCACCTTGGAGCAGCCGACACCCTGGTCGATCCAGCGCACCACGTAGCCAAGGATGCCCTGGGCGTTGTTGTCCAGTTCGTGTTTGATCTGCTCTGCCGTCCAGTTCGGGTTGACGGCCAGCGGGATGGTCAGGATGTCGTCCACCGAGGCGCGCGCACGCTTGGCCAGTTCGGCCTGGCGGGCGAACACGTCGACCTTGTGGTAGTGCAGCGCATGCAGCGCGGCGGCGGTCGGCGACGGAACCCAGGCGGTGTTGGCGCCGGCCATCGGGTGAGCGATCTTTTGTTCGAGCATCGCTGCCATCAGGTCCGGCATCGCCCACATGCCCTTGCCGATTTGCGCGCGGCCTTGCAAGCCGGTGCTCAAGCCGATGTCGACGTTCCAGTTTTCATAGGCGCCGATCCACTTCTCGGCCTTCATGTCGGCCTTGCGCACCATCGGGCCGGCTTCCATGGAGGTGTGGATTTCGTCGCCGGTGCGGTCCAGGAAGCCGGTGTTGATGAACACCACGCGCTCGCTGGCAGCCTTGATGCAGGCCTTGAGGTTGACCGTGGTACGGCGCTCCTCGTCCATGATGCCGACCTTGAGCGTGTTGCGCGGCAGGTTCAACACGTCTTCGACGCGGCCGAACAGTTCGTTGGTGAACGCCACTTCTTCCGGGCCGTGCATCTTCGGCTTGACGATGTACACCGAACCGGTGCGGCTGTTGCGGCGCGAGGTGTTGCCGTTGAGGCTGTGGATCGCCGCCAGGCTGGTGACCAGCCCGTCGAGGATGCCTTCCGGCACTTCGTTGCCGTCCTTGTCCAGGATCGCGTCGATGGTCATCAGGTGACCGACGTTGCGCACGAACAGCAGCGAGCGACCGTGCAGCGTCAAGCCCGAACCGTCGACGGCGGTGTAGGCGCGGTCGGGGTTCATGGTGCGGGTGAAGGTCTGGCCGCCCTTGGCGACTTGCTCGGACAGGTCGCCTTTCATCAAGCCGAGCCAGTTGCGGTAGATCACCACTTTGTCATCGGCATCGACCGCGGCAACCGAGTCTTCGCAGTCCATGATGGTGGTCAGCGCGGCTTCCATCAGGATGTCTTTGACACCGGCGGCGTCGGTTTGGCCGACGGGGGTGCTGGCGTCGATCTGGATCTCGAAGTGCAGGCCGTTGTGTTTCAGCAGCACCGCGCTCGGCGCCGACATATCGCCTTGGAAACCGATCAGTTGGGCGTCGTCGCGCAGGCCGCTGTTGGCGCCGCCCTTGAGGGCCACCACCAGCTTGCCGTCGACGATCTTGTAGGCAGTGGAATCAACATGGGAGCCGGCCGCCAGGGGGGCCGCTTCGTCGAGGAATGCGCGGGCGAAGGCGATGACCTTGTCGCCGCGCACCTTGTTGTAGCCTTTGCCTTTTTCCGCGCCATCGGCTTCGCTGACGGCGTCGGTGCCGTACAACGCGTCGTACAACGAACCCCAGCGGGCGTTCGAGGCGTTGAGGGCGAAGCGGGCGTTCATCACCGGCACTACCAGTTGCGGGCCGGCCATGCGGGCGATTTCGTCATCGACGTTTTGAGTCGTGGCCTGGAAATCCGCCGCTTCTGGCAGCAGGTATCCAATGTCTTGCAGGAAGGCTTTGTAAGCCACGGCGTCGTGGGCCTGGCCGGCACGGGCCTGGTGCCAGGCGTCGATCCGTGCCTGGAAGTCGTCGCGTTTGGCGAGTAGGGCTTTGTTCTTCGGAGCCAGGTCATGGATGACCTTGTCGGCCCCGGCCCAGAATGCGTCGGCGGTGAGGCCGGTTCCGGGAATGGCTTCGTTATTAACGAAGTCGAACAGGACTTTGGCGACCTGCAGGCCACCGACTTGAACGTGTTCAGTCATTGCTTGCCTCACTCTGCTCAGCTATTTCGCTTTTCAGCTCTTCGATTTTGACAATGAAGCCTCGGGACATTTAAACCACAAACCCCTGAACCAGTACATGCCATCGCTGGCGGCTGGGTTGTTAAGCCTTGCTGGGCGGGGCTTTCAGGGGTGCGACTGGCCTTAAGCAGACATCGGTACAACAGGATTGCCGCGATTATGTAGTGCTCGCTGGGGAATACTACATGATCATTTGCGCTTGTGAAAATTAGACTAATTGCGTCGTTCTGCGACCGACTAAAGCAGTACAGTCATTGCGCGGCATGGGATGTTCTCAAAAAACAGATGGATTGTTCCAGATAAATCTCAATAACTGTACACATTAAAGAAAAATGCCCCGGCCGCGCCGTGGGCGGGCCTTGCCTATACTGTCTTCTCCATCCATAACAGGGCTGCGCCATGGACCATCTCGTCATTACTGTTTTCGCCCCGGACAAACCAGGGCAGGTCGAGCGAATCGCCCAATGCATCGCCGAACATGGCGGAAACTGGCTGGACAGCCGCATGTCCCACCTCGCCGGGCAGTTTGCCGGAATCCTGCGTCTCAGTGCCCCGGCCGAGTCCCATGAAGAGTTGATCGAAGCCTTGCAAGGCCTGTCGGCCCATGGCATTCGCGTGCTGATCGCCGAGAACGCGATCGAAGAATCCTGCACCTGGAAACCTATCGCGATGGAATTGGTGGGCAATGACCGTCCGGGTATCGTGCGCGACATCACTCGTCTGCTGAGCGAGCAGGGCGTGAACGTCGAGCGCTTGATCACCCAGGTGCGACCGGCACCGATGAGCAGCGAGTTGCTGTTTCATGCCGAGGCGATCCTTGGGGTGCCGTTGACCTTGTCGCTGGACACGCTGCAGGCATGCCTGGAAACCCTGGCCGATGAATTGATGGTTGAGTTGAAATTCAGCGACGAAACCTGACAGGTGTTATCCAAGGAAAAACTGCGCCTGCCTGTGGATAACCTGTAGAGACCTGGCGCCAGCCCAGGCCCGCCGGGCCTCAGCCAGCGATGATCAAAAAATCACCAGTTTTCAAGGGGTTGTGCACAAACGGCGGGGATCACGTTGTGGATAACCTTTGGAAGGATAAGCGCAGGCCACGCAAAACGTGGCCTGTAGAGGTGTGTGCGTTTTTTGATCAGCCGCGACGGCGCATGCCGATCACGGCATCAATGCTGTACACGGCCAAACCGGCCCAGATGAACAGGAATGCCATCAGCGTGCTGGAGGACAGGTGCTCGTCGAACAGCAGCACTGCGAGCAGCAGCACGAGGGTTGGGGCGATGTATTGCAGGAAACCCAGCGTGGTATAGGGCAGGTGTCGCGCCGCCGCGTTGAAGCACACCAATGGCACGAGCGTCACGGGGCCGGCCGCCACCAGCCACCACGCTTCGGACGTGGTCCAGAACGCGGCCTGGGCACTGGTGGC
Source organism: Pseudomonas algeriensis (assembly GCF_048847255.1). Lineage (NCBI taxonomy): Bacteria > Pseudomonadati > Pseudomonadota > Gammaproteobacteria > Pseudomonadales > Pseudomonadaceae > Pseudomonas > Pseudomonas algeriensis. The sequence continues at coordinate 90,777 of NZ_JBKKRK010000004.1, read as the reverse complement.
AGTCGGGTTGAACAGCAGCCACGCGATGGCAATCGGCACCAGCATCCATGTTTCCACCACCAGCCCGGGCAAAGCCTTCACTGGTGCTTGCTTACGGATCAAGCCGTAGAAGCCAAAAGTCAGCGCCAGCACCAGCGATACCCACGGCAGGCTGCCCACCTGCCAGACCTGCTGGGCCACGCCAACCGCCGCCAGCCCTACGGCCACCCACTGCATGCGCCGCAGCCGCTCACCCAGGATCAACATGCCCAGCAACACGTTGACCAGCGGATTGATGTAGTAGCCCAGGCTGGCTTCGAGCATCCGACCATTATTCACAGCCCATACATAGGTCAGCCAATTGGCCGCGATGAGCGTGCCGCTCAGGGCCAGAATAGCCAGCCGACGCGGATTGTCCCGCAACTCGCGCCACCAGCCAGGGTGTTTCCAGACCATCAGCAACGCCCCGCCGAACAAGGCCGACCAGAGTACTCGGTGGATGATGATTTCCACCGATGGGACGCTGGCGATGGCTTTGAAATAAATCGGGAACAGACCCCAGATGATGTAGGCGCTCAGGCCCAGGATGTACCCGCGACGCGGGTTGGCGGCTTGCATGCAGAATCCTTGCTTAGGCAGCTAACAAAAAATTGATTGTAAGGAGATTTGTCTGGTTGTGCAGCGAACCTTTCATTGCCGATCCCACAGCGATTTTCAGTGGCTTTTGGAACCCAGCCCAATCAGAACAACTTCAGCGGCTCTTCATTGAGCGCCGCCAGTTGCTCGCGCAATGCCAACACCTGGTCGCCCCAATAACGCTCACTGCCAAACCACGGGAAGCTTCGCGGAAACGCCGGATCATCCCAGCGGCGGGCCAGCCAGGCGCTGTAGTGCATAAGGCGCAGGGCACGCAGGGGTTCGATCAGTGCCAGTTCGCGCGGGTCGAAGTCATGGAATTCCTGATAGCCGTCCATTAATTCCGATAGCTGGCCCAGGCACTCCTGGCGATCCCCGGCGAGCATCATCCATAGATCCTGCACGGCCGGGCCCATGCGACAGTCATCCAGGTCGACGATGTGGAACACCTCGTCGCGGCACATCATGTTGCCGGGATGGCAATCGCCATGCATGCGGATGTTCTGATGGGGCGTGGCGGCATAGACCTCTTCGACACGCTTGAGCAGATCCCTGGCCACCGACTCGTAGGCGGGTAGCAGGCTCGTGGGGACGAAACCACTTTGCAGTACCGTCTCCAGCGAGTCATGGCCGAAGTTCTTCACGCCCAGCGCTTCACGGTGCTCGAACGGGCGGGTGGCTCCGATCGCATGCAAGCGCCCGAGCAGTTGGCCCAGGCGATAGAGCTGATCGAGATTGCCCGGCTCCGGCGCTCGTCCACCTCGACGGGGAAACAGGGTGAAACGAAACCCTGCGTGCTCATGCAGGCTGGCGCCGTTGTGAATCAGCGGTGCCACCACCGGCACTTCGTGATCAGCCAGTTCGAAGGTGAAGCGGTGCTCTTCCAGGATGGCTTCGTTGGTCCAGCGCTGCGGACGATAAAACTTGGCGATCAGCGGTTCTGCATCTTCGATGCCCACTTGATAAACGCGGTTTTCGTAGCTGTTGAGGGCCAGCACCCGGGCATCACTGAGAAAGCCGATGCTTTCGACGGCATCCAGGACCAGGTCGGGCGTGAGGGTTTCGAACGGATGGGACATGCTGACTCCTGCGCAGCGGCAGGGCTGCCGCGTCCGGCCCAGCATGGTAGCGCAAAGCGGTCATGATGGGTCGGTAGGCATTGGGTCGCTCTTCGTGGCGAGGAAGCAAGCTCCCCCGCCACGAAAGTGTCAGGCGCCGATGACGCCGCCGTCTTCGCGGGTAATCACCATCACTGAAGAGCGTGGCTTGCCGTTGGGCAGATGCTCGGGGAACGTCGAGCCACCGTTTTCGCCTGGATGCTGGATGCCGACGAATATGGCCTTGTAGTCCGGGGCGAAACTGATCCCGGTGACTTCACAGCCCACCGGTCCGACCATGAAGCGGCGAATCTCACCGCTGTTGGGGTCGGCGCACAGCATCTGGTTGTTGCCCATTCCCGCAAAGTCCCCCGTGTTGCTGGAGTCGCCGTCGGTCTGGATCCACAGCCGCCCGCTCTTGTCGAAACCCAGGCCGTCAGGGCTGTTGAACATGTTTTGCGCATTGACGTTGGACGATCCGGCCTTGGGCGTGCCGGCGTGTACCGTCGGGTTGCCGGCGACCACGAACAGGTCCCAGTCGAAGGTGTTGGCGGCGTGATCGTCGCGGTCGGTGCGCCAGCGCAGGATCTGCCCGTAGACGTTTTTCGCCCGGGGGTTGGGCCCGTCCACCGGCTGGCCGTCTTCGCCGCGCTTGGCGTTGTTGGTCAAGGTGCAATAGACCTGGCCGTCCTTGGGGCTTACCACGATCCACTCTGGGCGGTCCATGCGAGTTGCGCCAACGACGCTGGCGGCCAGTCGCGCATGGATCAGGACTTCGGCCTGGTCATTGAAGCCTTTTGCCGCGTCCAGGCCATGTTTGCCATGGGTCAGCTCGATCCACTGGCCCTTGCCTTTGGGGTGGTCCGGATTGCCGTCCCCGGCATCGAAGCGCGCCACGTACAAGGTGCCGTGGTCGAGGAGGTCGCGGTTGGCCTTGGCGTTGCGGTGATCGATGCGATCACGGCTGACGAACTTGTAGATGAATTCGCCACGCTCGTCGTCGCCCATGTACACCACCGCGCGACCGTCATCGGTCTGCGCCAGGGCGGCGTTTTCGTGTTTGAAGCGACCCAGGGCGGTGCGTTTCACCGGGGTGGATTTTGGATCGAACGGATCGATTTCCACCACCCAGCCGTGGCGATTGAGTTCGTTGGGGTTCTTCGCCAGATCGAAGCGAGGGTCGTGCAGGTGCCAGTTGATTTCGCGGCTGGTGACGGTGGCGCCGTAGCGCTTTTGACCGTCATCGAATTTCAGGTCGGGCTGGCTGCTGCCGAAGCAGTCGGTGAAGTTTTCTTCGCAGGTCAGGTAGGTGCCCCATGGCGTCATGCCGTTGGCGCAGTTCTGGAAGGTCCCCAGCACATTCTTGCCGCTCTTGTCGGCGAGGGTTTTCACCCAGTCGTGACCGGCAGCCGGGCCGCTCAGGCGAATCGGCGTATTGCCATGAATCCTGCGGTTGTAGCGCGAGTCCTGGACGAACTGCCATTGGCCTTGACGACGCTCGATCTCGATCACCGACACGCCTTCGCTGGCCTGGGCCTTGTGCACTTCTTCGGCCGACTGCGGTTGGCCGCCGTGGGGGAAGAGGTAGCGGTAGTTGGTGTACTCATTGTTGATCGCCATCAGCGCCCGGTTTTCGTCGCCAGGGAACGGGAACAGGCTCATGCCGTCGTTGTTGTCGCCAAACTGCACTTCCTGGGCGCGGGCGGTGCCGTTGCCGCTGGGGTCGAAAGCCGGGGCGTTTTTCTGTAGCGGCTGGCCCCAACTGATCAACACCGAGGCCTTGTAGCCTGGTGGGAGGGTAATGGTGTCGGTCGTCGCGGCGGCAATGCTGTCGAAGCCCAGCATGCTTTTGTTGCCTTCGCTCACGGCGGCGGCCATGACGCTGCGGCTCAGCAGGTTGCCGCCCAGGAACATCGCCGCGCCACACAGGGCACCCGCGCCGATGAAACGTCGACGGCTCAGGCCGACGATCTTTTCCAGATCGGTGGATTGGTTTTCTTCTAATAGGCTCATCATCGGGCTCCCTGCTGGTTTTGGCAGCCACCTTAAAGCGGGTCGATGACGATTTTGTTGCAGCGCTTTATAGGGGCGTGCCCAGCAGTACATTTGTCGAAGAAAACCGCACCTGCACCGGCGAATCGCAGGCCAGGTTGCGTTCGCCCAATTGAGACGGGGCGGCGAGGGCGCAAAGGGTCTGGCCGTTGGGCAGACCGATACGCACTTCGCTGGGGCCGTCTTCGGCGATGGCGATGTGTTCGATGATGCCGTGGAGCGTATTGGTCGACGGATCCTCCGGCTGATCGGAGGGGTACAGTTCCAGCCAGCCGGCCTTGATCAGCGCGACGACTTCGGTGCCGGTCTCCAGCTCCAACCGCTGCGTACTGTCATGAGTGATCTGCGCTTCAATGACCAGCCCGCGGGCCAGTTCAAGGCGAACACGATCGTTGTGGCCCTGGGCGGTGATATCGAGGACCTTGCCATGCAATTGGTTTCGGGCGCTGGTGCGCAGCATCAGGCGACCGAGCAAGCCCAGGTCGCCTGCGTCCTCGCTCGCTTCCAGAAGCTGCGCCTGCAAGGTTTGCAGGCGCTGGTAAAGACGCAGCACGCGCTGGCCTTCCTCCGACAGCTTTGCACCGCCTCCGCCCTTGCCACCAACGCTGCGCTCGACCAGTGGCCGGTCGGCCAGGTTATTCAACTCATCGATCGCGTCCCATGCCGCTTTGTAGCTCAGCCCGGCGCTCTTGGCCGCCCGGGTGATCGAGCCCTGCTCGGCGATGTGCTGCAACAGCGCGATGCGTTGTGGTCGGCGGACGATGTGTTGGGTCAGGAGCGTAGGCAATGACATGACGGAAACTGCGCGGGAATCGAAGCAAGGACGTTGGCGCCTCGGCGCCCGCGCGTCAAGCCGGGTCGCCGGGTTTCGGCGTGCGAGCCAGGCAATACACATCGACCCGAGCGGCGCCGGCTTCGAGTAGCAGATGCGCAAGCGTCTGGGCCGTCGCGCCTGTGGTGAGCACATCGTCCACCAGCGCCAGGTGACGGTTTGCCAAAGTGGCGTCGGGCGTCAGGGCGAAGGCATGGCGCAGGTTTCGACGTCTTGCCGGGGCGTCGAGGGCTTGTTGTGCAGGCGTGTCCTGGATGCGCTGCAACAGGTTTTCTTCGCAAGGGATGTGCAGCGGCCCGCTGAGCCAGCGGGCCAGCAATGTCGCCTGGTTGAACCCGCGTTGGCGCAGTCGACGAGCCGCCAGCGGTACCGGCACCAGCGCATCGGGTCGCTCCAGCCCTTCATCGAAATGATGTTGGACCGACTGCGCCAACAGTTCGCCCAGCAAACGGCCAAGCGGCCACTTGGCCTGATGCTTGAAGCGGGTGACCAGCGTGTCCACGGGAAAGTCATAGACCCATGGCGCCACGACCCGTTCGAAGGCCGGCGGTCGCGTGGCGCATTGTCCACAGCGGAGCCCGGCCATCGGCAGCGGAAGCGCGCAGACGCTGCATTGATCGCCGAGCCAGGGCAACTCGCTTTCGCAGGGCGTGCAGATGGGTTGCGGTGTGTCGGTGGATTCGCCGCACAGCAGACAGGTCTGTTTGTTTTTTAACCAGATGTAAACCGGTATTGTGTGTCGTGGTTGACAGCGCATGACTCTTCCTTAAATATGCCGAACATCCGTGTCGCGCCTGTGGGTATTCGATTTCCCCCAAGCGCCAGCCAAGCATAATCAAGGAAATGCCCATGAGCGCCAGCACCACTGCCAACCTGCGTCATGACTGGTCTTTGGCCGAAGTCAAAGCACTCTTTGTCCAGCCATTCAATGATCTGTTGTTCCAGGCGCAGACCGTGCACCGCGCGCACTTCGACGCCAACCGCGTCCAGGTTTCCACGCTGCTGTCGATCAAAACCGGCGCTTGCCCGGAAGATTGCAAATATTGTCCGCAGTCCGGCCACTACAACACCGGGCTGGAAAAAGAGAAATTGCTCGAAGTGCAGAAGGTCCTCGAAGAGGCGGCGCGCGCCAAGGCCATCGGTTCGACCCGATTCTGCATGGGCGCGGCGTGGAAGCATCCGTCGGCCAAGGACATGCCTTACGTGCTGGAGATGGTCAAGGGCGTGAAGGCAATGGGGCTGGAAACCTGCATGACCCTCGGACGGCTCGATCAGGAGCAGACCGAAGCGCTGGCCCAGGCTGGCCTGGATTACTACAACCACAACCTGGACACCTCGCCTGAGTTCTACGGCAGCATCATCACCACACGCACCTACAGCGAGCGCCTGCAAACCCTGGCCTACGTTCGTGATTCGGGGATGAAAATCTGCTCCGGCGGGATCCTGGGCATGGGCGAGTCCCTGGACGACCGCGCCAATCTGTTGATCCAACTGGCGAACCTGCCGGAGCACCCGGAATCGGTGCCGATCAACATGCTGGTCAAGGTTGCCGGTACGCCGCTGGAGAATGCCGAAGACATCGATCCGTTCGATTTCATCCGCATGCTCGCCGTGGCGCGGATCATGATGCCCCAATCACATGTACGTCTTTCCGCCGGCCGTGAAGCGATGAACGAGCAAATGCAGGCCCTGGCATTTTTTGCCGGCGCCAACTCGATTTTCTACGGCGACAAGCTGCTGACCACCGCCAACCCTCAGGCCGACAAGGACATGCAACTGTTCGCGCGCCTGGGCATCCAGCCGGAAGCCCGCGAAGAACACGCCGATGAAGTCCACCAGGCGGCCATCGAGCAGGCGCTGGTAGAGCACAAGAACAGCGAGCAGTTTTATAACGCTGCTGTTTGATCGCTCGCCAATTCCCTGATTGGAAGCAGGACACTGTGGGAACGAGCCTGCTCGCGATAGCGATGCAACATTCAACAGTCATGTCGACTGGTACACCGCAATCGCGAGCAAGCTCGCTCCCACAAAGGTCCTGGGCCAATCCTTAGACAGTTGAGGCCTGCATGCCCTTCGATCTCGCCGCACGCCTGGCTGCCCGTCGTGCCGAAAATCTATATCGCCAGCGACCGCTGCTCGAGAGCCCCCAGGGCCCGGAAGTCGTAGTGGACGGCCAGCCGTTGTTGGCGTTCTGCAACAACGACTACCTGGGCCTGGCCAATCACCCGCAAGTGATCGAGGCCTGGCGCGACGGCGCGGCGCGCTGGGGCGTCGGCGGTGGAGCGTCCCACCTGGTGGTCGGCCACAGCGCGCCTCACCACGCCTTGGAAGAAGCCCTGGCCGAGCTGACCGGCCGGCCGCGGGCGTTGCTGTTCACCACCGGCTACATGGCCAACCTTGGCGCGGTCACTGCCTTGGTGGGGCAGGGCGATACCGTGCTGGAGGATCGCCTCAACCACGCCTCGTTGCTCGATGCCGGGCTGTTATCCGGCGCGCGCTTCAATCGTTATCTGCACAACGATGCCCGAAGCCTGGCCCAGCGTTTGGAGAAAGCCATTGGCAACACGCTGGTGGTGACCGATGGTGTTTTCAGCATGGACGGGGATGTCGCGGATTTGCCGGCGCTCGCCCGTGAAGCCAAGGCCAAGGGCGCCTGGCTGATGGTCGATGACGCCCACGGCTTCGGCACGCTGGGCGTTACCGGCGGCGGTATCGTCGAACATTTCGGCATGAGCCAGGAAGACGTGCCCGTGCTGGTCGGCACGCTGGGCAAGGCGTTTGGCACCGCCGGCGCCTTTGTGGCGGGCAGTGAGGAACTGATCGAAAGCCTGGTCCAGTTCGCCCGGCCCTACATCTACACCACCAGCCAGCCACCCGCTTTGGCCTGCGCCACGCTCCGGAGCCTTGAACTGCTGCGCAGTGAGCATTGGCGGCGAGAACATCTGAGGCAGTTGATCAGCCAGTTCCGCCAGGGCGCCGAGCAGATCGGCTTGCGCTTGATGGACAGTTTCACCCCGATCCAACCCATCCTGATCGGTGATGCGGGGCGGGCGATGGAGCTGTCCCGGATGCTGCGCGAGCGCGGGCTGATGGTCACGGCGATCCGGCCGCCCACCGTGCCGGCCGGTAGCGCCCGCCTGCGGGTCACCTTGACCGCCGCCCACAGCGAGGCCCAGGTCCAGCTATTGTTGGATGCATTGGCCGATTGTTATGCAAGGCTGGGACCGGAGCCAAACCATGCGTGATCGATTGATCTTGTTGCCAGGATGGGGCCTGGGTACTTCGCCCCTCGAACCGTTGGCCGCTGCGCTGCGAGGGCTCGATGAGCACTTGCAGGTGGAAATCGAACCCTTGCCCGCTGTGACGTCGAGTGCGCTCGATGATTGGCTCGATGAGTTGGATGCTGCGTTGCCCCAGGATGCCTGGCTGGGAGGCTGGTCCCTGGGCGGCATGTTGGCCGCGGAACTGGCCGCGCGCCGGGGCGAGCGCTGCTGCGGCTTGCTGACCTTGGCCAGTAATGTGTCTTTCGTGGCCCATGAACAATGGCCGGGGGCGATGGCCCCAGAAATATTCGATGGGTTTCTTGCCGGGTGTGTTGCCGATCCGCGCCAGACGCTCAAGCGCTTCAGTTTGCTGTGCGCCCAAGGGTGCGACGACCCACGCGGGTTGTCGCGATTGCTGCTCGGCGGTGCACCGAACACCGCGCCTGACGTGTTGATGGCCGGGCTCGAATTATTGGCGCAACTCGATACCCGGGCTGCGTTGCAGGGCTTTCGCGGTCCTCAGCTGCATTTGTTTGCCGGGCTCGATGCCTTGGTGCCGGCCGAAGCGGCGGGCGAGTTGCTGGCGTTGCTGCCGGATGTCGAAGTCGGCCTGATTGAACAGGCCGGCCACGGATTTCTGCTGGAGGATCCCCACGGCGTGGCGGGGGCGATCCAGGCTTTCTTGCATGAGTCCGGTGATGACTGACTTATCCGTTGTGAAGCTACCGGGTGCTTTGCCTGATAAACGTCAGGTAGCGGCCTCGTTTTCCCGGGCGGCGGCCAGTTATGACAGCGTTGCCGAGCTACAGCGCGATGTAGGCGGGCAATTGCTCGGGCGCTTGCCTTCGTCGCTCGATCCACAGCGCTGGTTGGACCTGGGCTGCGGCACGGGCTATTTCACCCGAGCGCTGGGCGCGCGGTTCGGCGAGGACGCGGGCCTGGCGCTGGATATCGCCGAGGGGATGCTCATCCATGCCCGCCCGCAGGGCGGTGCTGCGCATTTTATCGCTGGGGATGCGGAGCGTTTGCCTTTGCACTCGGCGAGCTGCGACTTGGTTTTTTCCAGCCTCGCGGTGCAGTGGTGCGATGATTTCGCCTCGGTGTTGCGCGAGGCCCATCGTGTTTTGAGGCCGGGTGGACTGTTTGCCTTTACTAGTCTGTGTGTCGGCACGTTGTACGAACTGCGCGACAGTTGGCGTCAGGTGGATGGCTTGGTACACGTCAACCGTTTCCGTGATTTCGAGACTTATCGACAGTTATGCGCAACCAGTGGTTTGAACGTCCTCAGTCTGGAAAATCAGCCCCACGTCTTGCATTACCCGGATGTACGTAGCCTGACCCACGAATTGAAAGCATTGGGCGCCCATAATCTGAATCCCGGCCGTCCCGGTGGGTTGACGGGCAGGGCACGGATCCTGGCGCTGGTTGAAGCCTATGAACAGTTTCGCCAGGTCCAGGGCCTGCCCGCGACTTACCAGGCGGTCTACGCCGTGTTGGAGAAACCGCTATGAGCCAGGCTTATTTCATCACCGGCACCGATACCGATGTGGGCAAGACCACCGTGGCGGCGGGCCTGCTGCACGCGGCGCGCCAGGCCGGCATGAGCACGGCCGCCGGAAAACCGGTGGCTTCCGGTTGCGACGTGACGCCCAAAGGGCTGCGCAACGCCGATGCCTTGGCCTTGTTGGCCGAATGCTCGGTGCCGTTGAGTTATGCACAGGTCAATCCGGTGGCGTTCGAACCAGCCATTGCGCCGCACCTCGCCGCCCGGGAGGCGGGCGTCGCGCTCACGGTGCAGTCGCTGCTGGGGCCGATGCGTGAAGTGCTGGCGCTGGGCGCCGATTTCACTCTGATCGAGGGCGCGGGCGGTTGGCGCGTGCCGCTGGCCGGCCAGGACAATCTGTCCGACCTGGCGATTGCGCTGGGCTTGCCCGTTATCCTGGTGGTGGGCGTGCGCCTGGGTTGCATCAGCCACGCCTTGTTGACCGCCGAAGCAATCGCCCGCGACGGCTTGCAACTGGCCGGATGGGTGGCGAACATCATCGATCCGGCCACCTCACGCCTGGAAGAAAACCTGGCAACCCTGGCCGAGCGCCTCCCGGCGCCTTGCCTGGGCAGGGTGGCGCGCATCCAGAGCGTGACCGCCGAGGCTGTGGCCGGGCACCTGCAGATGGACCTGTTGGACTGACGACTTGCCAAGGTTTTGCCTATGACAAGGCACTGTGCCATTAGTGTTTTTGTCGGGCCTTTTGCCAAGCCTTCTGGTTCAATGCCAGTGCCGACCCTTTCAAGAAAACGAGCCCCGCCATGGAAATCTCAGGAAATACCGCGTTCTACGCTGGTCTGAGCACGATTCAGACGGGGCAGAACCGTGTCGACCAGGCCTCCAGCCAGATCGCCAACAACACGATCGAGCGTTCGGTCACCAGCCAATCCTCCGAAGTCCAGGTCGATCGCCTGCGCTCGGTGGATCGCAGCCAGCAATCGGACCTGGCCAGCAACATGGTGGACATGGCCCAAGGCAAGTTCCAGGTGCAATTGGGCGTGAACGTCGCCAAGGCTTCCGACGAAATGCTCGGCACTTTGATCGACACATTTGCCTGATCCGACCCGACACGGACTTTGAAAACGCCGCGATAATCGCGGCGTTTTTGCCTCTAACTCCTTCTCCCTCAACTAATCTTTCCCTGCGCGTCCTGCGCACAATTCATAGCGATGGATTTCTCGCGTCCCGAACGCCTGCTAATCGATGACGAATGGCAAAAGATCGATGCTTGACAAGTTTTGGGCGTAAACGTATGTTTCAAACAACTGTTTGACCGCTACAACAAATCCGCGCGGTCGTTCATCCCCGGTTACATCAGCAGAGGTTTATCGCTATGCCTGACTACAAGGCCCCCTTGCGTGATATTCGCTTCGTTCGTGACGAACTGCTCGGCTACGAAGCGCATTATCAGAGCCTTCCGGCTTGCCAGGACGCAACTCCAGACATGGTTGACGCCATTCTCGAAGAAGGCGCCAAGTTTTGTGAGCAGGTGCTGGCACCGCTGAACCGCGTGGGTGACCTTGAGGGTTGCACCTGGAGCGAGTCCGGCGTGAAAACTCCGACCGGCTTCAAGGAAGCCTACAAGCAGTTCGTCGAAGGCGGCTGGCCAAGCCTGGCCCATGACGTCGAGCACGGCGGCCAAGGCCTGCCGGAGTCCCTGGGCCTGGCGGTCAGCGAGATGGTCGGTGAAGCCAACTGGTCGTGGGGCATGTACCCAGGCTTGTCCCATGGCGCGATGAACACCATTTCCGAACACGGCACGCCCGAGCAGCAAGAGGCGTACCTGACCAAGCTGGTGTCCGGCGAATGGACCGGCACCATGTGCCTGACCGAACCTCACTGCGGTACCGACCTGGGTATGCTGCGCACCAAGGCCGAACCTCAGGCCGACGGTTCCTACAAAGTGACCGGCACTAAGATTTTCATCTCGGCTGGCGAACACGACATGGCCGACAACATTGTCCACATCGTGCTGGCTCGCCTGCCGGATGCACCCGCCGGCACCAAGGGCATCTCGCTGTTCATCGTTCCAAAATTCCTGCCGAACGCCGACGGCACCGTCGGCCAGCGCAACGCCGTGAGCTGTGGTTCCCTGGAACACAAGATGGGCATCCACGGCAACGCCACCTGTGTGATGAATTTCGACGCGGCCACCGGTTTCCTGATCGGCCCGGCGAACAAGGGCCTGAACTGCATGTTCACCTTCATGAACACCGCTCGCCTGGGCACTGCGCTGCAAGGCCTGGCCCACGCCGAGATCGGCTTCCAGGGCGGCCTGAAATATGCCCGTGATCGCCTGCAAATGCGTTCTTTGACCGGCCCGAAAGCGCCAGACAAGGCCGCCGACCCGATCATCGTGCACCCTGACGTGCGCCGCATGCTGTTGACCATGAAGGCCTTCGCCGAGGGCAACCGGGCGATGGTGTACTTCACCGCCAAGCAGGTGGATATCGTCAAGTACGGCGTGGATGAAGAAGAGAAGAAGAAAGCCGATGCGCTGCTGGCGTTCATGACGCCGATCGCCAAGGCCTTCATGACCGAAGTCGGCTTCGAATCGGCCAACCATGGCGTGCAGATCTACGGCGGCCACGGCTTCATCGCCGAGTGGGGCATGGAGCAGAACGTTCGCGACAGCCGCATCTCGATGCTGTACGAAGGCACCACCGGCATTCAGGCGCTCGACCTGCTGGGCCGTAAAGTCCTGATGACCCAGGGCGAAGCGCTCAAGGGCTTCACCAAGATCGTCCACAAGTTCTGCCAGGGCAACGAAGGCAACGAAGCGGTCAAGGAGTTCGTCGAACCCCTGGCTGCGCTGAACAAAGAATGGGGCGAGCTGACCATGAAGGTTGGCATGGCGGCCATGAAGGATCGCGAAGAAGTCGGCGCGGCCTCGGTGGATTACCTGATGTACTCCGGTTACGCCTGCCTGGCCTATTTCTGGGCCGACATGGCGCGTCTGGCAGCGGAAAAACTCGCAGCCGGCACCACCGAAGAAGCGTTCTACACCGCCAAGCTGCAGACCGCGCGCTTCTACTTCCAGCGCATCCTGCCGCGTACCCGCACCCATGTTGCGGCCATGTTGTCGGGCGCCAACAACCTGATGGACATGAAAGAAGAAGATTTCGCGCTGGGCTACTAAGCCTTAGGCGATTCTCCACAAGCCGCTGCTTCTTCGGGAGCAGCGGCTTTTTCATGCCTGCCATAACCCCAATCAAGGCCTTCGACGAACCCGTGGCGAGGGAGCTTGCTCCCGCTGGGCTGCGAAGCGGCCCCAAACCTGCCGAATGCGAGCATCAGACACACCGCACCCGCCGGTTTACGACAGCTTCGCAGCCGAGCGGGAGCAAGCTCTCTCGCCACGGGGATTTATAGCGATCCTGAAACAATATTCATCCAACAAAGCCTTAAGAAAACTCCGGCCTCTGCCGTTACAGCGATGGCAGTGTGACATCGGTCACACAGCGCAGGCACAATGCCATCCTTGATCAGCCGGGTCGGAGCTTACCCTTGCCGCGTTCTTCCGCTGTACGTCTCAGCCATTTCCTACCGTCACTGTTGCTGTTGTTGGCAGGGCTCGCGGCTGCCTACGTCAAGGATCTCAACGTATTCTTTACCTCCCTGTTCAATGTGCTTCCTACATTGGTATTGCTACTGGGGGGCGCGTATTGCTCCGTTTACCGGCGCCAGCGTGAACTGTTTCTGATGGTCACGGTGTACATCGCCTACTTCCTGCTGGACACCCAAACCGATTTCTACCGCGATAACGGTAAGGTGCGTGAAGACGCGGCGGTGGTGTTCCATCTCGTCTGCTTGTTGCTGCCGCTGTTGTTCGGGCTGTTCGCGGCGTGGCAGGAGCGCACCCATCTGTTCCAGGACATGGTGGCGCGGTTCGCGGTGTTGCTGGTTTTCGGCAGCGTGGCGCTGGCCCTGGAGCAAAGTTTCCCCCAGGCCTTGTTGTTGTGGCTTTCGGAGATCCGCTGGCCCGCGTTGCACGGCGCCTGGATGAGCCTGATCCAATTGTCCTACCCTATGTTCGCCGCCGCGTTCCTGCTGCTGGCCTGGCAATACTGGCGTAATCCCCGGCCACTTCACGCGGCGCAACTGGTGGGGCTGCTGGGATTGTTCTGGATGCTGCCGAAAACCTTCATCTTGCCGTTCACCCTGAACATCATGTGCAGCCAGGTGATGCTGATGATTGCCGCCGCGGTCGCCCACGAGGCGTATCAAATGGCGTTCCGCGACGAGCTCACCGGCCTGCCGGGACGTCGTGCCTTGAATGAGCGCATGCAGCGCCTGGGGCGCAATTACGTATTGGCGATGAGCGACGTGGACCATTTCAAGAAGTTCAACGACACCCACGGCCACGATGTCGGCGATCAAGTGCTGCGCCTGGTGGCCAGCAAGCTGTCGAAAATCGGCGGGGGCGGTAGGGCTTATCGCTATGGTGGTGAGGAATTTGCGCTGGTGTTCGCCGGTAAAACCATTGATGAGTGCATGCCCCATCTGGAAGTCATCCGTCAGTCCATCGAGACCTACGCTATTCAATTGCGTAATTCCGACAGTCGCCCCCAGGACGATCAGCAAGGGCGCCAGCGTCGCTCGGGCGCTGGCGCCTCCAGCGTATCGGTAACCGTCAGCATCGGCGTGGCCGAGCGCATCGAGCAGCGCACGCCCGAAGAGGTGCTCAAATCGGCGGACCAGGCGCTGTATAACGCCAAGGGCGCGGGGCGAAACTGTGTGGTCGCCTTCGGGCAGAGTCGTCGTGGTGCGGTGCGCATGGAGGCCGCCGCGGGTTGAGTGATGATGGCGCATTCAGCGTCTGGACTGTGATTGTGGGCCCCGGTGGCCGGCAGTAGGTTTAAACGATCTGCTACCGGAGAAAACCACCATGCCCGAGTACAAAGCTCCCCTGCGCGACATGCGCTTTCTGATCGATCACGTCTTCGATTTCCATGGCCGCTATGCCGAACTGGGTGCCAGCGATGCCAGCCCGGACATGGTCAGCGCCATCCTCGAGGAAGGTGCTCGGTTCTGTGAGAATGTGCTGGCGCCGCTCAATCGTCCAGGTGACGAGGAGGGCTGCCATTTCGACAATGGCGTGGTGACTACGCCTACAGGTTTCCGGCAGGCGTTCGCACAGTATGTGGAAGGCGGCTGGCACGGCCTGGCGGCGGACCCAGCGTATGGCGGCCAAGGCCTGCCCAGTTCCCTGGGCCTGGTCATCAGCGAAATGATCGGGTCGAGCAACACTTCCTGGGGCATGTACCCTGGCCTGACCCACGGCGCCATGTCGGCGATCCACGCCCATGGCACCGAGGAACAGAAGCAGACCTACCTCAGCAAACTCACCGCCGGCCAGTGGACCGGTACCATGTGCCTGACCGAAGCCCACTGCGGCACCGACCTGGGCATTATCAAGACCCGCGCGGTGCCCCAGGCTGACGGCAGCTATGCGGTGACCGGCAGCAAGATCTTCATCAGCGCCGGCGAGCACGACATGAGCGACAACATCATCCATCTGGTGCTCGCCAAGCTGCCGGATGCTCCGGCCGGAACCAAGGGCATCTCGTTGTTTATCGTGCCGAAGTTCCTGCCCGACGCCGCAGGCGAGGCCGGGGGGCGCAATGGCGTTTCCTGCGGGTCGATCGAACACAAGATGGGCATCAAGGCCTCGGCGACCTGTGTGCTGAACTTCGACGGCGCCAAGGGGTTCCTGATCGGCGAGGCGAACAAGGGCCTCAACTGTATGTTCACCATGATGAACCATGCCCGCCTCGGCACCGGCATGCAGGGTCTTTGTCTGGGCGAGGCGAGTTTCCAGGGCGCGGTCAGATACGCCAATGATCGTCTGCAGATGCGCTCGCTGACCGGCCCCAAGGCGCCGGAAAAAGCGGCCGACCCAATCATCGTCCACCCTGACGTGCGCAGGATGCTCTTGACGATGAAGGCCTTCAACGAAGGCAACCGGGCGCTGACGTACTTCACTGCGCAATTGCTCGACACCGCGCACTTGAGCCGCGACGAAACCGCCCGCCAAGAGGCCGAAGACCTGTTGGCCTTCCTCACGCCTATCTGCAAAGCGTTCATGACCGACACGGGGCTGGAGGTAACCAACCACGGCATGCAGGTTTTCGGCGGCCACGGCTTTATCCGCGAGTGGGGCATGGAACAATTGGTACGCGATTGTCGGATCGCGCCGATCTACGAAGGCACCAACGGCATCCAGGCCTTGGACTTGCTGGGACGCAAGGTGCTGGGCAGCCAAGGCAAGCTGCTGCGCGGGTTTACCAAAATTGTTCATCAGTTCTGCGCCGCCAATACCGGGCATGCGCAACTCCAGGGATACATTGCGCAACTGGACGGGCTTAATCGGCAATGGGGTGATTTGACGACCCAGGTCGGCATGGCTGCCATGAAAAATCCCGATGAGGTGGGGGCCGCCTCCGTGGATTACCTGATGTACAGCGGTTACATCATCCTGGCTTACCTGTGGTTGCGCATGGCGTTGGTGGCTCAGGCGCAACTCGACAGTGGCGATGGCGACGCGGATTTTTGCCGGGCCAAGCTGGCGACTTGTGAATTTTATTTCAAGCGCCTGTTGCCGCGCACGGCCGCTCATCGCTCAGCTGTCGAGGCGGGAAGCGAATGCCTGATGAAGTTGCCGGCGCAGTTGTTTGCGCTTTGATGGGATTAAATAGCTCCGGGGGGTGGGAGGTGGCGCCCGCTTGAGTGCGTAGCGCTCAAAAAAGGCTGCTGCGCACCCCAGCGGGAGCAAGCTCCCTCGCCACGATAAAACATCAAATTTCGACCGTGACTAAAAATTACAAAACGGTCATGGGTTGACCCTATGTGTCGCAAAAGTTGTTGGGGTACACTCTGGCCCATTGTGAAACGCTTTCCCACGAACCAATTGTTTAGATCCTGCGAGGTTTGCCATGGCTGACTACAAAGCGCCCCTGCGCGATATGCGCTTCGTCCTCAATGAAGTATTCGAGGTCGCGAAACTTTGGGCTCAATTGCCGGCGCTGGCCGACACTGTGGACGCTGAAACTGTCGAGGCGATTCTTGAAGAGGCCGGCAAGGTCACCAGCAAAAGCGTAGCGCCCCTCAGCCGCGCGGCTGACGAGGAAGGTTGCCACTGGGCTGACGGCGCCGTCACGACCCCGGCAGGTTTCCCACAGGCTTATAAGACTTATGCCGAAGGCGGCTGGGTGGGTGTCGGTGGTGATCCTGCGTATGGCGGCATGGGCATGCCCAAGGCTGTTTCGGCCCAGGTCGAAGAAATGGTCAACTCCGCCAGCCTCTCATTTGGGCTGTACCCGATGCTGACCGCCGGGGCTTGCCTGTCGATCAATGCCCACGCCAGCGAAGCGTTGAAGGCCGCGTACCTGCCGAATATGTACGCGGGCATCTGGGCCGGCTCGATGTGCCTGACCGAGCCTCACGCCGGTACCGACCTGGGGATCATCCGGACCAAGGCTGAACCCCAGGCCGACGGTTCCTACAAAGTCAGCGGCACCAAGATTTTCATCACAGGCGGCGAACACGACCTCACGGAAAACATCATTCACCTGGTGTTGGCGAAGCTCCCGGACGCACCGGCCGGGCCGAAAGGCATCTCGCTGTTCCTCGTGCCGAAATTCATGGTCAATGCCGACGGCAGCCTGGGCGCACGCAACGCAGCCAACTGCGGTTCGATCGAGCACAAGATGGGCATCCAGGCGTCCGCCACCTGCGTGATGAACTTCGACGAAGCGGTAGGTTATCTGGTCGGCGAGCCCAACAAAGGCCTGGCGGCGATGTTCACCATGATGAACTACGAGCGCCTGGGTGTCGGTATCCAGGGCCTGGCCACTGGCGAGCGTTCCTATCAGAACGCTATCGAATACGCCCGCGATCGCCTGCAAAGCCGTTCGCCAACCGGCGCGCAAAACAAAGACAAGATCGCTGACCCGATCATCGTCCACCCGGACGTGCGCCGCATGCTACTGACCATGAAAGCCTCGAACGAAGGTGGCCGCGCATTTTCCACCTACGTGGCGATGCAACTGGATACCGCGAAATTCAGCGAAGACCCAGCCACGCGCAAGCGCGCGGAAGACCTGGTCGCGCTGCTGACGCCGGTGGCCAAGGCTTTCCTGACCGATCTGGGCCTGGAAACCACGGTCCATGGCCAGCAGATCTTCGGCGGTCACGGTTACATCCGTGAATGGGGCCAGGAGCAACTGGTGCGTGACGTGCGCATCACACAGATCTATGAAGGCACCAACGGTATCCAGGCGCTGGATCTGGTAGGGCGCAAGATCGTCGGCAGTGGTGGGGCGTTCTATAAATTGTTCGCCGATGAAATCCGTCATTTCACCGCCACCGCAAGCAGCGATTTGTCGGAGTTCACCCAACCGTTGAACGATGCCGTTGGCACGCTGGACGAGCTGACCGAATGGCTGCTCGATCGGGCAAAAAACAACCCGAACGAAATTGGCGCGGCTTCGGTGGAATACCTGCAAGCGTTCGGCTACACCGCTTATGCCTACATGTGGGCGTTGATGGCCAGGGCGGCCCTGGGCAAGGAAAGCCAGGATGATTTCTACGCAGGCAAGCTGGGCACGGCGCGATTCTACTTCGCCCGCCTGTTACCGCGAATTCATTCGCTGAGCGCTTCGGTGAAGGCCGGCAGTGAGTCGCTGTTCCTCTTGGAGCCGGGTCAGTTCTGAAAACGTGTCGTGATGTAAGCAAATGCTTACATCACGTGCTGGCGATTTCCCTCTATCGGCAGATTGGATCCACGGCTAATCTAGCTTCCATGGACGTAGCGCAGGACGCGCAAAAGTAACAACACGGACACGTAGGATTCTGCCAGGAAGGCGGAGTGAAATGGATGTCAGGGAAACAGTCTGCAAAGCCCCGCTTCGGCGGGGTTTTCTTTTGCCTGCGTTTTTTGTCCGCGCATAACGTTCCCTTTGGGCGCCCCTTGAAGGTCCGCACTGAACCCTGACGAGCGGTCAGGTGTCCATGAGCATATGGCAATATGGCCATCGCCAATCAGGGAGTCATCCATGGATATCATTCGCATCATCATCGCCATTCTTCTGCCGCCGCTGGGTGTGTTTCTGCAAGTCGGTTTCGGCGGGGCTTTCTGGCTGAATATTCTGCTGACGCTGTTGGGCTACATCCCAGGCATCGTGCATGCGGTGTACATCATCGCCAAGCGCTGAAAGTTTGCAGCTAGAGGATTGCTCTTGTGGCGAGGGAGCTCGCCACTTTTTATAAGCTCGCTTCTATCACTTTTCGATAAAACAACCACTCATGCTCCAGCGCATGCGCCTGGCTCAACGCCTTGCGAAAGCCGTGGCGCTCGTCCGGGTAGTAGTGCGCCTCCACCGGAACACCGTTGTCTTCCAAGGCCTTGACCATATCGCGGGTTTGCTGCGGCACGACCACGGCATCGAGTTCACCTTGGAAAAAAATCATCGGGGCGCGGATCCGGTCGGCGTGAAGCAACGGCGTGCGGGCCCTGTAGCGTTCGGCGTCCAGCTGTGGATCGCCGATCAGCCAGTCCAGGTAGTCCCCTTCGAATTTGTGTGTCGCGCGGCCCAGGGCAGCGGGGTCGCTGACGCCGTAGAGGCTGGCGCCGGCACGGAATACGTTCCGGAACGCCAAGGCGCAAAGTGTCGTGTACCCACCGGCGCTGCCGCCACGAATGAAGGCGCAGCGGCTATCGATCAAGCCCTGCTCATCCAGATACGCGACAACCGCGCAGGCATCCTCGACATCCACCACGCCCCAGTTCAAATGCAATGCCTGCCGGTAAGCCCGGCCGTAGCCACTGCTGCCGCGGTAGTTGAGATCGGCCACGGCAAAGCCGCGCTGGGTCCAGTATTGGATGCGCGGGTCGAAAATGGGATAGCAGGCCGACGTCGGCCCGCCATGGATAAACACCACCAGCGGCGGTTTAGCCTTGGCGTCCATTGCAGGATAAAAGAACCCGTGGGCCTCGCTTGAAGCGACGGGATAGCGCAGGGTTTGCGGACAGCTGATGTGCTCGGCGGGTAACGGCGAAACGCCGCCGGCCACGATTATGGCTTCGTGGTTTTGTCGTTCAATAGCAATGATCGCCGACGGGCTGGTCGGCGAAGCGGCAATTGCATAAACGAATTGCTCATCCAAGGCCAGGCTGCGAAAGCGGCTGTAGGGTCCGGTGAACTCCTCAATCGCGCCGCTATGGCGCAGGCCCAGCCGGCCAAAACCCGCTTCGGTCCAGCTCGCCAGGTAAATGTCCTCGCCCAAGGGCAGCCACGTACAGCCGCCCAATTGCCAAGGCGCCGGGGCGTGATCGGCTTCGGCGGCAGCCAATGGTTTCAAGACGCCGGCATCTTCGACCCAGGGCTGCCAATAACCACCCCGATCCGTCAGGCAATAAAGACGATTCGCCGCGTCGAATCGTGGTTGCTGGATGGACTCATCCTCACCTTGGCCGGCCACGCAGCGCGGCTCACTCCAGCCTGCATCGTTACGCTCTGCCAACATCAGTCGCGTGGCCGTCCAGGGTTGATGAGGACGGCTCCATTCGATCCAGGCGAGGCGCTTTTGATCCGGGCTCAGGATCGGCGCGGCGTAGAAATCCGCACCCTCGGCCAGCACCCGTCGCTTAAAATCGGTCAGCCCGATCGACACCAGACGATGCTGATTGGCCTGTTCCTCAACCGCCAGCACTCGCCCCGCGGCGAAGTGCAGGTCGCCATATCGCCTCTCGCCCGAAGTCAGCGCCACGGGACGATCGCCGTCCAATGACTGGTGATACAGCTGTTGGTCGGCCTCGTTGACAAACAGCACGCCGTCATCGCTCAGACAAAACGACCCGCCACCGTATTCGTAGACCCGACTGCGCGCGCTGAACCCGTCCGGGGTCAGACAGCGGGCCTTGGCATCTTGCCAATGCCAGATCCGGCAGGCGCCATCCGCTGGGCGGTATTCATTCCAGAAAAGCCCTGAAGGCCCGAGTTGCAGTTCGGCAAAGTCGATGCCTGCCGCGACAGCCTGGGCGGCGCTGAGCGGATCAGCCTTTAACGATGAGGCGCGAGTTTCGTTCATTGCGAAAGGCCAATTGTTCAATGGTTTGCGTGGCATGCTCGGCGTCTTCGCGCGCCTGGAGAATCATGTCGTGGTGTTCGGATTTGCTGCACACCGGGTCGGCGTTGCTGGCGTCGCCTGTGAGCATGAACGCCTGGCAGCGGCAGCCGCCGAAATCCTTTTCTTTTTCATCGCACGAGCGGCAGGGCTCGGGCATCCAGTCATATCCGCGGAAACGGTTGAAGCCGAACGAGTCGTACCAGATGTGCTGCATGCTGTAATCGCGCACATTCGGGAACTGGACCGGCATTTGCCGGGCGCCATGGCACGGCAATGCGGTGCCGTCCGGCGTGACGGTCAGGAAGATGCTGCCCCAGCCGTTCATGCAGGCTTTGGGGCGTTCCTCATAGTAGTCTGGGGTCACGAAGATCAACTTGCACGGATTGCCTTCGGCTTCCAGCTTGGCCCGGTATTCGTTAGTAATGCGTTCGGCCCGCACCAGCTGTTCCCGGGTGGGCAGCAGACCGACGCGGTTGAGGTGCGCCCAGCCATAGAACTGGCACGTGGCGAGCTCGACGAAGTCGGCTTGCAGGGCGATGCACAGCTCGATGATGCGATCGATCTTGTCGATGTTGTGCCGATGGGTCACGAAGTTCAGCACCATCGGATAGCCGTGGGCCTTCACCGCCCGGGCCATTTCCAGTTTTTGCGCGAAGGCTTTCTTCGAGCCGGCCAGCAAGTTGTTCACCTGCTCATCGCTGGCCTGGAAACTGATCTGGATATGGTCCAGGCCGGCCTTCTTGAAATCGCTGATTTTCTGTTCGGTCAAACCGATACCGGAGGTGATCAGGTTGGTGTAGAAACCCAACTTGCGCGCCTCCCCGATCAGCTCCGCCAGGTCCTGGCGCACCAGCGGTTCGCCACCGGAAAAGCCCAACTGCGCAGCGCCCATCTCCCGGGCCTCGCGGAACACCTTGAACCACTGCTCGGTGCTCAGTTCCTTGCCTTGCTCGGCAAAGTCCAGCGGATTGGAGCAGTACGGGCATTGCAGCGGGCAGCGATAGGTCAGCTCGGCCAGCAGCCACAACGGAAGGCCGACGGCGGGCTTCTCAGGCAAGGGTGATCCAGTGCTCAGCACGGGCGACCTCCATGAATTGCTCGATGTCGTCACCGAGCTCAGGCACACCGGGAAATTGTTTGTCCAGCTCAGCGATGATCGCCGCCACATCGCGCTCGCCATCGATCAGGCCACCGATCAGCGCAGCGCTGTCGTTCAGCTTGATCATGCCTTCAGGATAGAGCAGCACGTGACCTTTCTGGGCCGGTTCGTACTGAAAGCGATAGCCGGGGCGCCAATCGGGGATTTGGCTGCGATCGAAACTCATAAGGCGATTCCTTTGTGCCAGACCCGTTGGTCGGTCACGGTGTGATAGGGCGGGCGGTTCAGTTCGTAGGCCATGCTCATGGCGTCGAGCATGCTCCAGAGAATGTCGAGTTTGAACTGGAGAATCTCCAGCATGCTTTCCTGGCCTTCACGCGTGGTGTAGTGCTGCAAGGTGATCGCCAACCCGTGCTCCACGTCGCGCCGGGCCTGGCCCAGGCGGGTGCGGAAGTATTCGTAGCCGGCCGGGTCGATCCATGGGTAGTGCTGCGGCCAACTGTCGAGGCGCGACTGGTGGATCTGCGGGGCGAACAGTTCGGTCAGCGAGCTGCTGGCGGCTTCCTGCCAGGAGGCGCGGCGGGCGAAGTTGACGTAGGCGTCTACGGCGAAGCGCACACCTGGCAGCACCAGTTCCTGGGAACGCAATTGATCGGGATCGAGGCCCACCGCTTGGCCCAGCCGTAGCCAGGCTTCGATGCCGCCGTCTTCGCCAGGGGCGCCGTCATGGTCAAGCAAACGCTGGATCCACTCGCGGCGGATCTCCCGATCCGGGCAGTTGGCCAGGATCGCGGCGTCCTTGAGCGGAATGTTCACTTGGTAATAGAAGCGGTTCGCGACCCAACCCTGGATCTGCTCGCGGGTGGCTCGGCCTTCGTACATCGCCACGTGGTACGGGTGATGGATATGGTAGAAGGCGCCCTTGGCGCGCAAGGCTGCTTCAAATTCTGCGGTGGTCAATGGCGTGTCAGTCATTTCGGGGCCTCCTACAGTTCGATGCTCATGCCGTCGTAGGCGACTTCGACATTGCGTCGCACCAGCTCGGCCCGCTCGGGTGAATCCTCGTCGAGTATC
This sequence comes from Pseudomonas algeriensis, assembly GCF_048847255.1. Taxonomy (NCBI): domain Bacteria; kingdom Pseudomonadati; phylum Pseudomonadota; class Gammaproteobacteria; order Pseudomonadales; family Pseudomonadaceae; genus Pseudomonas; species Pseudomonas algeriensis. The sequence goes on along the minus strand of NZ_JBKKRK010000004.1, from coordinate 68,069 downwards.
GGGTTGGTGTTGTTGATATGAATAAGGACCTTGCGTTGCTCGGGCAGTTGCTCCAGCACTTCGAGCATGCCGCCGGGACCGTTCTGCGCCAGGTGGCCCATTTCCCGACCGGTGCGGGTGCCGACGCCACGGCGCTGCATCTCATCGTCGTCCCACATCGTGCCGTCCACCAACAGGCAGTCGCTGCCGGCCATGATGTCCAGCAGCGGACCGTCGACCTTGCCCAGGCCCGGTGCATAGAACAGCTTGCCGCCGGTGCGCAGGTCTTCGACGATCAGCCCGATGTTATCGCCCGGGTGCGGGTCGAAGCGGTGCGGGGAATAGGGCGGGGCGGCGCTGCGAAGTGGCAGTGGGGTAAAGCGCAGGCTTGGGCAAGCGGCAATAGTGAAACTCTGATCGAGTTGGATGCGGTTCCAGCTCAGGCCGCCGTTCCAGTGGGTGAGCATGTTGAACAGTGGGAAACCCGTGCTCAGGTCTTCATGGACCATGTCGGTGCACCAGACCTGGTGCGGGCAACCTTCGCGCAGGCTGAGCAGGCCGGTGGTGTGGTCGATCTGGCTGTCCATCAGAATGATTGCGCCGATACCGGTGTCCCGCAGGGCCCGGCCAGGCTGCATCGGGGCAAATCCCTGGAGCTGGGCGCGAATGTCCGGCGAGGCGTTGCACAGCACCCAGCTCACGCCGTCGTCGGAAATCGCGATGGACGACTGGGTACGCGCCTGGGCCCGCAGGCTGCCGTTGCGAAAACCTGCGCAATTGGCGCAGTTGCAGTTCCACTGGGGAAAACCGCCGCCCGCGGCGGAGCCTAGAATCTGGACGAACATGGTCGCTCCATCTGCAAACCGAAAATAAAAACGCCCCGGATGACCGAGGCGTGGTGTTGCGTACTACCGCCTGCAGCAATCAACGGCTGGCGAAGTACATGGTGACTTCGAAGCCGATACGCAGATCGATATATGCGGGTTTGGACCAGGACATGGGAATACTCCTTTGGTTGGGATACTTCGGTTAGATGGTACGGGTGGAACCTATACATATAGTCCACCTCCGCTCGGAGATGTTCAGATGCTTAGGCGGCTATGTTACTAAATCTGACAAATTCCTTCGCCGCGATTCTTTGAGAAAGCTCGTTGCATGGCCGGTAACGATCATTGCACCGCGCGCCAGGGCGTTCCCGGGCACGGCGCGTTGCTCAGGCAGGAACGACCGCCGAGGGCTTCTTTCAAACGGTGCGCGGCGTCGACCAGTTGTCCGCGTGTCATCGATGTTATGACGTCGGGTAACCGTTGCAGGTAGTCCGTTGGACGACCGGCCAGTTTGCCCTGCCAGAGCAGTTCGGCTGCCTGGGCGATGGGCATCGCCGCGCTTTGAAGCTGGCTGGCCAAGGCCTGTTGCTGGCTGGTCAGGGTCGAGTCGTCTAGCTGCTGGATCAACTCAGGCAAGGTTTCCAGGAACTGCTCCATATGTTCAGCCAACTGCGCTGCCGAGGCACCGGGTGATTGGGCGCCCAGTAGCAGGCCGGTGCGTCCGTCGATCTGCTTCAAACCACTGAACACCGCATAGCCCAGTTGCAGGTCCACTCGCAGGCGTTGGTAGTACGGGGTTTGGCTCAGATGGGCGAGCAAACGCCACGCAGCCTCGTCGCAAATGTCCTGGGTTGCCGTGGGGCAGAACATCAGTACGGCGTGGTCGTCTCCTGGAGTTTCGAGCGTGTGCCAGGTGCGTCCCGGAGCAGCCACGAGCGTCGACACCACTTCTTCTCGGGCGATCCCAGGGATTCGCGCCAGAACGGGGCCCAGCGCCACTTGAGTGGCCGCCGCCAGACCGACGGCCAAGCCGTCCCATCGGGCGTTCGTCCAGACGCTCTGATCGCTGTCGGACGATGATGGCGATCGTGGGGGTTGCCGCAAGAGCTCCGGCAATTCACGCAACAGCTGTCGGATCGGTATCAAGGGAGGCTCGCTATTGGCCGGGACTGGCGGCAGCGGCTGGCCCAGTTCCACCAGCAGGTGTTCAAGTACTCGCGGCATCGGTGCCTGTAAGCCGGTCAGTTTCAGCAGGCATTGTTCGTCATGAGTCTCGAAGGTAATGTCCACGCCGGCCTGGCGGGCGTCTTCGCGCAGATCCGCCAATTGCCGATCGAGCCTGCGTTGGTGGCCGGGCGATACGGGGGCCGCCAATAGCCAGCGCAGGTACACCGCGCCTTCCGGCGAGGTATCCGGCAATGCCTGGCTGAACTGCATGGGCGAGCGTTCGCGCCGGCCCCGGCTGCGGTCTTGTGCGAATGTTCGTAGGCCGCGGTGGGCACTGGTTTGGCCGCGAATCAATCCGGCGCGGGGTGGTTCGTTGATGCTTTGCAGAAACGGGTTGGGCGAGGGCAATTGCCACGGTTCGACGGGCTGATCGACGGCGTGTAATTGCTTGAGGATTTCCCTGAGGCGCATCAGGTCGTTTTCCGACAAAGGGCCTTGGAGTCCTTCGCTGTCCCAACGAGCCAGTTGCAAGGCTGTTGCCGTCTCCAGTTGGCGTTGGCGTAGCGCAGTGAACGCCTGGCGAAGTGATGCCCAGTCATCCTGAGCGGCAAAAAAACCCAGCCAATCGCGCAGCAGCGGTTGGATATCAGTCGGCACCTGGTCGCGGTCGTGCTTGAACTCGATGTGAAGCAGTGCCTGACCAGAAAATTCATACAGGGGCACGGCTTTGAGGCTGTCAGCCAGACCGCGTTGGCGCAACGTTGCAAGCAACCCGCCCGGTTTAGGGGCGTTGAGCCAGTGGCAGAGGAAATCCAAGGCTTGGGGCGAGGCGGCAGGCAAGCTTTCGAAGGCGAACAGTACGTCGAGCGAATCTTGCCGGGCCTGCTGGTACCCGGTCTCGGTTGCTGCCATGAGCCTCGGCGGTGGCTGCCTGACCTGCGTCCTGCCGGTTGGCAGGCTTTCACCGAACTGAGTGGCCAGCGCCTCCAGGGTCCCGATGCGTTGCGGGCCGGCCAGGCTCAAGGTCATCTGGCCGCTCTGATAGAAACGCTGATAGAAATCGCGCAGCGCGCTCTGGAATTCTGGCTGTGGTACGGCGAGGCTGTCGCGATTGCCCGCATGAAAGCCGCGCAGTGGGTGATCCTTCGACAGTCCTTCATACAAGGCAACCTGCCGCTGGGCCGCCGCATCCTGGGACCAGGCAATAAACTCTGCGTGCAGCACTTCCCGCTCTCGCAACTGGTCGGTCTCATCCAGACGCGGATGGGCCAGCATGTCCGCCAACCGCTCAAGCCCACCGGGCAGGGCGGCAGGTGGCAGCTCCAGAATAAACTCCGTGGTGCGTTCACTGGTACGCGCGTTGACCTGCCCGCCGTGGTCCCGCACGTAGGCCATCAGGTTCTGCCCAGTGGGAAAACGCTCCGTTCCCAGGAAGAAAAGATGTTCAAGAAAGTGCGCCAGCCCCGGCCAGGCCTTGGGCGCATCATGGCTACCGGCGGCCACGCGCAACACCGCAGCGCTGCGCTTGAGGCCAGGAGCATGACGCAACGTCAATTTCAGGCCGTTGGACAGGGTTTCGGTATGGGGGCGGAGGGAATCGGGGGCCGGCATGAGCGCTTCCAGGACTGGGATGTGCTCATGCTAGCGGATTAGCCCGGATCAGTGTTTATGCAAGTCGCCGTACAGCGCCGCACGCCGATCGTGCAGGTAGTTGTAGGCTGCCCGCGATTGCTCCATCAATTGTCGATCCAGCTCACCCACGATCAACGCTTCGTCCAGCCCCGCCAACGCCGGGCGGCTGCCGTTCGGGGCGGCAATGCTGCTCTGACCGCAATACTGCAACTCACCTTCGTGGCCGCAATAGTTGGCATAGGCCACGAAACACTGGTTCTCGATGGCCCGGGCGCGCACGGTGACGTCGGCGATGAACTCGTACGGATGCATGTTGGCGGTGGGTACCAGGATAAGCTCGGCGCCGGCCAGCGCCAGGCGCCGGGCATTTTCTGGAAACTCCAGGTCATAGCAGATCAGGAAGCCGAGCTTCCAACCGTTGAGCTCCACGATCGGCAACGCTGAATCGCCCGCGCTGAACATTGTGCGGTCGAGGTCGCCGAACAAATGACTCTTGCGATAATTGGCCAGGCGCTCGCCGTGGGCGTCGATCAATTGGACCGAATTGTAGATCTGCCCATCTTCGCTGCGCTCCGGGTAACCATAGAGAATGGCCAGGCCGGCCGCCTTGGCGATGCGGCCGATTTGCTGCGCCCATTCGCCGTTGTAGACCTCGGCCAGTACATTCACCGCATCGACCCCAATGTTGTAGCCAGTCAAGAACATCTCCGGCAACACCAGCACATCGGCACCCCTGGCTTCCAGCGCGACCTGGTGCAGTCGCTGCAGGTTGCCGGCCGGTTCCATGGGCAGCGGTGGGCATTGGTAAAGGGCTACGCGCATCGACAACTCCTTATTCGGGCAAGGCGATCGGACCGATCTCGTCGAACACATCGCCTGGCCCCGGGTTCTCGGGGTGAGTTTCACCGCCGAAATGTTTCATGATCCCCCACACGGCATTGAGCGAGGTCTGGACCGCGCCTTCTACCCAGGCGGGTGTCCATGAGACGTCATCACCGGCGATAAAGATCCCTTTTTGTTCAGCCGGCATGTCGTCTTGCATGAAGTGTGCATACATGCGTTGGTTGTATCGGTAGTGGCCCGGCAGGGCGCCTTTGAATGCACCGAGGAAATAGGGGTCGGCTTCCCAGGAAACTGTGATCGGATCGCCAATGATCCGCGCGGCGATGTCGACGTTCGGATAGATTTTTTTCAGCGCATCAAGCGCCAGTCTCACGCGTTTTTCCACGGGATACGGCAGCATTTTCAACGCATCGCTCATCCATGAGTAGGACAGGCAGATAACGCCTGGCTTGTCGTCGCCGTTGTCGAACAGGTAAGTGCCGCGAGTCAGCCGGTCGGTGAGGGTCATGCTCATCAAGTCGCGGCCGGTCTGCGGGTCCTTGTCCTTCCAGAAGGGCCGGTCGACCATCACGAATGTCTTCGATGCTTGCATGTAGCGGGTGCGGTCCAGGGCCATCCACATTTTTTGCGAGAACAGCGCTTCTTCACATTCGATCTGGGTGGTCAGCAGCCAAGTCTGGCACGTCACCAGCACGGCGGCGTATTCCCGGGTGTCACCCCAGACGTCGGTCACGGTGAAGCGGTCGTTATCGGCACGGGCAATGCGCTTCACGCCGCTGCGAGGCGCGCCCAGGTGCAACGAATTCAAGCTGGTGCCTTCCGGCCAATGCACGCAGCGCTCTGGCACGTGTTTCCAGATTCCGTGGGGGACCTGCTCGACGCCGCCGACCACCAGGTGCTGATGATCGTCGCAGTTGGTCATCACCACGCGAAAGATTTCGAGCATCGAGTTGGGAAAGTCCGAGTCCCAGCCGCCAGTGCCGAAACCAACCTGGCCGAACACTTCGCGATGCTGGAACGAGAGCTTGGCGAAGGCCTTGGACGTAGCGACAAAGTCGTAGAAGGTGCGGTCATCCCACAGCGGCACCAGGGTGTTCCACAGCTCCTTGAGACGCGGGACGTCGCGGTCGCGGATCGCTTGCTGGATATCGCCGAAGCGCGAGCCAGCCTCCAATGCGTCGGCCCAGGCGTCGGCCACTTCTTGGAATAACGCCGGAAGGTCAGCCATGCTTTCTGCGTAATAGGTCTGTCCTTCAAGGTCGATGACCGTGCTGCCCGAGGCCGACGTCAACGGGTTGGGAAAGGGTTTTGTCTCCAGGCCCAGCTTGTCGACGTAGTGGTAGAACGCCGTGGACGACACTGGGAAACGCATGCCGCCGAGTTCGGCGACGATACCTTCGGCGCCGTTGAACGCTTGGGAGCGCAGGCGTCCGCCCAGCTTCGACGCCTCGTACACCACCGGTTTGAGGCCCATTTTCATCAGCTCGTAAGCCGCCACCAGGCCGGCGATCCCGGCTCCGACAATCGCTACCTCGGCGCCGTGATTGTGCTTCGGGATCATGCCCAGGCCGGCTGGGTGTTCGATCCAGTCGTCAAAGGCGAAGGGAAAGTCCGGGCCGAAAATGGTGATGGGTTTCTTGCCGTTGGCAGGGTGGCGATTGTTCTTGTTCATGGCTGACCTTGGGAGGCGACTCGGCGCGGTGTTCGCGTCTGAGTATAGGAAAGATGCCAGCCATTCTAGAGAGCATGAAACACGTTAATAAGACGCAATGTGTCGTCGTTTTGTACGTATAGCCGTCATTTTCACTGGCTAAATAGGCTTAATGACGAAGCCAGCTCTTGTAGGAGCGAGCCTGCTCGCGATAGCGGGCCGTCAGCCCGTGCAAATGTTGACTGATCCGCCGCCATCGCGAGCAGGCTCGCTGCCCCAGGATTTTGGGCAGGTTCTAGACGGGCTGCCCCCGGTCGATCTTGCTGCTGAGAATGATCGAAGTGGTGGTTTTCTCCACCCCGTCCACGCTGCCGATCTGGTCCAGCAGTTGATCCAGCTGTTCCGGCGAGTCGGTGCGCAGCCAGGCCACGTAATCGAACTCGCCGCTCACCGCGCACAACTGCTGGACCTGGGCCATCGCACTCAAGCGCCGCAATACGTCTTTCCCCGAGCGTGGCTGGACCTTTATGCCGACGTAAGCCTGCAAACCGCCATCGATCACTCGCTGCCCCAGACGCACGCCGTATCCGGTGATGATCTTGGATTTTTCCAGTCGAGCCAGACGCGAGGTCACGGTCGTGCGGGCGATGCCCAACTGCCGGGCAAGCACGGCGACGCTTTCCCGGGCGTTGATTTGCAGCGCCGCGATCAGCTGGCGATCAATTTCGTCGAGGACGGGAGGGCGGGTATCAGTCAAGGTCAGCTCCGGCGCAGGCATCATTGGCGGGCATGTTACAGGCTCCGGCGTTCGAAGTAGCTGATGGCAGGCAAGGCCAGCGCTTGCCAGGCTGGGGCGAGGTGCGCTTGCGAAGGCCTGAGCCAGAGGCCGTCCTCGCCGATCAGTTGTTCCGCGGGCAGCAGCAGCAAATCGTCGAGCGTAAACGACTGCGCCGCGCCTCGATCCTCATCGTCTTCGGTTTCCCAGTCGCGTTCGAAACACCGGACCCGCAGCTTTTCTTCATCGAAGCCTTCGAACTCGGGCCGATTGCCCAGCCATCGCGGATGAATCCGCAGCGTGTGCGCCTGGACATCGAGAAGCATCAGTTGCCAGCCCCGATAACTTCCGCACAGCTGCGCCACGTCAGTTGCCATGCGGGTCAGGGCCAGGTAGCGGCCATCCGAGGACCAGATCATCGAAGGGGCCAGATCGACCAAGGCGCAGCCTGAAGCCGTCAGCAGATAACCGCCAAGCCGCGGCGTACCGGCGCGCACCCAGCTGTCGGCATATTCGGTCTCGCTGCCGAACAGCCAGGCGGCGTCCCGATGAGTCGGCGCGGGCTGGATGAAATCGCCATCGGCAGTCGCCGCCTGCGGCCGATCCACCAAGCGCCACGGGGGGATGACGTTTAGTTGCGAGTCTGTGGGCTGCAACTGCACCGTGTCGTAGAACGGCCGGGATTGCTCGTTGGGGCGACAGAAAAACGCGTCGCTGCCGACCTCTGGCGCCGCGACATTGAAGCGCCGGAGCGGGCTGCTCTGCAGATCATTGTCGAGACGACCTACGACCACCGCCAGACTCAACCGACCATCGCGAAAGTCGAGGATCCGTTCTACCCACATGGCGGGCCCTTTCAGCAGGCGCCGCTCTTGCACGTCGGCCACCACTGCATGGGTGGCAACGGTCGTTGCCCCTCCAAAAGGCAGCAGCGCCAGGTAGCGACCACAATCCGAGGCGCGATGATCCAGCAGCCAGCGTTCCGGCAGGATCCAGTCACCGATCTGGCAGCGATAGGCACCAAGCCCTTCGCGATTGTCACCCTGCCAGCTCAGGCGCGCGTTTGTGCCGCCCAGCAGCGCTTGTGTCTCGATGTGCGAATCGCCCCGGCGGCCCGGGCTGTCCAATGGCATGACGATGGCCATGCGCGTCAGCTTGAACTCGCCCACCTGCACCCGACCCTGAATGTCGTGGCCCGTCTGGGTCTCGGTATCGCTGTGGATGCTGTCCAAGCGGTAGCCATACTGGCCGGAACCCGGTCGTGGATAGTCGAGGTAAGCGTCGATATGCACTTGGCCTGCATCGAGCTTCAGCAAGTCATGCCAATAAAAAGACGGTTCGGTGGTGCTCTTGATCCAAGGCAAGGGCAGGTCGCGCCAGCCTTTCTCCACTTGCCACGACCAATACCGTTCGCCTTGCGCCTCGTTGGCCTGTTCCCCGGCCAGGCACACCAGGGCGCGGTGATCGGTGCTCCACACCAATGGCGCATCGGCGGTCATCAAGAGCCCGGACGGCTGCCCATTGATGCTGACGGCATAGCGCGGCGAATACAGTGGCTCCAGGGGTCGGTCCAAATCGCGCAGCGTAGCCGGCAAGATGATGTTGCCAGCCAGGCATTGTCGACCATCAGCGGACGGACGTTCGAAGGTAGGCTGGAGATTGTCCGGGTGCCAGCCAGGCTCCAGCCAAAGATCCGCGACGGGAATCAGGTCGACTGCCTCTGCGGTTTGTAGCAGCTTTTCCAGGCGAACCTGACGGACGCCGTTATCGACCAATGGGCTGTAGCGGCCGCTCAGTTGATCAGAATCAAAAGCGTCCAGCTCCCAAAATTCGCTTTCGGCGCAGCGGTATAAGGTGCGCTGCTGGCGGTCGAGAATGACCAGTCCCCAGTCCTGCCGTGACGGCACCGGCGCGGCAAAATAGCGCCCTTCGCTGGAAAACACCGCCGAAGAGCCGATCCCTTGCAAAAGTACGCCGTCTGGAAACAAGTAATCGCAATACACAGGACCGCCCATGGCGATTTCACTGTGGTTGAAGACCCGGATTGGCTCGCCTTCCGGGGTCAGAAGCGGCTCGTTACCGCCCCAGGCGCTTGGCCCCTTGGTGGAAACCGGTGCCAACCCAAGGCGCCGCTCCAATTTGCTGACACAGGCGAGCCCGACAATGATGGCGATGATCGCCACGAGAATGCCCCACCACTCCGGCAGCGCCCGGCCCAGGCTGAAGCCCAGGCCAAATATGGCACCCACCGTCAGCCGCGCGATGCCCCGGCCCATCGTCAGAGCGCCCAGGCGCGCGGCGAGGCCCATCAGCGACCCTAGGAAAATCACTGCCAGCAAGGCCAGCGGCGGGGGCAGAACGGTAACGAAAAAGGCTGGCACCACGAGGATGGCGAGTTGCCAGAAGAGTTCGAGGAACAGGCGGGACAGGCTGGGAGTGGCGATGATGGAGGTCTCTCGAAGGCCGGGGTTTGCAATTGTAAGTGAGCCGCACTGAAAAAAAACGACGGGTCGAGGCTAACCGGCTTCATGAGGATTTTCAGAATGGCCTGACATACACGGCCCGGTATCTCTGCTGCAATTGCGTTCCGCTATGAACTGCTTTGCAGTCTTGGGAAACAAGATGGGATCGTTAAAAGATTTTTACTGGAAGCGTTGGGTCAAGAGACACCGGTGCAAGCTTGCTGGCGGCCTCCAATCGCTGAGCAGGAGGACAGAGCTGACCCTGGAAGAGGGCGTTGCCCTTGGGCACGTCGACATTGACTCGCCGCGTCTCGCGATCGGCGCCCACACTTATATCCGCAGTGGCAGCCATCTATCCCTGGTGGCATCGATCGGTCGCTTTTGCTCAATGGGCACTGGCGTGGTGATAGGCCAGGAAAAGCACACGCATCCCATCGATTGGCTCAGCTCTCATCCTTTCCAATACACGGCTTCCCCGCTGAGTTACCGTGCCAGGACCCAAATGGCCACGATTGGCCACGACGTCTGGGTGGGCAGCCATGCCATGGTCATGGAGGGCGTCAACGTCGGCACGGGCGCGGTGATTGCAACCCGGGCAGTCGTGGCCGGGGATGTGCCGGCCTACGCAATCGTAGCGGGCGTCCCGGCCAAGGTAGTGCGGTTCAGGCACGCTCCTGATGTTATCGAGCGCCTGTTGGCGAGTCGGTGGTGGGAAATCGAGGTGGAGGAATTGAAGACGCTGCCCCTCGACGAGCCTGAAACCTGCCTGGAACTGCTGGAGCGCAAAGCTCCAGCGGCTGCTCAGTACCGAAAAATCAGCGTGACACGTAAGGGTTGTCGCGCGGGTGAAATGATGACCGTGACGTAGTGCTTGCGATTGATGGTTGTACGCTTTTTTCTGGCCCCGACAAGTCAAGATGATGACCGTCAGGAAAAGCAAAAGCCGCGCAACGCGCGGCTTTGGAGTTGGTGGGCCCACACGGACTCGAACCGTGGACCAAAGGATTATGAGTCCTCTGCTCTAACCAACTGAGCTATGGGCCCTCAGTAGGCCGCGGATTATAGCGACGGTTTCTCGGCTGTGCTATCCGAAAAATCCGATACGGTTACACGCAGAAACGTTGCGGCAAACTCTTCGGCGCACAGGGGCAGGCTGACAATGTAGCCCTGGATCTGTTCGCAGCCCTCCTCGGCGAGGAATTGTTGTTGGGCCAGGGTTTCGACGCCTTCGGCGATGATGGTGAATTGCATGCTGCGACCCAGGGCGATAATTGCCCGTACGATGGCCGCGTCGTGGGGGTCATCGGGCAGGCCGCGGACGAAGGATTGGTCGATCTTGAGGATATCCAGCGGCAGGCGCTTGAGGTAGCTGAGTGAGGAATAGCCGGTGCCGAAGTCGTCGATGGCCAGTTGCACACCGAGTTTTTTCAACTGGTGCAACACTGCCAGGGCTTCTTCGGCCTGGCTCATGATGAAGTTTTCGGTAATCTCCAGTTGCAATAAGCCCGGTTCGAGATGGTTTTCCCGCAAGAGTTGTTCGATACGACCCAGCAGGTTGGGTTGGCGCAGTTGGACGCCAGCCAGGTTCACTGACAGCGGGCCGAGGCTTTCGTGAGTGCAATTCCATTCGCAAAGCTGTCGGCAGGCGGTCTCAAGCACCCAGTCGCCGATCTGCAGGATCATCCCGTTTTCTTCGGCCAGTGGGATGAAGTGTTCCGGGGGCACGTCGCCGAACGTCGGATGGGTCCAGCGAATCAGTGCCTCGGCGCCCACCAGGCTGTTGTCGACCAGGCTGATTTTTGGCTGGAAAGACAACGACAACTCGTTGCGCTCGATCGCCCGTCGCAGTTCGTGTTCCAGCGCCACGCGCTCGCTGGCTTGGGCCGTGAGGTCGCGGGTGTAGCTTTCTACCCGGTTGCGCCCCTTGGCTTTGGATCGGTACATCGCCGCGTCGGCATTCTTGACCAGCGTGGCCACGTCGCAGCCATCCTGAGGATACAGGCTGGTACCAATGCTGGCGCTGATGAAAAACTCGTGTTCACCTGCCTGGAAAGGCGCGCCAAAACAGTTCAGGAGTTTTTGGGCGATGTGCTCGGCGTCGCTGGGCTGTTGCAGGCCAGGCAGCAGGATGATGAACTCGTCGCCTCCCAGGCGCGCCACTGTGTCGATGTCCCGTAGCTGCTCGCGCAGCCGTACGGCGATGCCCTTTAGCAGCAGGTCACCGACCGGGTGCCCGAGGCTGTCGTTGATGTGTTTGAAACGGTCCAGATCAAGGAACAACACTGCGCCTTGTCCCCCGTTTTCCTGCTGGCTGTTCAGGGCGGTCAGCAAGCGGCTTTCGAACAAGGTGCGATTCGGAAGGCCGGTGAGCGGGTCGTGGTGTGCCTGGTAATCGAGTCGGGCCTGGGCGTGCTTGAGGCTTGAAATATCGGCAAAAACCGCAACGAAGTGAGTGATTTGATGGCCCCGGTTGCGAACGGCGCTGATGGTTAGCCAGCTGGGGTACAGTTCCCCGTTTTTACGTCGGTTGGAAATCTCTCCTTGCCAATGACCCTCCGCCGTTAGCTGATGCCACATTGCCGCATAGAAGGCACTGTCATGTAGGCCGGAGGCCAGTAAGCGGGGGGTGTGGCCCAATGCTTCGCTTTCGCTATAGCCGGTGATTTCGGTGAAGGCGCGGTTGACGGCGTTGATGTGCTGTTGCGTGTCGGTGATCAAGACGCCCTCGGCGGTGCTTTCGAACACGGTGGCTGCCTGTTGCAGTTTTTCCTGCATGAAGTGGCGCTCAGTGATGTCCCGGGCGATGGTCAGCATGCAGTCTTCATTGCCGATGGGCAGGGGACGGCTGGACACCTCGCAGAGCCGGATCTGCCCATCGTTGCGGCGGATATGGCAGCTGAAATCCTTGACGAAACCGTCCCGTTGCAGCAGGTCGAGCATCTGTTTGCGTTCGTTGAGGTTGACCCAGATGCCGAGGTCCAGCGTGGAGCGATCCACCGACAGGGCGCTGTTGAAACCGGTGATGCGACTGAAGCCCTCGTTGACTTCTATCAGCAGGCCGTCGCTTTGCCGGGACAGCAACAGGCCGTCGGGCGAGGCATGAAAAGCCTTGGCGAACTTTTCTTCGGAGGTCTGCAGTTGTTGTTGGGTTTCCTTGAGTTGGCTGATGTCGCGCACGACCACCACCAGGGCGGGGGTGGTGTCGAGATCGAAGGGTTCGGCCGAGATCAGGCCGGTAAACACCTGGCCGTTGCTGCGTCGAAAGGGCATTTCGAGGTTGCGGATGCTGCCGGCCTGCAAACGCTGCAACAGGCTTGGCCCGACGCCTTGGATGCCCCAGATGTCCAGGTCGGTAGTGTTTTTGCCAATCACCTGGTCGGCACTGATGCCGATCTGTTCCTCGAAAGCTTTGTTCACTTCCAGCAGGCAGCCGTCCTGCAGGCGCGCAATCACCAGGATGTCGGGGCACTGGCGAAACACCGAGGCGAATTTTTGTTCGGAAAGACGTAACGCTTCCTCGGTGTGCTTGGCTTCACTGATGTCGATCATCAAGCCACGCATCAGCGGCTCGTGGCCGTGCTGGATGAGGCTGACGATATCCCTGACCCAGAGGCAGCGACCATCAGCAGTGATGACCCGGTAATCGACGCAGTGATCGCGGCCGGCAAGCACTTCGTGGTCGCAATAAGTCTGGGCGCGTATGAGGTCTGCCGGGTGGATGATGTTGCGCCAGAAGCCAGGAATGAGCCAATGGGCGAGAGGGTAGCCGAGCAGCTCTTCGGCGTGGGGCGACACGTAGCTGTAGGTGAAATCGCTGACCCTCGCTTCCCATGCGATGGCCGAAAGGCTCTCGACCAATCCCCGATAATGGTATTCGCTGCTGCGCAGTTCCTGTTCAAGATCGACTCGCCGGGCTATTTCCGAGCTGAGGCGACGATTGATGCGAATCACCACGGCCAGGATGCCGCCCAGCAGAAGCATTCCTGGCAGGCCGTAAAGCAGCAGATCTGACCAGAGTTGACGATAATCGCGCACATTGCCGATCCACTTTTCCTGGATCTCGCTGATCTCGGCGGACGTCATGTCAGCCATCACTTTGTCCAGAATGCCCACGAGAATCTTGTTTTCCTGGGGGACGGCCATCGCCAATTGATACCGGTAAGGCGTTTCCCCGCTTACATAAAGCCCATCAAGCTTGAGCTGGCGCAGGCTCCAGACGCTGGAAGCAAGGTCACCCACCACGGCATCCACCTGATCCGTCGCCAGCGCCTGCAAGGCCGAGCTGACGTTGGGCAGGGCAACCAGATTCAGGTCGGGATGGTGATTGCGCAACAACTCGTGGGGGGCATAGTTTTCCACCACGGCGATCTTCAAGCCGTACAAGTCCTCCAGCCTGCGCGGTTGGGCGCCACCGTGATGGGCGAGGATGACAATCGGGAAATCCAGGTAGGGACGGGTAAAAGCCAGATAATTCTGGCGTTCGGGGGTGGACATGATGCCCGGCAAAAGATCGATTTTGCCCTGTGCGACCTGCTCCAGCACCACGGTCCAGCTCACTGGCTCGATGGGCGTCAATGTAATCGCCAATCGCTGGCGAATGATATCGACGTAATCGGCGGCCAGGCCTTGGTAGCGCCCCTGATCGTCGCGGAATTCGAACGGCGGCCATGAGGCATCGACACCCAGGCGCAGGTCGGGGTGGTCCTTGAGCCAGCGGCGCTCTTCGTCGGTGAGCGTCAACGCGCCGGCCGTCGCGGTCCAGGTCATCAGTGACAGCAAAAGCACGGCCGTCAGTCTGGGCATCACGGTCTCGTCTTGGCTTGGGGAGGATGTTTCGAGTGTAGACGGGCAAAAGGGCGGGGGTGGCAACGAAAGCGTTTTATCTGCGCATAGCAAAACCCCCGGCAGGGCCGGGGGTTTTGAAGGTCACTCGTCGAGGAAGGAGCGTAGATGCTCGCTTCGCGTCGGGTGGCGCAGTTTGCGCAACGCCTTGGCTTCGATCTGACGAATCCGCTCACGGGTCACATCGAACTGCTTACCGACTTCCTCGAGGGTGTGGTCGGTATTCATGTCGATGCCGAAACGCATGCGAAGAACCTTGGCTTCACGGGCCGTGAGGCCGGAAAGTACTTCGCGAGTCGCTTCCTTGAGGCTCTCAACGGTGGCGACATCGATCGGCGACTGCATGGTGGAGTCTTCGATGAAGTCACCCAGATGGGAGTCTTCATCATCGCCGATCGGGGTTTCCATGGAGATCGGCTCTTTGGCGATCTTCAGTACCTTGCGGATCTTGTCCTCAGGCATTTCCATGCGTTCGCCCAGCTCTTCCGGGGTCGGTTCGCGACCCATCTCCTGCAACATCTGCCGGGAAATACGGTTGAGCTTGTTGATCGTCTCGATCATGTGCACCGGGATACGGATGGTGCGGGCCTGGTCGGCGATCGAGCGAGTGATCGCCTGACGGATCCACCAGGTAGCATAAGTCGAGAACTTGTAGCCGCGACGGTATTCGAACTTGTCCACCGCTTTCATCAGGCCGATGTTGCCTTCCTGGATCAGGTCGAGGAATTGCAGGCCACGGTTGGTGTACTTCTTGGCGATGGAGATCACCAGACGCAAGTTCGCTTCGACCATCTCTTTCTTCGCGCGGCGGGCCTTGGCTTCGCCGATCGACATGCGACGGTTGATGTCCTTGATTTCAGCGATGCTCAGGCCGGTCTCGGTCTCCAGCGCGCTTAGCTTCTGCTGGCAACGAATGATGTCCGGTTGCAGGCGGGCAATGGCTTCGGCGTATTTGCTCTTGCCCTTGGCCAGTGCATCGGTCCAGCTTTCGTCGACTTCGTGACCAGGGAACTGGCGCAGGAAGTCTGCACGGGGCATGCGCGCATCACGAACGCACAATTGCATGATCGCGCGCTCTTGCTGACGCAGGCGATCCAAGGCACTGCGAACACGCTCTACCAAGCCCTCGAACTGCTTGGGTACAAGCTTGATCGGCATGAACAGCTCGGCCAGCGCCAACAGCTCGGCGATTGCCTGCTTGTTGTTGCGACCATGCTTTTTCAGGGCCTTGCGGGTGATCTCCATCTGGTCGGCCACGGCACCGAAGCGCTGGGCAGCGATGACCGGATCGGGACCGCTTTCGGCCTCTTCTTCGTCGTCGCTCGCTTCGGCGTCTTCGTCATCGGTATCGTCGTCAGCCTTGGCGGCTTTCGCGTCGATCGGCGGCGGCACTTCAGCGGCAGGCGGCGCGATGCCGTCGTCCGGGTCGATGTAGCCGCTCAGGACGTCGGACAGGCGGCCACCTTCGGTGGTAACGCGGGTGTACTCGGAGAGAATATGGTCGACCGTGCCAGGGAAGTGCGCGATCGCGCCCATCACTTCACGGATGCCTTCTTCAATACGCTTGGCGATTTCGATTTCGCCTTCACGCGTGAGGAGCTCTACCGTACCCATTTCACGCATATACATGCGCACGGGGTCCGTGGTGCGACCAATGTCGGTCTCGACCGCCGCCAACGCTGCGGCCGCTTCTTCAGCGGCCGCCTCGTCGGTATCGGCGTCGGCCAGCATAAGGGCATCCTTATCTGGAGCAACCTCGAATACGTTGATCCCCATGTCATTGATCATGCGGATGATGTCTTCCACCTGTTCCGGATCTGAAATATCCTCCGGCAGGTGGTCGTTGACCTCCGCGTAAGTCAGGTAGCCCTGCTCACGACCCAATAGGATCAACTCTTTGATACGAGACTGCTGTTGCGCTTTTCCGGACATAACACCCTATCCACTGAAGGTCTTGGCGGGCAAAAAACAAGCCGAGGATTATACCTGAGCTGTGACCTCACGCGCCAGTTGAGGTCGGGTTTGATGCGCAAACATTGCGGCTGAGTAAATCCCGCAATTGGTTTTTCTCTTCGCTGGTCAACTCGCTCTGGCGAGCTTTGCGCAGAAGTTGTTCCAGGTTTCGCTCGCGTTGGCGGGCGGACAAGCTAGTAATGGTGTCGAAAAACTGTTGTTCAAGGTTGTCTCCCTCTATCAGCCATTCCTTCTCGGCCAGCGCCTTCAAGAGGCGCCCCTGCTCGGTGCCATGCCACCGAGCGATCAACTGGAATGAGTTTAGCTTGGGGTTCTTCTGCACGGCTTCAAGGAGTGCGACCAGCAATTGTGTATTGCTGTGGTCCTCGGCGGCAAAATGTCCTGCGTCCTCGACCTTCTCAGCCAGTTGCGGGTGATGCAGCAAGGTGCGCAGGGCGGCCAGTGTTGGTGGTTCGACGGCGGCCGGCACGCGCGGGACACGTGGCTGGTCGCGATCGCCCCGCTTGCCGTTCTTGTCCCAGGGTTTCTTGTCCCATTTCTTGCCGCCACCGGCGGTTTTTTTCGACGTCCATTCCTGCTGAGGCGCGTAATCCTGCTGAGGTTGATGATAGTCGGCGAAATCCGGCATCGCGTCGTAATCGATGCCTGGGTCATACGCTGGCGGTGCTTCCTGCGGAGCGCTGTGCACCAATTGATTCATCGCTTCGTTGTTCAGGCCGGTGATTTCGCTGAGCCGTTGGCGCATGAGGGTGCGCAGGTTGGCACCGGGCACCTTGTCGATCAGCGGCGCCGCGAGAGTGGCCATGTGGGCCTTGCCTTCAAGGGAGCGTGGATCGGCTTCTTCGGTCAGTTGCTGGAAAAAATAATCGGCCAGCGGTTGGGCGTGCTGGTTGATCCGCGCACGAAATGCGTCGGTGCCTTCGGAGCGCACCAGGGTATCCGGGTCCTCGCCTTCGGGCAGGAACAGGAAACGTGCACGTCGCCCGTCCTGCAGGCATGGCAATGTCGCTTCCAATGCGCGCCAGGCGGCGTTGCGTCCCGCCTGGTCGCCATCGAAGCAGAACAGCACGCTGGGCACCACGCGAAACAGGCGTTTCATGTGTTCTTCGCTGGTGGCCGTTCCCAGGGTCGCAACGGCGTTGCGCAAGCCTTGCTGGGCCAGGGCGATAACGTCCATGTAGCCTTCCACGACAATGATCTCGTCGAGGTTGCGGTTGTTCTTGCGTGCCTCGTAAAGGCCATAGAGTTCCTGGCCTTTATGGAAAACCGGGGTTTCCGGAGAGTTCAGGTACTTGGGCTTGTCATCGCCCAGAACCCGGCCGCCGAAGGCGATGATGCGCCCGCGTGTATCGCGGATCGGGAACATCACTCGGTCACGGAAGCGATCGTAGCGCTTGCCTGTCTCGGCGTTCTCGATGAGCAGGCCTGCGTCGATCATGGCGCGCTGCTGGAGCGTGTCGCTGCTCAGGTGTTTGTACAGATTGTCCCAGCCGGGCGGGGCGAAGCCGAGGCCGAAATCCCGGGCAATCTCGCCAGTCAATCCGCGACCCTTGAGGTAGTCCACCGCCGCCTTGCGCGCGGGGTGGCTTTTAAGCGCCTGGCGATAAAAATCCGCTGCCGCCGTCAGCAGCGGATAAAGCGGCGAATCGGTGGGTTGGCGTGGCTTGTGCTGCCGGCCGCTCTCTTCCCGTGGAATTTCCATGCCTGCGGCTTTGGCCAGTTCTTCGACTGCCTGGGGGAAGTCCAGGTTGTCGTGGTCCATGATGAAGCCGAGGGCATTGCCGCCCGCGCCGCAGCCAAAGCAGTAATAGAACTGCTTGTCGGGGCTGACGCTGAAGGACGGGGTTTTCTCTTTGTGAAACGGGCAGCAGGCGGTGTAGTTCTTGCCTGCTTTCTTCATTTGCAGGCGAGAGCTGACCACGTCGACGATGTCGGTGCGGTTCAGGAGGTCGTCAATAAAGCTCTGGGGAATTAGCCCGGCCATGGCGTTCTCATCATCACTGCGCGAAATAGGGATCCGAAACCAGCAGGCATGATCGATTCCAGGTTTCGAGGCACGGCAAAAAGGTGGCTCGACCGGATCGTTTGCTTCATTGCTGTCGGAAGTGTATCTGCCGATTGTCCACTGACGTTAATTACTATCAGTACTCGACTGTATGAATGTGTTGCGCTGAATCCGGTAACGGCCGATCTGGCCACGGATAGCTCATGAGGCGGGCACGCAGGCAGGTGCCTTGGGCTGATCGTCGTTAGAGGAATCAGGGTGTGCTCGTCAGTAGCCTTGGAAGGCTCGTCAGAAGAGACGTGCACCGCTGGCAAAAGAGCCAGGTCTGACGCGGTGAAGCGGGTTGTCTAGGTCGCGTCTGCGACTTTGACGGTGAAGCATCAAGCGTTGTTCCGCAAATGCCATAAGCCCGGCTTGAAGGCCGGGCTTGGCAAGAAGCTTGCGACGGGCGTCTGTGTATTAGTACAGACGTACGGCGCGGCGCTGTTCGCGCTGAACTTTCTTGGCGTGACGCTTAACAGCGGCTGCTGCTTTGCGCTTACGCTCGGAAGTCGGCTTCTCGTAGAATTCGCGGCTACGAACTTCAGCCAGAACACCGGCTTTTTCGCAGGAGCGCTTGAAACGACGCAGAGCTACGTCGAAGGGTTCGTTCTCTTTTACTTTGACGGCTGGCATCCAGAGCTACCTTCATTCATTACCGGGGTCAACATCCTCGCGGCAAAAGAGCACTTGAAGACGTCGGTTTTTAAGGGTTGCGGATGTTAACCCCTCATCGCTCGGAATGCAAAGCCTCTGATCGAAAACCGCTGGTCGGGGCACAACGCGGCGACTATTATGCGCGCCTTCGAATTCAGCCTCTACAAGGCGCAAACCCATGCTAGTACTGGGATTAGAAACATCCTGCGACGAAACCGGCGTTGCCCTCTACGACAGTGAGCGCGGCCTGCTGGCTGACGCTTTGTTCAGTCAAATCGACCTGCATCGCGCCTACGGCGGCGTGGTGCCCGAGCTTGCGTCCCGCGACCACGTCAAGCGCATGCTGCCCTTGATCCGCCAGGTCCTGGCCGAAGCCGACTGTGTGCCGACCGAGATCGATGCCATTGCCTATACGGCCGGGCCGGGCCTGGTGGGCGCGCTGCTGGTCGGCGCTTCCTGCGCCCAGGCGCTGGCCTTTGCCTGGGGCATCCCGGCGCTGGGCGTGCATCACATGGAAGGCCATCTGCTGGCGCCGATGCTGGAGCCGCAGCCGCCGCAATTCCCGTTCGTCGCTTTGTTGGTGTCGGGTGGGCATACCCAGCTGGTCCGCGTGGATGGGATCGGTCAATACGAGCTCATGGGTGAATCGCTCGATGATGCCGCCGGGGAAGCTTTCGACAAAACCGCGAAGATGATGGGGCTCAACTATCCGGGCGGGCCGGAAATCGCACGGCTGGCAACCCAGGGTGTTGAAGGACGTTTCGTCTTTCCGCGTCCGATGTGCGATCGACCGGGTCTGGATTTCAGCTTCAGCGGCTTGAAAACCTTCGCGCTGAACACCTGGCAGCAATGTGTCAGCGCCGGGGACGACAGTGAGCAAGCCCGTAGCGACATCTCCCTGGCGTTCCAGCAGGCCGTGGTAGAGACTTTGACCATCAAGTGCAAGCGCGCGTTGAAGCAGGCCGGGCTCAAGCGTCTGGTTATCGCCGGCGGCGTGAGCGCGAACAAGGCGTTGCGGATATCCCTGGAAAAAATGCTCGGCGACATGAAGGGCGACGTTTACTACGCTCGACCACAGTTCTGCACGGATAACGGCGCGATGATTGCCTTTGCCGGCTGCCAGCGCCTGCAAGCGGGCCAGCAGGAGAGCCTGGCGATCAGCGTGCAGGCCCGTTGGCCAATGGAGCAGTTGTCGCCGCTGTGAAGCGACGTTTAGAAATGCCGTTCGCGCCCGGCGAACAGGTCGCGTAGATTGCCCCGGTGACGCCAGACGATCAGCGCGACGAGCGCTGTCATCGGCAGCAGGGCCGCCGGCTCCTGCCAAGCCAGTAATGGCAGGGTGAGCGGTGTGGCGATCAGCGCGGCCAGGGAGCTGGTGCGGGTCAGGTAGAAGGTCAGCAGCCAGGTGCAGACGGCAAGCAGGGCGGCGGGCGGATACAGGCCCAGCAGCATTCCAGCGGCGGTGGCGACACCCTTGCCGCCACGAAAGCGAAAATACAATGGGAACAGATGGCCGATGACGGCACAGACGCCGATCCAGGCCTGTTGCTGTAACGACAGTCCTGCAAGGCTGGCGATCAGTACCGGGAAGAGGCCTTTGCAGAGGTCACCGAGCAGGGTCAGGATGGCGAGTTTTCGTCCGGCCAGGCGTAGCATGTTGGTGGCGCCGGCATTACCCGAGCCACTCATTCGCGGATCCGGACGACCGGTCAGGCGGCTGAGCAAAATGGCGAAGGACAGTGAGCCGAGCAGGTAGGCGAGGATCGCCAGTAACCAAAACATGCTAACCATTCCGGGCGGGGACGCCCTGATTCTAACGGCGCAATGCGCCCTTGTCGTGCTGCGGAGAAGAGTGCTTGGACAGAGTTTTTATCGAAGGCCTTGAAGTCGACACGGTAATCGGTGCCTACGACTGGGAACGAGGCATCCGACAGTGCCTGCGCCTTGACCTGAGTTTTGCCTGGGACAACCGTCCGGCCGCTGCGGGCGACGACCTGACCCTGGCGCTCGATTACGCCAGCGTATCGTCACGCATCCAGGCGTTCGCCGAGCAGGCGCAGTTCCAGTTGGTCGAGACCTTTGCCGAACGACTGGCCCAGGTGCTCATGGATGAGTTCGAAATCACCTGGCTGCGCCTGAAAGTGACCAAGCCTGGCGCCGTACCGGCTGCCAGCGGTGTGGGCGTGGAGATCGAGCGCGGATGTCGCTGACACAGGTTTTCCTCGGGCTTGGTAGCAATATCGAGCGCGAAACCCATCTATGCGCGGGGCTTGAAGCACTGGCCGGTTTCCTGGTGGACATGCGCTGTTCGGCCGTGTTCGAGAGCCAGCCGGTGGGTATCAAGAGTGGGCCTTTTTTCAATTTCGTCTTGTCGGCCTTCACTGACCTGTCGCTGATTGAGTTGGACCGTCGCCTCAAGTTCATCGAGGCCGACAACGGTCGTTATGCACCGGACCGCAAGGGCCTGCCGCTGGACATCGACGTGTTGTTGTATGGCGAGCAGGTAGGCAACTTCGACGGCTTGATCCTGCCGCGTGCCGAAATTCTCAAGAATGCCTTTGTCCTGTGGCCTTTGTCTTTGATCGCGCCGGATCGAATCCACCCTGGCGTGGGCAAAAGCTTTGCCACGTTGTGGGAAGAGGCGCAGATCGACCAGGTATTGGCCCCGGTGGCTTTCCAATGGCGAGGGCAGCAGCTTACGCCGCCGGATCTGCTCTGAGGCGGCGGAACCCCCGGCGAACACGTGGAAACTGGCACGACCGCCTTTAGTTCGCTGCTGCTTCCTTGTAGGCCTTCAATGCCCTGAGGCGCTCACGCTTGATTGCCTCACCCAGTTCCTGTCCCTTGAAGCCCTTTTCCAACAGCGGCTGCACCGCCACTGCGCGAGCCGCTGCCGCGGCTCCCCGCAGATAATCAGCCTGTGGATAATTCCGTTCCTCAAGCCCCTTGCGCCCCCGTGCATCCATTTCGCAGGCCATGATGAACTCCTCGAAGCGCTGGGGACGGCGGTACACATCAAAGCTTTGCAACAGTTCCAGCAGCGTAGACGCCTTCAATTCAAGCGCGCGGTGTCCATGCGTGTGATATTGGCCAACCAGCAGTGCCAATTCCTGACAGTCGCGTGGCGCCTTGAAGCGTTCGTTGACCGCTTTGATCAGCTTCAGCCCCTTGTGCTCATGGGCGATGTGTCTCGGCCATTCATGCTCGGGTGTCAGGCCTTTGCCCAGGTCATGCAGCAGGCAAGCCCAGCGCACGGTCAGCGGTTGCCTGTGCCGTGCCGACTGTTCCAGCACGCTCAGCGTGTGAGCGCCGGTGTCGATTTCCGGATGATGGACTTCGGGTTGTGGAACGCCAAACAGCGCATCCACTTCGGGCATGAGGATTTTTAGGGCGTCGCAGTCGCGCAGTACCTGGATAAATACCTGGGGCTGGCTCTCCATCAGCGCTCTGGAAATTTCCTTCCAGCTGCGTTCAGCCGTCAATGCCTCCAGTTCGCCGGATTCGCTGAGCTGGCGCATCAGCTCGAGCGTCTCGTCGGCCACCTTGAAACCCAGGGGGGCATAGCGTGCCGCAAAACGTGCAACGCGCAAGACTCTAAGGGGATCTTCGGCGAATGCGGGGGAAACGTGACGGAGCAAGCGTGCTTCCAGATCGCGCTGCCCGTGGTAGGGATCGGTGAGATTGCCGTGGTCGTCCTCGGCCATCGCGTTGATCGTCAAGTCTCTGCGGACCAGGTCTTCTTCGAGCGTGACCTCGGGGCTGGCATGGAACACGAAACCACCATAACCTCGGCCGTTCTTGCGCTCCGTGCGGGCCAGGGCGTATTCCTCGCCAGTCTTTGGATCAAGAAATACCGGAAAATCAGCCCCTACGGGGCGAAAACCCTTGGCGAGCATCTCCTCGGCAGTGGCGCCCACCACGACCCGGTCAACGTCGGTGACGGGGATGCCTAGCAGGCGATCGCGTACAGCGCCGCCGACTTTGTAGATCTGCATAAAAAACCTCCGTTGGGCCGACAGGATAAACCTTTATGTCGGACGTTCGGAGGCGAAAGCGTGATCAAAGATGAATGACGGCCAGATCCAGGCGCCCATAATCTCCTTCGGCTTGTTCAGTGCGTGGCGGCACATGATGGGTTTTCATCACTTGATCGCCCTGCAGGGTTTCCAGATGGATGTCGAACCCCCATAGACGATGCAGGTGCTTGAGTACCTCATCCGTTGATTCGCCTAGCGGTTTGCGGTTGTGCTGCTGATGACGCAGAGTCAGTGAGCGATCACCGCGGCGGTCGATGCTGTAGATCTGCACGTTGGGCTCACGGTTGCCCAGATTGTATTGCGCCGCCAGGGTTTCCCGGATGACGCGGTAACCACCTTCGTCATGGATGGCGGCCACCAGCAGGTCATCTTTTTGATCGTCGTCAAGGATGCTGAACAGCTTGAGGTCGCGTATTACCTTGGGCGACAGGTATTGCAGGATAAAACTTTCATCCTTGAAGCTGCTCATCGCGAATTTGATCGTCGACAGCCAGTCCGAGCCGGCGATTTCCGGGAACCAGCGGCGATCTTCCTCCGTAGGGTTTTCGCACATGCGCCGGATGTCCCGATACATGGCGAAACCCAGAGCATAGGGATTGATGCCGCTGTAATACGGACTGTCGAAGCCGGGCTGAAACACCACGCTGGTATGGGAGGTCAGGAACTCCATCATGAAGCCGTCCGTGACCAGGCCCTCGTCGTACAGGTCGTTCATCAAGGTGTAGTGCCAGAACGTCGCCCACCCTTCGTTCATGACCTGGGTCTGGCGCTGCGGATAGAAATACTGGGCGATCTTGCGCACGATACGCACGATTTCCCGTTGCCAGGGCTCCAGCAGCGGCGCATGTTTTTCGATGAAGTAGAGAATGTTTTCCTGGGGCTCGGCCGGAAAGCGTGCGTTGTCCTTCTCGTTGTACTTGTCGACGCCTTTGGGAATGGTCCGCCATAGGTCATTGATCTGTTTCTGCAGATGTTCCTCTCGATCCTTCTGGCGTCGCCGTTCCTCTTCGGCGGAGATCGGATAGGGTCGCTTGTAGCGGTCCACGCCGTAGTTCATCAGGGCATGGCAAGAGTCCAGCAAGTCCTCCACCGCGTCGATGCCATGGCGCTCTTCGCACTGCATGATGTACTGCTTGGCGAAGACCAGGTAGTCGATGATCGAGCTGGCATCGGTCCATGTGCGGAACAGATAGTTGCCCTTGAAAAAGCTGTTATGGCCATAACAGGCATGGGCCACCACCAGCGCCTGCATGCAGATCGTGTTCTCCTCCATCAGATAGGCGATGCATGGGTCGGAGTTGATCACGATCTCATAGGCCAGGCCCATCTGGCCCCGGCTGTAGGATTTCTCGGTACTGAGAAAATGCTTGCCATACGACCAATGGTGATAACCCAACGGCATACCGACGGATGCATAGGCATCCATCATTTGCTCGGCGGTGATCACTTCGATCTGGTTGGGATAAGTGTCCAGGGCATAGCGATCCGCGATACGGCTGATCTCGCGGTCGTATGCTTGAATCAGCTCGAACGTCCATTCGGAGCCGGTGGAAATAGGCTGGCGTTTCTGCTCTTTTTTGGCGGTCATGTCACTAACCTGCGCTGGAAGAGTTCACGGAAGACCGGGTAGATATCCCCGGCCGAGACCAGTTGCTGCTGGGCAAAAGTATCGGAAAACGCTTCGGCAATGCGTTCGTATTCATACCACAGCGCTTGATGTTCGCGCGGCGTAATCTCGACGTACGTGTAGTACTGGACGAACGGCATGATCTGGTTGATCAGGATGTCGCGACAAATCGGCGAGTCGTCGTTCCAGTTGTCACCGTCGGACGCCTGGGCCGCATAGATGTTCCATTCGTTGGCGGGGTAGCGTTCAGCCATGATTTCCTGCATCAGCTTCAGGGCGCTGGAAACAATGGTGCCGCCGGTTTCCCTTGAATAGAAAAACTCTTCTTCGTCGACTTCCCTGGCGCTGGTGTGGTGCCGGATGAACACCACATCGATCTTGTCGTAATTCCTCTTGAGGAACAGGTACAAGAGGATGAAGAACCGCTTGGCGATGTCTTTGGTGGCCTGCGTCATCGAGCCGGACACGTCCATCAGGCAGAACATGACCGCCTTGGAGCTAGGATTCGGTTGCTTCACCAACAGGTTGTATTTGAGGTCGAAGGTATCGAGGAACGGCACGCGATGGATGCGCGCGCTAAGACGCTCGATTTCCGCTTCCAAGGCCTGGATGTCGCCGAAATTGTCCGGCTCCTCCTGCTTGAGGCGGGCAAGCTCCTCCTTGGCCTCGCGTAGTTTCGCCCGGCTGCTGCCCGAAAGCGCGATGCGACGTGCGTGGGCAGAACGCAGGGTGCGGATGATATTGATTCGCGCCGGATTACCCTCATTGCTGATACCGGCGCGCACGGTCTTGAAAGTATCGGTGCCGGTCAGGTTGCGTTTGACCAGGTTTGGCAGTTCCAGGTCCTCGAACATGAATTCAAGGAACTCTTCTTGGGTGATCTGGAAGACGAATTCATCCATGCCCTCGCCGGAATTGCCAGCCTTGCCCGGGCCCTTGCCGCCGCCTCCACCGGGTGGGCGAGGGATATGCTCGCCGCTGGTGAATTCCTTGTTTCCAGGGTGTACGACGGTCTGCTTGCCGCCTCGGCCATGGTGAAGCACCGGCTCGTCAATATCCCGGCCAGGAATGCTGATCTGCTCGCCATGTTCCATATCCGTAATGGAACGACGACTGACCGCCTCCTCGACGGCCTTCTTGATGTGGTCGCGGTAGCGCCGCAAGAAACGCTGGCGATTTACCGTGCTCTTGTTCTTGCCATTCAGGCGTCGGTCGATCACATAGCTCATGGGTGCCCTCCGGGCAGCTTCAAGTGGTGAGCTGCAAGCTGCAAGTGGAAGCAGTAACCCGGCTCCAGGGTTCACGCGCTTTCCTCTTGCAGCCTGTCGCTTGCGGCTTGTTGCTGGCTATTGTGATTTACGGACCCGCAGGTACCACTCGGACAGCAGCCGTACCTGTTTGTCGGTATAGCCACGTTCGACCATGCGTGTAACGAAGTCGTTGTGTTTTTGCTGGTCCTCTTTGCTGGCCTTGGCATTGAAGCTGATGACGGGCAACAGGTCTTCGGTGTTGGAGAACATTTTCTTCTCGATGACCACCCGAAGCTTCTCGTAGCTGAGCCAGGTCGGGTTCTTGCCGTTGTTGTTGGCCCGGGCGCGCAGGACAAAATTGACGATTTCGTTGCGGAAGTCCTTCGGATTGCTGATGCCCGCGGGTTTCTCGATCTTTTCCAACTCTTCGTTGAGCGCTACGCGATTGAGAATCTCGCCCGTTTCCGGATCGCGATATTCCTGGTCCTGGATCCAGAAATCCGCATACAGCACGTAACGGTCGAAAATGTTCTGGCCGTACTCGCTGTAAGACTCCAGGTAGGCCGTCTGGATCTCCTTGCCGATGAACTCGATGTACCGTGGCGCCAGGTACTCCTTGAGGAAACGCAAGTAGCGCTCCCGGGTCTCCGCCTGGAACTGCTCCTGCTCGATCTGTTGCTCGAGAACGTACAGCAGATGGACAGGGTTGGCGGCGATTTCGTGGGGGTCGAAGTTGAACACCTTGGACAGAATCTTGAACGCAAAACGGGTCGACAGTCCGTTCATCCCTTCGTCCACGCCCGCGTTGTCCCGGTATTCCTGGATCGACTTGGCCTTCGGATCGGTGTCCTTGAGGTTTTCGCCGTCGTACACCCGCATCTTCGAATAGATGTTGGAGTTCTCCGGCTCCTTCAGGCGCGACAACACAGTGAACTGGGCGAGCATCTTCAGCGTGTCGGGCGCGCAATGGGCTTTGGACAGCGAGCTGTTGAACAGCAGCTTGTCGTAGATCTTCACCTCATCGGAGACGCGCAGGCAGTAAGGCACCTTGACGATGTAGATCCGGTCGATGAAGGCTTCGTTGTTTTTGTTGTTGCGGAAGGTATGCCATTCCGATTCGTTGGAGTGAGCGAGCAGAATGCCGCTGAATGGTATCGCCCCCAGCCCCTCGGTGCTGTTGTAGTTACCCTCCTGGGTGGCGGTCAGCAATGGGTGAAGCACCTTGATCGGCGCCTTGAACATCTCGACGAACTCCATCAGGCCCTGGTTGGCCCGGCACAGCGCGCCCGAATAGCTATAGGCATCGGCGTCGTTCTGTGGGAATTCTTCTAGCTTGCGGATATCGACCTTGCCCACGAGGGCCGAGATGTCCTGGTTGTTTTCGTCACCTGGTTCGGTCTTGGCCACCGCGATCTGGTTGAGGATCGAAGGATAGAGCTTGACCACGCGGAACTGGCTGATGTCGCCGCCGAACTCCGCCAGGCGCTTGGTGGCCCATGGCGACATGATGGTGTTGAGGTAGCGACGGGGAATGCCGAAGTCCTCTTCGAGGATCGCGCCGTCCTCGGTGGCGTTGAAAAGCCCCAGGGGCGATTCGAAGACAGGAGAGCCCTTGATGGCGTAGAAGGGCACTTTTTCGATCAGTTGCTTGAGTTTCTCGGCCAGGGACGATTTACCGCCACCGACGGGGCCGAGCAGATAGAGAATCTGCTTCTTCTCCTCCAGGCCTTGGGCGGCATGGCGGAAATAGGACACGATCTGTTCGATGCATTCCTCCATCCCGTGGAAGTCTGCAAAGGCCGGGTAGCGCCGGATCACTTTGTTGGAAAAAATCCGCGAGAGCCTCGAGTTGGTCGAGGTGTCCAGCAGTTCCGGTTCTCCGATTGCCAGCAACAGACGCTCCGCAGCCGATGCGTAGGCACTGCGGTCTTGCTTGCAGAGTTCGAGGTATTCCTGCAGCGAGTACTCCTCCTGCCGCGTGGACTCGAAACGTTGCTGGAAGTGGCTAAAAATACTCATGACGTCACCTCGCTCGATACGTGGAGCCGGTGTCGGATCAATCAGTCGATGCTGGACAGCCGCTGGGACCCCAGTTGCCGTTTTACCCCCCAGAATGCTTTCAAGAATGCGGCTCCTGAAAGCTGACTCCCGATGATCCGCGCGCCGGTGTACCGGCTCTCCCCTGTTTTGGATGGCCTGAGGCTAAGGATAGTTCGGAATCCGAGAGGTAAAGGTTGAATACGTAATTAGTTGTGGCAGACCGTTCGTCCGCCATCGCCCAAGCCCGCGGTTCTCGTGGGCTTGGGTGTCATAAAAAATTATTCGTGGGTGCCTTGCTCTGTTTCATCAGGATAAACCGTGCGCCACAGCTCAAAGCCGCCGTCCATGCTGTACACGTCACTGAAACCCTGGCTGACCAGGTAAGCCGCTGCGCTTTGGCTGGAGTTGCCGTGATAGCAGACTACGATGGTAGGCGCATCGAGATCAGCGCCCTGGATGAAAGCGTGAAGGGAATGGTTGTCCAAATGCTTGGAGCCACTGATATGTGAAGTTGCGTAAGTGGCCGGGTCGCGCACATCGACGAGCACCGCGCCTTGTTCACGCAGGGCCTGGGCCTGCTCGGGGGAGATGCGTTTGAATTCGGTCATGAGGTACTCCTGTGGCCTTGGGCGCAACGCCGGTCAAGCGTCGGTGCCGGCCGGCAATGATGCAATGGTCGATGTATTGAGTCTGGCGTGGCCCTTCTCGTCGCAATCGCAGCGCAGCAACTCGCCGGTGTCGACGTTCATCAGTGTCATCGCGCTGCCCCAGACGCAGCCGGTATCGAGGGCAATAACCCCGGCTTCGTCAGTTTGGCCTTCGAGTGCCGCCCAGTGCCCGAAAATGATTTTCAGGTCGCGGGTTTTGCGCTCCTTGTGCTTGAACCACGGCGCGTAGCCGGGCGGGGCGGTCTCGATGCCTTCCTTGCCCTTGAGATCGAGCTTGCCGTCGCGGGTGCAGAAGCGCATGCGCGTGAAATAATTGGTGATGACGCGAAGACGGGCCGTGCCGGTGAGGTCGTTGTCCCATTTGACGGGTTCGTTGCCGTACATGCCGTCCAGGTAGGGGCCGAACAGGTTGTCGTCGCGCAACGCCTGTTCCACTTCGCCAGCGCACTTGAGCGCTCTGCGCAGCGACCATTGGGGTGGGATGCCGGCATGGACCAGCGCGAGGTTTCGCGCCTCGTCGTAATGCATGAGTTTTTGCTGGCGCAACCATTCAAGCAGCTCGACGCAATCGGGGGCGTCGAGAATCTCGCTCAAGGTGTCGGATTTTTTCAGGCGCTCAATGTTTTGCCAGGCGGCTAACAGGTGCAGATCGTGATTGCCGAGCACGCATACCAAAGAGTCGCGGATACCATAGAGGAAACGAAGGGTTTCCAGCGACTGCGGGCCACGGTTGACCAGGTCGCCGACTAGCCACAGCGTGTCTTTGCGTGGGTCGAACGCTACCTGCTCCAGCAGGCATTTGAGCGGGTCCAGGCAGCCCTGCAGGTCACCAACCGCATACGTGGCCATCAGTGCAGCGCTCCGGGCACCGCCAGTCGGAAGGGCTTGATGATCGCATCGAAGCGCTTACCGTCTTCGGCGAGCATTTGATAGGTGCCCTCCATGGTGCCGACCTTGGTGGTCATCACTGTTCCGCTGCTATAGCTGTGGCTCTTGCCGGCATCGATCAACGGTTGCTGGCCAACCACGCCTTCACCGCGCACTTCTTCTACATGGCCGTCGCCGTTGGTGATGATCCAATGCCGTGACAGCAGCCTGGCGGGCAGCGAGCCATTGTTGCGCACTGTGATGGTGTAGGCGAAGGCGAAGCGGTCGTGCTCGGGTTGTGACTGTTCAGCGAGGAAGCGGGTGGCGACGCTGACGTCGACCTGGTAACGAGGATCGGACATGCAAAAAGGCCTTGAAAGCGGGACGCGGGAAGAACTGAGGGAGT
The DNA here is from genome assembly GCF_048847255.1 of Pseudomonas algeriensis. Lineage (NCBI taxonomy): Bacteria > Pseudomonadati > Pseudomonadota > Gammaproteobacteria > Pseudomonadales > Pseudomonadaceae > Pseudomonas > Pseudomonas algeriensis. The sequence goes on along the minus strand of NZ_JBKKRK010000004.1, from coordinate 38,321 downwards.
CAGTCTAGGCCAAGTGTCGGGTAGTAAACCAGACCGGCGTACTTCCCGATAACGGCCTCGCATGTCAAATGGCGTTGTCTTTTGGCGCGACCTGTTCACTGAGCTTGTCGGCCAGGCGCACGAAGGCCGCCAGGTCCAGTTGCTCGGGGCGCAAGCTGCCGTCAACACCCGCGGCTTCGATTTCAGCGCTGCTGAGCAGCAGTTTCAACGTGTTGCGCAAGGTTTTGCGACGCTGGTTGAAAGCTTCGCGCACTACGCGTTCCAGCAGGCGGTGATCCTTGGCCGGGTGCGGAAGGACCGCATGAGGTACAAGGCGGACGATCGCGGAATCGACTTTAGGGGGCGGGTTGAATGCTCCCGGGCCCACGTTGAACAAATGGTCGACCCGGCAATGGTACTGGACCATGATCGATAGTCGGCCCCAATCACCACCGCCAGGACCGGCGGCGAGGCGCTCGACCACTTCTTTCTGCAGCATGAAATGCATGTCGCGGATCAGTGCGGCATTGCTCAGCAGATGGAAAATCAGCGGCGTGGAAATGTTATAGGGCAGGTTGCCAACCACCCGAAGGCTGCCCGGCGCGGCGTCCAGGCTGTTGAAGTCAAACTTCAGTGCGTCGCCCTGGTGCAGGTTGAAATTGCTCTTGCCGGCAAATTGCTGGTTGAGAATCGGCACCAGATCCTTGTCCAGTTCCACCACGTCCAGTTGCGCGCCGCTACCGAGCAGGCCTTGGGTCAGTGCACCCTGGCCTGGACCGATCTCCAGCAGGCGATCATCGGGCTTGGCATTGATGGAACGCAGGATGCGGTCGATCACGCCAGCGTCATGCAAAAAATTCTGGCCGAAGCGCTTGCGCGCGCGGTGTTGGTATTGCTCGGTCATAAGTGGGTCTCGGCCATCTGGTAAGCGGTTTCCAAGGCGACTTGCAGGCTGCCGGTGTCGATCCTGCCGCTGCCGGCCAGGTCCAGGGCGGTGCCGTGGTCCACGGAGGTGCGGATGATCGGCAAGCCCAGCGTCACATTGACCGCCGCGCCGAAGCCTTTGTACTTCAGCACGGGCAAGCCCTGGTCGTGGTACATCGCCAGCACCGCATCGCAGTGCTCCAGATATTTGGGGGTAAACAGAGTGTCGGCAGGCAGCGGGCCACGCAGGTCCATGCCCTCGCTACGCAGGCGTTCCAATGTAGGTTCGATGATGTCGATTTCTTCACGGCCCAGGTGTCCGCCTTCGCCGGCATGGGGATTGAGCCCACACACCAGGATTCGTGGCCGGGCGATGCCGAATTTTTCCTGAAGGTCGGCGTGCAGTATGCGCGTGACCCGTTCCAGGCGTTGCGGTGTGATCGCGTCGGCGATGTCTCGCAAGGGCAGATGAGTGGTGACCAAGGCTACGCGAAGGCCGCGCGTGGCGAGCATCATCACGACTTGCGAGGTTCGGGTCAGGTCTGCCAGGAATTCCGTGTGTCCGGAAAACTGAATACCGGATTCATTGATGACACCCTTGTGTACCGGGGCGGTGATCATCCCGGCGAAAGCCCCATCCAGGCAGCCTTGGCCGGCGCGGTTCAGGGTTTCCAGAACAAACGCCGCGTTTGCCGTATCCAATTGACCGGTGACGACCGGGGCGCCAAGGGGCGTATCCCAGACATACAGGCTGCCCGCAGGTGCCGGGGCATCGGGCCAGGCGTCTGGCGTAACCAACCGCAGATCGACGGCCAGCCCCAGCTGCGCGGCCCGCTCGAGGAGCAGGTCGCGGCTGGTGATGGCAATCAGGGGGTGAGGCTGGGCTTGCGAGGCGAGCAGCAGGCACAGGTCGGGACCAATGCCGGCAGGCTCGCCGGGGGTCAGCGCGAAACGCTTGGGTTTCACTGCGCGGCCTGGTCTGCACCAGGGAGTTTGATCTCGACGTAGGCTTCGTCGCGAATCTGGCGAAGCCAGGTTTGCAACTCTTCGTCGTATTTGCGGTTACGCAATACCGTCATCGCCTGTTGCTCGCGCGCCTGGGTGGTGCTGTCCGTGGCGCGACGGCCAAGGACTTCCAGGACGTGCCAGCCGTAAGGGCTCTTGAACGGCTTGGACAGTTGGCCCTGGGGTGTTTCGGCCATGACCTGGCGGAACTCGGGGACCAGCGCATTCGGGTCGACCCAGTTCAGGTCGCCACCGTTAAGGGCGGAACCCGGGTCTTCCGAGAAGCTTTTGGCCAGCTCGGCGAAGTCTTCGCCGGCGGTGATCCGCTCGTAGAGCTTCTCGGCCAGGCGCTTGGTCTCGGCTTCGCTACGGATCTCGCTCGGCTTGATCAGGATATGGCGGACATGTACTTCGTCGCGCACCTGGGTGCCGCCGCCGCGTTTTTCCAGCAGCTTGAGGATGATGAAACCACCTGGAGTGCGGGCCGGCTGGGTGATGTCGCCCACGGCCATGGCGCTGAGCTCGCGATCAAACGGAGGCGGCAATTGAGCGGCTTTACGCCAGCCCATGTCACCACCTTCCAGGGCGTTCTCACTGCCCGAACGCGCCACGGCCATCTGGCCGAAGTCAGCACCTTGCTTGAGCTGCTGGTAAACATCCATCGCCTGGCGATAGGCACTCTGAATCGCTTCGGAGTTGGCGCTCTCGGGGGTTGGGATCAGGATGTTCGCCAAGTGCAGTTCTTCAGACAGCTGCATCTTGCCCAGGTCGGAAGCGAGGAAGTTCTTCACTTCCTGCTCGGACACCTGGATGCGCTCGGCCACGCGTCGCTGACGTACGCGGCTGATGACCATCTCACGGCGGATCTGGTCGCGGGCGTCGTCAAAGGACAGGCCGTCGCGAGCCAGGGCGGCGCGGAACTGATCGATGGACATGTTGTTGCGCTGGGCAATGGTGCCGACGGCCTGGTTCAGTTCCTCATCGGTGATGCGGATACCGGAACGTTCGCCAATCTGCAGCTGCAGGTTTTCGACGATCAGGCGCTCGAGCACCTGCTGGTCCAGCACGCCCGGTGGTGGCAAGCCGCCGCCACGCTTGGCGATGGTTTGCTGCACTTCATGGACACGCTGGTCCAGTTGGCTCTGCATGACCACGTCGTTGTCGACGATGGCCACGACCTTGTCGATGGACTGTACCGCGGCGTTCGCTGCGGTACCCAGGAACAGCGCGCCCAGCATCAGCGGGCGCAGACAATCAGAAAGCTTGGTCTTCACGTTCACGATAACCTTGAATGCCTTTGTCGAGGAAACTCTCTACTTTGGCGCCGGTAAGGCCGCCGAGTCCCTTCAGAACAATTTGGAGGAAGACGCCGTGGTCGCCTTTTTCGTTTTGCGGGGCGGCTTGACTGAATTCTTCATAGTCGACCCAGTAACGGTTGATCAGGCGCAGTTTCCAGCAGCAGCTGTCGTATTCGAAACCACCGAAGGCTTCCAGGGTACGGTTGCGGTTGTAGTCATATTGCCAGCGGCTGATGGCGTTCCACTGCGGCACGATCGGCCAGATGATCGAGAAATCGTGCTGCTTGATCTTGTAGTAGTCCTTCACGTAATTCGGATCGCCCGGACGGCCATAGTCGCCACCGCCCACTTGCCATTGGCCGGTGGATTCGTCATAGCGGACCTGGTCGTTGCGATAGCGATAACCGGCGTTGATGACCTTGTTCGGGTTGTCTTCAGGCTGGTAGTGGAACATCGCGCTGCCCGAACGGGGGCTGCGGGTGTCCGGGTCCCAGTTGTAGGTCGCCGTGGTGCGCCAATCGCGGTTCCAGCGATATTCGTATTCCAAGGCATACGGGGAAACGTCGGACTTGGCGTCTTCACGTGTCTTGAAGTCGATGCCTGGCAGTTGGACTTCACGATCCTTGAAGTACAGGGCCTGGCCGACGCTGATGCGCTGACGCTCGAACCCGTTTTCTTCGATCCAGCGGCTGGTCACGCCAAGGGACAATTTGTTTTCGTCGCCGACACGGTCGGAGCCGGTGAAACGGTTATCCCGGAACAGCGAGGAGTAGCTGAAGGTCGATTCGCTGGTGTCGAACACGGGGATATCGCTCTGGTCCTTCTCCGGTACATAGAGATAGAACAGGCGAGGCTCCAGGGTCTGGCGATAGTTGGTGCCGAACCATTGGGTGTCGCGGTCGAAATACAGGCCACTGTCGATGCTGGCGATTGGAACACCACGGCTCTGACTGCTGCTGTAGGTGCCGCGCAGGCGATCGGCCTCGGCGTTCTGCGCAGCGACCTGAGATCTGCCCCTGCTATCCAGGTCCAGGTCATATTGAGTGTACTGGTACTTGAGCGACGGCTTGATGTAGCCATAGCTTGCGGTCATCGGCAGGCTCATGACGGGTGCCAGGTTCAGCCGGTCGCCGTTAGCCCTGGCCAAGCCGCGGATGTTGTTATCCAGGAACGGCTCGGTGTTGCCGTCTTCATCGGTGTAGTCACCGGTGCGCAAATCACGATCAAACCGCACCAGTTCGGTCTTGTACGCAAAATCCAGTCCATACGGATGTTCGGGCAGCGAGCCATTGAAGGTGATCTGAGGCAGGCGATTGTACGGCGTGATTTTTGAAATCGTCGCCATCTGGTAAGCCTGGGCATTGAGCCGAGCGGTGTAGTTGTCGCCGCGATAGCTGACAGCGCCTTGCTGGTTCACGTAGTCCCGCGACTCGACGCCGATCTGATCGGTCTGCAGATCCTGGAAATAATACGGATCGCTGATCTTGGTGTAGTCGACTTCTGTCAGCACGCGCGAGTCGAGGCCGCCCTTGTGCTGCCAGTTGTACATGTAGCGGGTCTTGTCGTAGTCGCTCTGCCCACTGCGCTCATCGTCTTCGTCGTTGAGGTACGCGGCGCCGAACTGGCCTTCGCTGGACTTGGTCAGGTAACGGAACTCGCCTTCCATCAACAAGCCGCGCTTGCTCATGTAGCGTGGGTACAACGTGGCGTCGTAGTTCGGCGCCAGGTTGAAGTAGTACGGGGTGACCAGCAGGAAGCCGGTATCGCTGCCGCTGCCGATGGTCGGCGGCAGGAAGCCAGACTGACGACGGTCGTCGATCGGGAAATAGATATAAGGCGTGTACAGGACCGGGAAGTCCTTGACCCGCAGCGTGACGTTGGTCGCGGTGCCGAAGCCCGTGGCCGGGTTCAAGGTGATGTTGTTGCCCTTGAGTGTCCACGCGTTGCTGCCCGGTTCGCACGTAGTGTACGTACCGTCCTTGAGGCGGATGATTGCGTTTTCGGCGCGGCGGGCGTATAGCGCGTTACCGCGGATGCGCGACTTGTGCATCACGTATTCGGCGTTGTCGACCTTGGCTTCACCGGTGTCCAGCTGCACATCGGCGTGGTCGCCGACAATCAGCGCGCCGTTGTCGCGGACCCGCACGTTGCCGTTCAGCTCGCCACGGTTCTCGGCCTGGTACAGGCTGGCCTCGTCGGCTTCGACCTGCATGCTGCCCTGGCGCATGACCACGTCGCCGGCCAGGGTCGCCACCTGTTGCTCCTGCTCGTAGCGCGAAGCCTTGGCGCCCAGGAAGGTCGGCGCGTCGCTCTTGGCGGTCTTGTCGTTCATGCCCGGGCGCGTCGGCTCGATGTACGCGCCAGCGCAGTAAGGACCGGTTTCAGCCAGTTGAGCGGGCGTGAGGTTCTCGCGCGGAACCCAGTCCAAGTGACTGTAGTCTTCACTGCGCGTCTTCAAGCCGCGGCCCTTGGCTTCGGTGACGAGCATCGGCTTGTCGCCGGCCACCTCGCCCGAATCGCTGTCGGCCGGTGCGCTGCCGCTGTCGGCAACCGCGCTGCCTTCATGCACGGGACGTGGCGGCAATGCAGCGGCCGGCGTCTTGGGTGAACAGTCCCAGGCACCCGAAGCGGAGACGGAACAGTCATACTGTTGCGCCGCAACGACGAATGAAGAGGCCAGGGGTTGCAGGGCCAGCAGACTGCCGGTAACCAGCAACGGAAATTTTTTACGAAACGCGGGGGATTTCAATGCCATCTTATTAGTCCGGGCTTCCTGCGTGCCATCTGCCCGCGGTGTGGGCCGCACGCCTCTCGATGGTCTGAAAAAGATGCTGGATAATAAAGCATGACCCGCTTGACGGCTAGCGCCGTCGGAGACCCTTGCAATGCCTGACCAAGATGTACGCTTGCAACACCTGAAAGTTTGGCTCGATGAGCAGTTACCGATCCTTTTCAATCAACAGGGGTGGGGGGGCGTACCCCCGGCCACGTTGACCGCGGCCAGCAGCGACGCGAGTTTCCGGCGATATTTCCGCTGGGAAGGCGCGGGCCGCAGCCTGATCGTGATGGATGCACCGCCGCCCCAGGAAAACTGCAAACCCTTCGTGGATATCGCGTTTTTGCTGGCGAAATCCGGCATCAACGTGCCAAAAATTTATGCCGAAGACCTCGATCGCGGTTTTCTTTTGCTCAATGATCTGGGTAACCAGACCTACCTGGATGTAATCAACGGCGAAAATGCCGACGATTTATTCCGCGATGCCTTGCAGGCATTGTTGGCTTTTCAGCAATTGCCGATGGTGGCTCCGCTGCCCAGTTATGACGTTGCTTTGCTGCGTCGCGAGTTGGAGCTGTTCCCGGAGTGGTACGTCAAGCGCGAGTTGGGCATCGAGCTCGATGCGACACAGCAGCAACTTTGGCAGCAGGCTTGCGAACTGTTGATCAACAGCGCCCTGGCCCAGCCGAAAGTGCTGGTGCACCGCGACTACATGCCGCGCAATCTCATGCTCAGCGATCCCAATCCAGGTGTGCTCGATTTCCAGGACGCGGTCTACGGGCCGGTGACCTACGATGTGACCTGCCTTTTCAAGGATGCTTTCCTCAGTTGGCCCGAGGCGCGAGTGCGCGGTTGGCTGGAGGATTATTGGCAGCAGGCCGGTGCCCTTGGCATTGCTGTGCAGCCGGATTTCGAAGATTTCCTGCGGGCCAGCGACTTGATGGGCGTGCAGCGCCATCTCAAGGTGATCGGCATCTTCGCGCGCATTTGCCACCGCGACGGCAAGCCGCGCTACCTGAAGGACGTACCGCGCTTCTTCGACTATATAGAAGCGGTCATCGACCGCCGTCCTGAGCTGGCGCCGCTGGATGAGCTGCTCCGCAGCCTGCGCCAATCGGCCGGGGCAAATGCATGAAGGCGATGATCCTCGCGGCGGGCAAGGGGGAGCGCATGCGCCCGCTGACGCTTACCACGCCCAAGCCTTTGATCCGTGTCGCCGAAATTCCCTTGATCGAATATCACCTGCGGGCGCTGGTCGCCGCCGGGTTTGGCGAGATCGTCATCAATCACGCCTGGCTCGGGCAGCAGATCGAAGACCACCTGGGGGACGGCTCACGGTTCGGCGTGCGCATCGTCTATTCCCCGGAAGGCGAGCCGCTGGAAACCGGCGGGGGGATTTTCCGGGCGCTGCCGTTGCTGGGCGATGAAGCGTTTCTCGTGGTCAATGGCGACATATGGACTGATTTCGATTTCAGCACCTTGCCTCGTTCGCTCCACGCGTCGGCTCATCTGGTGCTGGTGGACAATCCTGAACATCACCCAGATGGCGATTTCGTCCTCACCGACGGAAAGGTTCATGAAGGCGCGTCCACGGCCGACAAACTGACCTACAGCGGTATCGCCGTCCTGCATCCGCGATTATTCGACGGTTGCGCGGCTGGCGCGTTCAAGCTCGCACCGTTGCTGCGCAAGGCCATGGACCATGGGCAGGTCAGCGGCGAGCGGCTGCAAGGTCATTGGGTAGATGTCGGAACCCTTGAACGTTTGGCGCAGGTTGAAAAATTGATAGAAGCGAGCCGTTGATATGTGGTGGCCAGGGACTCTGATCGGAGCGGGAGCAGGCTTTGCCATAGCCAGCATCCCGGGGGCCATGCTTGGCGCATTGCTGGGACAGGCGCTGGACAGGCGCCTGAACGTCCACAGCTGGGCGCAAGTGCGTGAACGGCTGGGCGGGCGCCCGGCGTTGCGCAACGATGAATTATTGTTCGTGTTGCTCGGACGCCTGGCGAAAAGCGATGGGCGGGTTGTGGACGGTCACATTCAGCAGGCTCGCCTGGAAATGCGCGCCCTCGACTTGAGCGAACCGGCGCAGCGTCGTGCCATTGCGGCATTCAACCGAGGCAAGTCCGAGCATGATCGCTTGCGCGGTTATCTGCGTCGCCTCGCCACTCAGCCCCACGCGGCCGAAGGCGTGCTACGCGCCTGCTGGAGGATGGTCTGGGCTGACGGTCGCGCTGGCGCCAGCGAGCGCGAGTTGCTTGTCCAGTGGGGCAAATGGCTGGGCTGGACGCCGCAGCAGGTCCAGGCGTTGGCGATGGATTACGAACCGCAGAAACTGTCGCAACCCTCAAGCGGCGTGACTTATCAGGAGGCATTGCGATTGCTGGGTGTTTCGGCCACCAGCGAGCCGTCGCAAATAAAGCGGGCTTATCGCCGCTTGCTCAGCCGGCATCACCCGGACAAGATCGCCGGCAGCGGCGCCACGCCTTTACAGGTGCGTGAAGCGACCGACAGGACCCGAGAGCTGCACAATGCCTATCGTTTGATTCGCGAGCGGAGGGATTTCCGCTAATACGGGGTGCCTGTGGCGAGGGAGCTCGCTCCCGCTGGTTCACGAAGCGGCGCCTCAACCTGGCGCCGAATTTCTTACGGAGTCTCAGTTGGTTGACGACTGCTGTGCAGCCGAGCGGGAGCAAGCTCCCTTGCCACAGATAGCTAGCGTGTCGCTTACCGCTGGGAAGGTCTCACTCCCCAGGGTTTTGCGGATTCAACCAACCCCGGACCCGACGGAACAGTTGCTCTTGCTCCGCCGAACGGTTCGGCACGGCTTTGAGGGCAACCTGGCTGAAGGTCGATCCTTTCAGGCGTTTGCTCGCTTGCAAGCGCTCCAGTGCCGCGTTGCGGTCCAGTGGCTTGTCCATATAGAAGATATCGGCGGTCGCCAGCTTCAGGGTGGGTGTCAGCTCTGCCAGGCCAGGCTTGGCGGTTACCGGAGTCTGGGCCGCGACCATCACGAAGCGTTCGATCTGCGAGGGTTGCTTTTCGCTAAGGTAGCGCGCTGCCCAATAGGCGCCCGTGCCATGGCCTAGCAGCACAATGCTGCGGGCACTCTGCTGTTCGGCGTAGGCCAGCGCCGCATCGATGCGGGCGAAAATGCGCTCGACATCGGCGTTGGCGTGTTCTTCACCGGTTTCGGCGATGGCGGCATCCGCTGCCTCGGCTTCGCCCCCCGTCACTTGCTCGATCGGTGCGGCGGTGGTGGCGTCCGGTGCCGCGGCCGCGACGTCGGCGGGTTTGGTCTCGGGTGGCGTTTCCACGGTGCGCGGAGCGATGACGTCGCCTTGCAGGTCCGGCAGGGTGATACTCAGGCTGCTCCATTGGGCATCAGGCAGTTTCTTGCGCAGGGGGCCGACTGCTTGAGGCCAGTCAGCGGTTTCACCGGCGCCAGGGATGATGATGACGGCGCCCTTGGGCTCGCTGGTATTGGCTGGCTTCCACAGCGCGAGGAAGGCGTCGCTACCGGTTTGTAGCTGTTGCTGTTCTTGAGCGGGGACCTTTCTTACGAGCGCCGCCGCCTCTTCCTGGCTACGCTCGAGCAAGGGTTGGCGTTCGACCGGCTTTTCTCCAGCGGATTGTTCCACTGCGGCGGGTGCCGTTTCGCCAGCCTGCACAGAAAATGCACTCGGCAGGATCAGCGACAGGCACAATGCGGGCAACGCCAGGCGATAAACAGAGGGCATCGGATATTCCATGACCAGAAGTATTTCCGGCAGCCTAATGGGTTGGTCAGTATTTGTCAGTGCATGAGACTTCGATGATGCGTTATTGCTGCCTGTGGGTTATCGGCTGTTTATGGCTTCCCTTGACGGCTTGGGCTGCGCCTGCGCCGCAGGTTCATGGCGTGCAACTGAGTGCGGAACAGCGTCAATGGCTGACGCAACATCAACAGCTGCGGGTCGGCGTGGTATTGCAGGCCCCCTATGCACAATACGATCGGCGTTTACAGCGGTTGTCCGGTACCCATGTCGAGTTGATGCAATGGCTGGGTAAGACGCTGAACGTCGAGTTGACCTGGCGCAATTTCCAAGACGTCGCGCAGCTGGAAGCAGCGGTACGTGACGGCGAAATCGATGTCGCGCCCGGCCTGACCCAAACCCCGGTCGGGCTCAGGCTCTGGCAGTTTTCCGACCCTTACATGCGAGTGCCGCAATTGATCGTCGGCGCGCAGAAAAGCGCCGAGGGCGTGGAGCTGGAGAAGCTCGACGGCCAGGTCCGCGTTGCGGTGCGCATGCCCAGCGCCACGGCGGATTATCTGCGCAGCAATTACCCAGCGTTGAACCTGCAAGGGGTGCCGATGGAGCGCGAGGCGCTGCAATTGTTGCTGACCCAGCAGGCGCGGTTCGCGGTGGTCGATGAGGCGCAGCTGGGACGGTTGATGGTCGAGCCCGAGTTCTCGGAACTGGCGGTGGTGGGCGATATTGGGTCGCCACAGTTGCTACGGGTCGCCACGCGCCGGGACTGGCCCCAGTTGGCCGAAATTATCGACAAGGGGCTGCAAGCCATCCCGGCCAAGGAACTTGAGCAACTGCACAGTCGTTGGCTCAAGCCGAAATACCCGCGCCTGACCGAAACTCCGGGTTTCTGGCAGAACCTGACCTTGCTGTTGCTGGCATTGCTGCTCGCCAGCGTGGCCACCGTGTCTTGGCAACGCCGCCAGCAACGTGGACTGGAGCGCCGGTTGCGTGCCGCGCGAGAGGACATCGCCCAACGCACCGCCAGCGAAGCAGCCTTGCGGCTGACGCAGTTTTCCATCGATCAGAGTACGGTCGGCATCCTCTGGGTCAACTGGGACAGTCATGTGCGCTACGCCAACCGCGCCGCCGAAACCATGCTGGGCTACGGCCCGGGCGGAATCATTGACCGCCCGCTGATCGATTTCGAGCCGGGCTTGCACATGGACCGTTGGTTGAATTTGTGGAAGCGCGCCCGAGCCAGTGAAGACGGGCCGCAGAGTTTCGAGACCGAATGTGTGCGCGCCGATGGCAGCATCCTGCCGGCCGACGTTTCCCTGAGCTTCCTGCGTTTTCGCGATGCCGAATACCTGGTCGTCTACCTAAACGACGTGACGGAGCGTCGACGCGCATTGGCGGCTTTGCGTGAAAGCGAGGCGCGCCTGCAAGGCATCGCGGCGAACGTGCCGGGGTTGGTTTTTCGCCTGGAGCGGGCTCCGGTGACTGGACAAATCGACTTTGCCTACATCAGCGAAGGCAGCGAAAGCCTGGTGGGCTACTCCCCGGCGACTTTGGCCCGCAGTGATACCGGTCTGCGCAGCCTGGTCCATCCGGACGACAAGGCCGATTACCACCGCACCCAGGACCAGGCGCTGGACAGCGACAGCGACTGGTCATGGCAAGGCCGCATCCTGACGCGCGAAGGGCAGCAACGCTGGGCCGAGATCAAGGCAATCACACGTCGTCTCGAGGATGGCGCCTACGTCTGGGACGGTATCGTCTGGGACATCACTGAAAGCAAGCGCATCGAACTGGAGCTGGCCAGCTCGCGTGAACAGTTGCGTGAGTTGTCGGCGCACCTGGAAAGCGTAAGAGAGGAAGAAAAAGCACGTATTGCCCGGGAGGTCCACGACGAGCTGGGCCAGATGCTGACGGTGCTGAAGCTGGAGACTTCCATGTGCGAATTGGCCTACGCGCAGCTGGATCCTGGCCTGCAGGAGCGGCTCAACAGCATGAAGCGCTTGATCGCCCAGCTGTTTCAACTGGTGCGAGACGTGGCGACAGCGTTGCGCCCACCTATCCTGGATGCCGGTATCGCTTCGGCCATTGAATGGCAGGCACGGCGTTTCGAGGCGCGTACCCACATCCCGTGCCTGGTGCAGGTGCCGGACAACTTGCCACCGTTGAGCGACGCGAAGGCCATCGGTCTGTTCCGGATTCTCCAGGAAGCGCTGACCAATGTGATGCGCCACGCCCAGGCGCATACTGTGGAACTGACGCTGACCCAGGAAGGCGGCCATTTATGCCTGACGGTCAGCGATGACGGTGTAGGATTCATTGCCGACGCCAGTAGGCCAACGTCCTTTGGCTTGGTTGGCATGCGTGAGCGTGTGTTGATCATGGGCGGACAGTTGACTCTGGACAGCGAGCCGGGGGAGGGGACGACCTTGTCGGTGCGCGTGCCGTTGGGTGAGGCATGACGGGAGTGGTTATCCGGGGTGACCGCATCGCGAGCAAGCTCGCTCCCACATGGATTAATGTTACGCGAGCTTGCTCGCGATGAGATTCTGAATCTGGAGAACAATGTGATCCGTGTACTGGTAGCCGAAGACCACACCATCGTCCGCGAAGGGATCAAGCAGTTGATCGGCCTGGCCAAGGATCTGGTGGTGGCGGGGGAGGCGAGCAATGGCGAACAACTGCTCGAGACCCTGCGACACGTGCCCTGCGAAGTCGTGCTGCTGGATATTTCCATGCCGGGCGTCAACGGCCTGGAGGCGATCCCACGGATCCGGGCGTTGAACAACCCGCCGGCCATCCTGGTGTTGTCCATGCATGACGAAGCGCAAATGGCGGCTCGCGCCCTTAAGGTCGGCGCCGCCGGCTACGCCACCAAGGACAGCGACCCGGCATTGCTGCTCATGGCGATTCGAAAGGTCGCTGCCGGCGGACGCTACATCGACCCGGACCTGGCCGACCGCATGGTCTTCGAAGTGGGCCTGACCGACACCCGACCGCTGCATTCCCTATTGTCGGAGCGCGAGTTCTCAGTCTTCGAACGCCTCGCCCAAGGCGCCAATGTCAACGACATCGCCCAGCAACTGGCCCTGAGCAGCAAGACCATCAGTACCCACAAGGCGCGGCTGATGCAGAAACTCAACATCACCTCGCTGGCGGAACTGGTGAAATACGCGATGGAGCACAAGTTGCTCTGAATCCCACCATCGTCCCCTTGTGGGAGCGAGCTTGCTCGCGATAGCGTCGGACCATACAGCGCATAGGTAGCTGACAGACCGCCATCGCGAGCAAGCTCGCTCCCACAGGGTTTGTGTCGGCATATCCATTTGCGACACGCCCCAGCACAGCGTTTGCCCCGGTTTGCAGCTCGCTGCTTGAAACTTGCCACTGCACTTATCCAATCCCGCCACCCGTGTAGGGAAATCCCTACCCCGACTCTTCCATCCGGCTGAGGCGATTCTCTCCTGCGGCCCGATTTGCGCGGGTCCCGGGCTCCACTAGGCTTGGACTCACAAGCAGTCATCAATACAAAAGGTGCGGGTATGAGCCAGGTCGATTCAAGCGCGGGGGCCAGTGATGTGCTGGTCAGCTTTCGTGGTGTGCAAAAGAGCTACGACGGCGAGAACCTGATCGTCAAAGACCTCAACCTGGACATTCGCAAAGGCGAATTCCTGACCCTCCTCGGACCTTCCGGCTCCGGCAAGACCACCAGCCTGATGATGCTCGCCGGTTTCGAGACTCCGACCGCCGGTGAAATCCTGCTGGCTGGCCGTTCCATCAACAACGTGCCGCCTCATAAGCGCGACATCGGCATGGTGTTCCAGAACTACGCCTTGTTTCCCCACATGACCGTCGCCGAGAACCTGGCCTTCCCGTTGACCGTTCGCGGCTTGAACAAGAGCGATGTCGGTGATCGGGTCAAGCGAGTCTTGAGCATGGTCCAGCTGGAAACCTTCGCCCAGCGTTATCCGGCGCAATTGTCCGGTGGCCAGCAGCAGCGCGTGGCCCTGGCCCGGGCGCTGGTGTTCGAGCCGCAACTTGTCTTGATGGACGAACCCCTTGGTGCATTGGACAAACAGCTGCGCGAACACATGCAGATGGAAATCAAGCACCTGCACCAGCGCCTCGGCGTCACCGTGGTCTACGTGACGCACGACCAGGGCGAAGCCCTCACCATGTCCGACCGTGTGGCCGTGTTCCACCAGGGCGAGATCCAGCAGATCGCCCCGCCGCGCACACTGTACGAAGAACCGAAAAACACCTTCGTCGCCAACTTCATCGGCGAAAACAACCGCCTCAACGGCCGCTTGCACAGCCAGACCGGCGACCGCTGCCTGGTGGAGTTGGGGCGCGGTGAGAAAGTCGAGGCCCTGGCCGTCAATGTCGGCCAGCCTGGCGAGCCGGTCACGCTCTCGATCCGGCCGGAGCGGGTGAGCCTCAACGGCTCCAGCGAACAATGCGTCAACCGCTTTTCAGGGAGGGTGGCGGAATTCATCTATCTGGGCGACCACGTCCGGGTTCGCCTGGAGGTCTGCGGCAAGAACGACTTCTTCGTGAAACAGCCCATTGCCGAGCTCGATCCCGCGCTCGCCGTCGGGGACGTGGTTCCGCTTGGCTGGCAAGTCGAGCATGTGCGTGCGCTCGATCCCCTTTTAGAGGCGAACTGATCGCCCCCCTGCTGTACCAACACCAACCCTGCACGTGGAGAGAACAATAAATGTTGAGATCCTTGAAGTTCACAGCCCTGACATTGGGCATGATGGGTGCGGCAAGCGCGATGGCGGCGGGCCCGGACCTGACCGTGGTGTCTTTCGGCGGGGCGAACAAGGCGGCTCAGGTCAAAGCCTTTTACGCACCGTGGGAAGCGGCCGGCAATGGCAAGATCGTGGCGGGCGAGTACAACGGCGAAATGGCCAAGGTCAAGGCCATGGTCGATACCAAGAGCGTCTCGTGGGACCTGGTGGAAGTCGAGTCGCCGGAATTGTCCCGTGGCTGCGACGAGGACATGTTCGAGCAGCTCGATCCGGCCTTGTTCGGCAAGACCGAAGACTACGTCAAGGGCGCCATCCAGCCTTGCGGCGTGGGTTTTTTCGTCTGGTCGACCGTGCTGGCCTACAACGCCGATAAGCTGAAAACCGCACCGACCAGCTGGGCTGATTTCTGGGACACCAAGCAGTTCCCGGGCAAGCGTGGCCTGCGCAAGGGCGCGAAGTACACCTTGGAATTTGCCTTGATGGCCGACGGCGTGGCGCCCAAAGACGTCTACAAAGTGCTGGCTGGTAAAGATGGCCAGGACCGCGCCTTCAAGAAGCTGGACGAACTCAAGCCGAACATCCAATGGTGGGAAGCTGGCGCCCAACCGCCGCAATACCTCGCTTCCGGTGACGTTGTCATGAGCTCGGCCTACAACGGCCGTATCGCCGCGGTGCAGAAAGAAAGCAACCTGAAAGTGGTGTGGAACGGCGGCATCTACGACTTCGACGCCTGGGCTATTCCTCGTGGCCTGGACAAGACGCGCGCAGAAGCGGCGAAGAAATTCATCGCCTTCTCTGTGGCGCCACAGCAGCAGAAGACCTACTCGGAAAACATCGCCTACGGCCCGGCCAACACCCAGGCTGTTCCGTTGCTGGCCAAGGATGTCCTGAAGGACATGCCGACCACTCCGGAGAACATTGCCAACCAAGTGCAGATCGACGTGAGCTTCTGGGCTGACAACGGCGAGCAACTGGAACAGCGCTTCAACTCCTGGGCGGCGAAGTAACCCACGTCTTCCTGGGAGGCGCGGCTTTTTGTGGCGAGGGAGCTTGCTCCCGCTTGAGTGCGTAGCACTCACGAGATAGGCATTGCCGACATTTTTGGGGCCGCTTCGCGGCCCAGCGGGAGCAAGTTCCCTCGCCACGATCACGCGTACGTCCAGGTTGTGGTTTCAAAAGAACAGAGGCGGCCCGCCGCCCCTGTAACGATAAAAAGATTTGCGGAGTTCGCCATGGCCATCGCCGTTCCACTGAACGCGGGCACCAGCCCCACCCTAAAGCAGCGGCTCAAGCGCGCCGAGCGGGTCAACCGCTGGAAGGCCCAGGCCTTGATCGCGCCGTTGGTGCTGTTTCTGTTGCTGGTGTTCCTGGTGCCCATCGTCGCGCTGTTGTTCAAAAGCGTCAGCAACCCGGAAGTGGTCAACGCAATGCCGCGCACCGTGGCTGCGGTCGCCGCGTGGGATGGACGTGGATTGCCAGGCGAGCCTGTTTACAAGGCAGCCAGCGAGGACCTGGCCGAAGCCCGGAAAAATCAGACTTTGGGCGACCTGTCCAAACGATTGAACATGGAACTGGCCGGCTACCGCAGCCTCCTGACCAAGACTGCCAGGGCGCTGCCGTTCGCTGCCGAACCGGCTTCCTATAAAGAAGCGCTCGAAGGCCTCGACGAACGTTGGGGTGACCCGGCCTATTGGCAGGTGATCCGCCGTAACACCAGCGACGTCACGCCGTACTACCTGCTCGCGGCGGTCGACCATCGCATCGACGATCTCGGTGAACTCGCGCCGGCCACTCCCGACCAGGCGATCTACCTGGACATCTTTACCCGCACCTTCTGGATGGGCCTGGTCATTACCGCCATTTGCCTGGTGCTCGCCTATCCGTTGGCTTATCTACTGGCGAACCTACCGTCGCGCCAGAGCAATCTGTTGATGATTCTGGTGCTGCTGCCGTTCTGGACCTCGATCCTGGTGCGTGTGGCGGCGTGGATCGTGCTGCTGCAATCGGGAGGCTTGATCAACAGCGCCTTGATGGCCATGGGCATCATCGATAAACCTTTGGAACTGGTGTTCAACCGCGTCGGTGTGTACATCTCCATGGTCCACATCCTGCTGCCGTTCATGATCCTGCCGATCTACAGCGTGATGAAGGGTATCTCGCCCACCTACATGCGCGCGGCGATTTCCCTGGGTTGCCACCCGTTCGCCAGTTTCTGGCGGGTGTACTTCCCGCAGACCTACGCAGGTGTCGGTGCCGGTTGCCTGTTGGTGTTCATTCTCGCCATCGGCTACTACATCACCCCAGCGCTGCTGGGCAGCCCGAACGACCAGATGGTCAGCTACTTCGTCGCGTTCTACACCAACACCAGCATCAACTGGGGCATGGCCACGGCGCTCGGCGGCCTGCTGTTGCTGGCGACCATCGTGCTTTATCTGATTTACAGCTGGCTGGTGGGCGCCAGTCGCCTGCGCCTGAGCTAAGGGGAGATCGAAATGCTGAGTCCTTACATGTCCCCCGTCGAACGGGTGTGGTTCTACAGCTTGCGCATACTCTGCGGGCTGATCCTGTTGTTCCTGATCCTGCCGGTGCTGGTGATCATTCCGTTGTCGTTCAACTCCGGCAGCTTCCTGGTTTACCCGTTGCAGGGCTTTTCGCTGCAGTGGTATCACGACTTCTTCGCTTCGGCGGAATGGATGCGGGCCTTGAAGAACAGCATCATCGTCGCTCCGGCGGCGACGCTGTTGGCGATGGTGTTTGGCACATTGGCCGCTATCGGACTGACCCGTGGCGACTTCCCGGGCAAGGCGCTGGTGATGGCCCTGGTAATTTCGCCCATGGTGGTGCCGGTGGTGATCATCGGCGTGGCCAGCTACCTGTTCTTCGCGCCGTTGGGGATGGGCAACAGCTTCTTTTCACTGATCGTCGTCCACGCTGTGTTGGGCGTACCGTTTGTCATCATCACCGTTTCGGCGACCTTGCAGGGCTTCAACCACAACCTGGTCCGGGCTGCCGCCAGCCTCGGAGCGTCGCCATTGACGGCGTTTCGCCGGGTGACCTTGCCGTTGATCGCTCCGGGCGTCATTTCCGGCGCGCTGTTCGCCTTCGCGACGTCGTTCGATGAAGTGGTGGTGACCTTGTTCCTGGCGGGGCCGGAGCAGGCGACGTTGCCTCGGCAGATGTTCAGCGGCATCCGTGAAAACCTCAGCCCCACCATCGCGGCGGCAGCAACGCTGCTGATCGCCTTCTCGGTGATCCTGTTGCTGACCCTGGAGTGGTTGCGTGGGCGCAGCGAGAAGCTGCGTACTACCCAGGTCTGAGGGTTAGCGCGGTACAAATGTGGGAGCGAGCCTGCTCGCGATTGCGGTGTGTCAGCCAACATTAATGTGTCGGATAGACCGCTATCGCGAGCAGGCTCGCTCCCACATGGTTCCTCATCGCATTCATGAACTGAATAGCAGACAACCCGCCATACCGAGCTATCCTTGTGCCAGCCCACTCTCGAGCAAGAGGCCGCGCACATGAGTCTTTCCTCGTTCAAGATCGCCCACAAACTGATCACCGGTGCCGCTGCCATCGAGCAACTGGCGGCGGAACTGACGCGGTTGGATGTCGACAACCCGCTGATCGTGACCGATGCGGCGCTGGTGAAGTCCGGCACCGTGGAGTTGGCGCTGCAGCATCTTGGCGGTCGCGACTACGAGATTTTCGACCGGGTCATGCCGGACCCGGAAATCGCCATCGTCGAAGACTGCATGCAAGCCTACCGCGACGGTGGCCATGACGGCCTGATCGGCCTGGGTGGCGGCAGTGCCATCGATATCGCCAAGTGCGTGGGCGTCTATGCCGGTTATCACGGCGAACTGCAAGACATGTTCGGCGTCGATCAGGTGCCGCGCAAAGGCCCGCCGATGATCGCCATCCCCACCACGGCCGGTACCGGGTCGGAAGTCACCAACGTGGCGATCCTCTCCGACAAGGCTGCACAGCTGAAGAAAGGCATCGTCAGCGATTACCTGTTGCCGGACGTGGCGCTGGTCAGCTCGCAAATGACCCTCACCTGCCCGCGGGGGGTGACCGCCGCCAGCGGTGTCGATGCGCTGGTGCACGCGATCGAGTCCTACCTGTCGCTCAATGCTTCACCGATCACCGATGCCCTGGCCATCGGCGCAATCAAACTGATCACCCGCGCACTGCCCAAGGCCTACGCCAACCCTTCGCACCTGCAAGCCCGCGAAGACATGGCCACCGCAAGCCTGATGGCGGGCATGGCGTTCGGCAATGCCGGGGTGGGGGCTGTGCACGCGCTGGCTTATCCGCTGGGCGGGCGATTCCATGTATCCCATGGCGTGGCCAACGCGTTGCTGCTGCCTTATGTCATGGCGTGGAACAAAATGGCCTGTGTCGAACGCATGCGAGACATCGCCGACGCCATGGGCATCAAGACTGCCCATCTGAGCGACCTCGAAGCCGCGGACGAGGCGGTGCAAGCCATGGTTGCGTTGTGTGCCGCCGTTGAAATCCCCTCAGGGCTCAGCGGCCTGGGCGTGACCGAGGATGTGATCCCGTCCATGACAGCGGAGGCTGCGGGGATAGAGCGGCTGATGCGCAACAACCCGCGGCAACTGAGCGCCGCCGATATCGAGAAGATCTACCGCGCGGCGTATTGATCGTCTGCCACGGTGGGCGCGCCAAATCTTGAGGTATACAATGCGCGCCATCGTGATTTCGCTCAAAACAGGTGCGTCATGCAGCCCTTCGCTATTGCTCCGTCGATTCTCTCCGCCGACTTCGCCCGCTTGGGCGAAGAAGTGGACAACGTTCTGGCCGCCGGGGCCGACATCGTGCACTTCGATGTCATGGACAACCATTACGTACCCAACCTGACCATCGGCCCGATGGTCTGCGCGGCGCTGCGCAAGTACGGCATCACCGCGCCGATCGACGCACACCTGATGGTCAGCCCGGTGGATCGCATCGTTGGTGATTTCATCGAGGCAGGCGCGACCTATATCACCTTCCACCCGGAAGCCTCGTTGCATGTCGACCGCTCCTTGCAGTTGATCCGCGAAGGTGGCTGCAAGGCTGGCCTGGTGTTCAACCCGGCAACGCCCTTGGATGTACTCAAATACGTGATGGACAAGGTCGACATGGTCTTGCTGATGAGCGTCAACCCCGGCTTCGGCGGGCAGAAGTTCATCCCGGGCACCCTCGACAAGCTGCGCGAAGCCCGGGCGCTGATCGATGCCTCGGGGCGCGACATCCGGCTGGAGATCGACGGTGGCGTGAACGTGAACAACATCCGCGAAATCGCCGCTGCCGGCGCCGACACCTTTGTCGCCGGTTCGGCGATCTTCAATGCGCCCGACTACAAAGAGGTCATTGAGAAAATGCGCGCCGAATTGGCCCTGGCGCGCCCATGAGCGGTTTCGAGCAGCTGTTTCCCGGCAGCCTGCCGCGCCTGGTGATGTTCGACCTCGATGGCACATTGGTCGATTCACTGCCAGATCTCGCGGCTTCTGTAGATGACATGCTGCTTAAACTTGGGCGTCCGCCCGCTGGTATTGACGCGGTGCGTCAGTGGGTTGGCAACGGCTCGCCCATGTTGGTGCGCCGGGCGTTGGCCAACCACATCGATGCGCAGGGCGTCGACGAAACCGAGGTCGAGCGGGCGATGGAACTGTTCAACGAGGCCTATGACGGGCGTCACGAACTGACAGTGGTCTACCCCGGCGTACGCGCCACCCTCAAATGGTTACACCAACAAGGCGTGGAAATGGCGCTGATTACCAATAAGCAGGAGCGCTTCGTTGCGCCGCTTTTGGATCAGATGAAAATTGGTCGCTACTTCCGTTGGATCATTGGCGGAGACACCCTGCCACAGAGGAAGCCCGATCCGGCAGCGCTGTTTTTCGTGATGAAGATGGCCAATATCCCAGCGTCTCAATCGCTGTTTGTCGGTGACTCGGTCATCGATGTGCAGGCGGCGAAAGCTGCCGGAGTGAAGTGCGTGGGGTTGAGCTACGGCTACAATCCTGGTCGGCCGATCGCCGAAGAGTTTCCGACGTTGGTGATCGATGATTTGCGCCTGTTAATTCCCGGTTGCCTGGACCCGGCCGCTGAGATAACGTTGCCCGACGCTGTTCAATCCTCTTCTGGAAACGCCATCGTGGTGGTCACTCGCAAACTCTGGATGAAAGTCATGAAGGCCCTGGCCCGCTGGCGTTGGCGCGCCTGACTTGTTCCTGGCCGGTTATCCGGCGCGTTTGCATACCTGACTGACAGCTACTCTTGCCACGAGGCACCCCATGATCCGCGAAGAATTCCTGCGTCTAGCCGCTGCCGGCTACAACCGCATCCCGCTCGCCTGCGAAACCCTGGCCGACTTCGACACGCCGTTGTCGATCTATCTCAAGCTGGCTGACCAGCCCAACTCCTATCTGCTCGAATCGGTGCAGGGCGGTGAGAAATGGGGCCGTTATTCCATCATCGGCTTGCCGTGTCGCACCGTGTTGCGGGTGCATGGCCATCACATCAGCGTGACCCAGGACGGCGTTGAGATCGAAAGCCTCGAAGCCGAAGATCCGCTGGCGTTCGTCGAGACCTTCAAGGCTCGCTACAACGTGCCGACCATCCCCGGCCTGCCCCGTTTCAACGGCGGCCTGGTGGGTTATTTCGGCTACGACTGCGTGCGCTATGTGGAGAAGCGCCTCGGCACGTGTCCCAACCCTGATCCGTTGGGCGTACCGGACATCCTGTTGATGGTCTCCGATGCGGTTGTCGTCTTCGATAACCTGGCGAGCAAGATGCACGCGATCGTCCTGGCCGATCCGTCTCAGGAAGATGCCTACGAGCAAGGTCAGAAAAGCCTGCAGGCGCTGCTGGAAAAACTCCGCCAGCCGATCACGCCACGCCCAGGCCTGGATTTCAGCAAGCAGTCGGCGACCGACCCGGTGTTCCGCTCCAGCTTCACGCAGGACGATTACGAACGGGCCGTCGATACCATCAAGGAATACATCCTCGCCGGCGATTGCATGCAAGTCGTGCCGTCGCAACGGATGTCCATCGACTTCAAGGCCGCGCCTATCGACCTCTACCGGGCGCTGCGCTGCTTCAACCCCACACCCTATATGTACTTCTTCAATTTCGGCGACTTCCACGTCGTGGGCAGTTCGCCGGAAGTGCTGGTGCGAGTCGAAGACAACCTGATCACCGTGCGTCCAATTGCCGGCACTCGTCCTCGCGGCGCCACGGAAGAAGCGGATCGGGCTCTGGAAGAAGACCTGCTGTCGGACGACAAGGAAATTGCCGAACACCTGATGCTGATCGACCTTGGCCGCAATGACACCGGGCGGGTATCGGAAGTGGGTTCGGTGAAGCTCACCGAGAAAATGGTCATCGAGCGCTATTCCAACGTGATGCACATCGTGTCCAACGTCACCGGCCAATTGAAGGCCGGATTGACGGCCATGGATGCGTTGCGGGCGATCCTGCCGGCGGGCACCTTGTCTGGCGCGCCGAAAATCCGGGCGATGGAAATCATCGACGAGCTGGAACCGGTCAAGCGCGGTGTGTACGGCGGCGCGGTGGGTTATTTCGCCTGGAACGGCAACATGGACACGGCCATCGCCATTCGTACCGCGGTTATCAAGAACGGCGAACTGCATGTACAGGCGGGCGGTGGCATTGTCGCCGACTCTGTGCCCGCGTTGGAGTGGGAAGAAACCTTGAACAAGCGTCGGGCGATGTTCCGCGCCGTGGCGTTGGCGGAGCAGACTTCAGGCAACTGAGTTGCTCCCCGACAACCTGTGGCCCGGAGGTTTTTCGCGCTCCGAGGCCGTATTTAAAGTCAGTGAATCCAAAGGTTGCTACGCCATGTTGCTGATGATCGATAATTACGACTCCTTTACCTACAACGTTGTGCAATACCTCGGCGAGCTGGGCTCCGAAGTCAAGGTGGTGCGCAACGACGAGCTGACCATCGCCGAGATCGAGGCCCTCAAGCCCGAACGTATCGTGGTCTCGCCCGGCCCGTGCACGCCGACCGAAGCGGGCGTGTCCATCGAGGCCATCAAGTATTTCGCCGGAAAATTGCCGATCCTCGGTGTCTGCCTGGGCCACCAGTCCATCGGCCAGGCGTTCGGTGGCGACGTCGTGCGCGCCCGGCAAGTCATGCATGGCAAGACCAGCCCGGTGTTCCACCAAGACAAGGGCGTATTCGAAGGCCTGAATCATCCGCTTACGGTCACTCGCTACCATTCCCTGGTCGTCAAGCGCGAAACCTTGCCTGACTGCCTGGAATTGACCGCCTGGACCCAGCGCGAAGACGGCTCGGTGGACGAGATCATGGGACTGCGACACAAGACGTTAAATATTGAGGGTGTGCAATTCCACCCCGAGTCTATCCTCACAGAGCAGGGCCACGAGCTGTTCGCCAACTTCCTCAAACAAAGCGGCGGCACGCGCTAAGGACTTTTCATGGATATCAAGGCAGCCCTGAACCGTATCGTCGGCCAGCTCGACCTGAGCACCGATGAAATGCGCGACGTAATGCGCGAAATCATGACCGGCCAATGCACGGATGCGCAGATCGGCGCGTTCATGATGGCCATGCGCATGAAGAGCGAGAGCATCGACGAGATCGTCGGTGCAGTCACGACCATGCGTGAATTGGCGGACAAAGTTGAACTCAAGACGCTGGACGGCGTGGTGGATGTCGTGGGTACGGGGGGCGATGGCGCCAACATCTTCAACGTTTCCACGGCCTCGGCGTTTGTGGTTGCGGCAGCCGGCTGCACCGTCGCCAAACACGGCAATCGCGCTGTCTCGGGTAAGAGCGGCAGCGCCGACTTGCTGGAGGCCGCCGGTATCTACCTGAACCTGACGCCAGTCCAGGTGGCCCGGTGTATCGATAGCGTCGGCATCGGTTTCATGTTTGCCCAGACCCACCACAGCGCCATGAAGCACGCGGCGGCACCGCGCCGTGAACTGGGACTGCGCACGCTGTTCAACATGCTCGGCCCGCTTACGAATCCGGCCGGCGTGAAGCACCAGGTCGTCGGGGTATTCAGCCAGGCGCTGTGCCGCCCCTTGGCCGAGGTCCTGCAGCGCCTGGGCAGTAAACACGTATTGGTGGTCCATTCCAAGGATGGCCTGGATGAGTTCAGTCTCGCCGCGCCGACCTTCGTGGCTGAGCTGAAAAACGATCAGATCACTGAATATTGGGTCGAACCTGAAGACCTGGGCATGAAGAGCCAGAGCCTGCATGGCCTGGCGGTGGATGGACCGGCCCAGTCGCTGGAGTTGATCCGCGATGCCCTGGGACGTCGTAAAACGGAGAATGGCCAGAAAGCGGCGGAAATGATCATGCTCAACGCGGGTGCCGCGTTGTACGCCGCTGATCACGCCAGCAGCCTCAAGCAAGGCGTAGAGCTCGCCCACGATGCATTGCACACCGGGCTGGCCAGGGAAAAACTGGAAGAATTGGGCGCATTTACCGCCGTATTCAAAGTGGAGAATGAAGGATGAGCGTGCCAACGGTTCTGGAAAACATTCTGGCCCGCAAAAGGCAGGAAGTCGTCGAGCGCAGTGCCCGGGTCAGTCTGACCGAGCTTGAAGCCCTCGCACGTTTGGCGGACGCGCCACGTGGCTTTGCCCAGCCATTGATCGACCAGGCGAAGAGAAAGCAACCGGCGGTAATCGCCGAGATCAAAAAAGCTTCCCCCAGCAAGGGCGTGATCCGGGAGCATTTTGTTCCGGCCGACATTGCCAAGAGCTACGAGAAAGGCGGCGCGACCTGCCTTTCGGTGCTGACCGATATCGATTTTTTCCAAGGCGCGGACGATTACCTCAAGCAAGCTCGGGCGGCGTGCAAGTTGCCGGTCATCCGCAAGGACTTCATGATCGATCCGTATCAAATCGTCGAGGCGCGAGCGTTGGGCGCCGATTGCGTGCTGTTGATCGTCTCTGCCCTGGACGACGTGAAGATGGCCGAGTTGGCTGCGGTCGCCAAGGACGTTGGCCTGGATGTGCTGGTGGAAGTTCATGATGGCGACGAGCTGGAGCGTGCCCTCAAGACGTTGGACACCAAACTGGTTGGCGTGAACAACCGCAACCTGCACACCTTTGAAGTCAGCCTGGAGACGACCTTGGACCTGTTGCCACGGATCCCCCGTGATCGGCTGGTCATCACCGAGAGCGGCATCCTCAACCGGGCCGATGTCGAGTTGATGGAAGTCAGCGATGTGTATTCGTTCCTGGTGGGCGAGGCGTTCATGCGGGCTGAAAGCCCGGGCACGGAATTGCAGCGGTTGTTTTTCCCTGAGCGCGGCGTTCCGGTGAGCGGCTCGACGCTGGACTGATGATGCCTCCAGCCATAGCCTTCACCGTTGAAAACGGGCTCCAAGCCGAACAGGATCTGCTGGCCAGCATCTGCGCCGGGGACGCTGAGTCCGGCTTGCTGTTCTGGCAGCCCAGCGACCGCGCATTGGTCATGCCGCGGCGCTTGAGCCGCTTGCCTGGCTTCGAGCTGGCTTGTGAAGTATCGGCCGCCAATGGGTGGCCCGTGCTGTTGCGTGAAACCGGCGGTGAGCCGGTGCCTCAATCCGCTGCCACCGTCAATATCGCGTTGGTCTACGCACCACCGCGAAGCGAGGGTGACCACGGTCGGATCGAAACCGCTTACCGCCGCTTGTGCGATCCCATCTGCCAATTGCTCGATGAGTTGGGCGGGGTCGCTTCGCTGGGTGAAGTGGAGGGCGCGTTTTGTGACGGGCGCTTCAATGTCAATCTTGACGGTCGCAAGATGGTCGGCACTGCGCAGCGCTGGCGCCAGAGCAAGGGCGGGCAACGGCCTGTGGGGCTGGTGCATGGTGCGTTGTTGCTGGAAGACGAACGCGACTGCATGGTGGCTGCGGTCAATCGTTTCAATGAGGCGTGTGGCCTGGAGCAGCGCGTGCGCGCCGAGAGCCACATCGCCCTCCATGAAAAATACCCGGCGCCTCACGCGCTGGAACGGCTCCAAACGCTCTATCAGAACTTGCTCGGCAACCTTTAGCGGGTTCCGAACACCACCATGGTCTTGCCTTTGACATTGACCAGGTTACGTTCTTCCAGATCCTTGAGTACCCGGCCGACCATTTCCCGCGAACAGCCCACGATCCGACCGATTTCCTGGCGGGTCACCTTGATCTGCATGCCGTCCGGATGAGTCATGGCGTCGGGTTGCTTGCACAGTTCCAGGAGGCAGCGGGCAACGCGGCCTGTTACATCAAAGAAGGCGAGGTCGCCGACCTTGCGAGTGGTGTTGCGCAAGCGCTGTGCGATTTGTCCACTTAGGACGTAGAGGATGTCCGGGTCTTGCTGCGACAGTTCCCGGAACTTGCCGTAACTGATTTCCGCAACTTCGCATTCGACCTTGGCTCTCACCCAGGCACTGCGTTCCTGCTCTTTCCCCGCCTGTTCGAACAACCCTAGCTCGCCAAAAAAATCCCCTGAATTGAGGTAGGCGATGATCATCTCTCGCCCATCGTCATCTTCAATCAGGATAGTGACCGAGCCCTTGATGATAAAAAACAGCGTGTCGGAACGATCACCTGCGCAGATGATGTTGTGCTTGGCGGGGTAACGGCGACGCTGGCAATGCATCAAGAGTTTGTCGAGATTCTTGATCTTGGACGTGGGAGTAATAGCAACCATGGTTGTGTCCCGGAAAACTGCGCTTTGTGTTGGTTTGGTGTTGTTGTGGGTGCGAATAGCTTTCGCGAAAAAAGCTGGCCATACGCCAGCGATTGGGCGCCAGCTTAACAGAGGCGTTCAAAATTGATTCGAGAATTTACTTAGCTGTATCAGCTCCAAGTAACGCCAGGCGACCGCTGCCATGACGGGGCCCTGTGCTAAGCTGGCGCCCCCTTTTTTTGACAGTGGAGTCTTGGCGATGAAGGCACGCATCCAATGGGCTGGCGAAGCCATGTTCCTCGGTGAGTCGGGCAGTGGTCATGTAGTTGTCATGGACGGCCCTCCGGATGCCGGAGGTCGGAACCTGGGTGTTCGACCAATGGAAATGCTTCTGCTGGGTGTGGGTGGCTGCAGTAATTTCGACGTGGTCAGCATCCTCAAGAAGTCGCGCCAGGCAGTGGAAAGCTGCGAAGCTTTTCTGGAAGCCGAGCGCGCGACCGAGGATCCAAAGGTGTTCACCAAGATCCATATGCATTTTGTGGTAAAGGGTCGAGGGTTGAAGGAGGCCCAGGTCAAGCGCGCCATTGAGCTGTCAGCGGAGAAATACTGCTCGGCCTCGATCATGCTCGGCGCGGCAGGCGTCGAAATCACCCATGATTATGAAATCATCGAGTTGGGTTAAATCGACATCCAACCATCACAAAAGCGGTGCAAGCTCTGGCGATCAGAAGCTGACGTCTGCATAATGCGCCACTTTTTTCAGGGCAGTGATCGGCCAGCGGCCGCTCACTTGTCTGGACAGACAACCAAAATCGCCATCGCGAAGAGGTGTTAACCGTCCTACGCAGGTGCGTCGTTCGCATCTGACGGGCATGCTTGATCACGCGGCCAGGCCGCAATACACAGAGAGTTTTCAAACGGTGAAAAGCAAACTCAAGCTCCATGGGTTCAATAACCTGACAAAGACCTTGAGCTTCAACATCTATGACATCTGCTATGCGGAAACCCCGCAAGACCAACAGGCCTACGTCGAGTACATCAATAAAGAGTACAACGCCAAGCGCCTCACGCAGATCCTCACGGAAGTTGTCGATATCATTGGTGCCAACATCCTGAACATCGCCAGTCAGGACTATGAACCCCAAGGCGCCAGCGTGACCATTCTGATCTCGGAAGAGCCGGTGACACCGACCGACAGCCAGATCGAAGAGTCGCCGGGCCCGTTGCCTGAAATTATCCTGGCCCACCTCGATAAGAGCCACATCACGGTACACACCTACCCGGAAATCCATCCGGTGGACGGTATCGCGACGTTCCGAGTGGACATTGATGTGTCGACCTGTGGCGTCATTTCACCGCTCAAGGCGCTCAACTTCCTGATTCACCAGTTCGATTCCGACATTGTGACGGTGGATTATCGTGTGCGTGGGTTTACCCGGGACGTGGAAGGGCACAAGCACTTCATCGATCATGAAATCAACTCGATCCAGAACTACCTCTCCGAAGACACCCGCGACGCGTACCAGATGACCGACGTAAACGTGTATCAGGAGAACCTGTTCCACACGAAAATGCTCCTCAAGGACTTCGAACTGGACAACTACCTGTTCGGTGACGCCACCAGCAACCTGTCCATCGAACAGCGTGGCCAGGTGGAAGAGCGCGTGAAACACGAAATGCTGGAGATCTTCTACGCGCGCAACATGCCGCGCTAAGGTTTCGGCTGAAAAAAGGCGACTGCCCTGAATGGACAGTCGCCTTTTTTGGTTTTGAAGGTTTGGTTCCGCGTCCGCTGTCAGATCCGATAGGTGCTCTTGGTCATCACTTTGGCCAACAAGCTCATGCCGAATTTGACGGGGGCCGGGAATCGGAAGCCGCCTGCATCGAGCGCGCTTTCAGCATGATGTTCTTCGTCCTGGCGCATCTGTTCGAGAATCGCCCTGGACTTTTCGTCCTCGGCCGGCAATTGCTGCAAATGTTCGTTCAGGTGCTTGCACACTTGATGTTCGGTTGCCGCTACGAAGCCGAGGCTGACCTTGTCGCTGATCAACCCGGCGACTGCGCCGATCCCGAAAGACATGCCGTAGAACAAGGGATTCAGCACGCTGGTGTGGCTGCCCAGTTGGTGGATACGTTGCTCGCACCAGACCAGGTGATCGATTTCTTCCTCGGCGGCCTGTTCCATCGCCTCCCGGACCTGCGGCAGTTTCGCCGTCAGCGCCTGGCCCTGGTATAGGGCCTGGGCGCAAACTTCGCCGGTGTGGTTGATGCGCATCAGCCCAGCGACATGGCGAGTCTCTTCATCGCTCATCTGCACTTCCGGCTGCACGATTGCCGGTGATGGGCGGTACGGTTGGCCACTGAAAGGCAGCAGCGTGCGCATCGCGGTATCGGCCTGCAGCAACAGACGGTCAATGGGCGAGTAGTGACGTTGGGTAGTCATGCTTACCTCCGGAAAAAATCACGGCGGCCAGTCTAACTCAATCGGCCGCTGAGGATTTGCGTTGGGTCAGGGTATCAACCCGGCGGCCAGTTCATCTGGCGCTGTCCCAGCACGTGCATATGGATGTGATAGACAGTCTGCCCGCCAAGTTCATTACAGTTCATCACCACGCGGAAGCCTTCCTCGCAGCCAAGTTCGAGCGCCAGGCGCTGGGCGGTGAACAGGATGTGCCCGGCCAGTCCCTTGTCTTCCTCGGTCAGTTCGTTGAGGGTTCGGATCGGCTTTTTCGGAATGACCAGGAAGTGCACCGGAGCCTGTGGGGCAATGTCATGGAAGGCCAGGACCTGATCATCCTCGTAAATGATCCTGGCCGGGATTTCCCGGTTGATGATCTTGGTAAACAGAGTATCCACAGCTGTTTCTCCGTTGAGTTGTTTGAGCCAAGTTTACTGAAGGCTCGGTCATCGAGCCCGGGTTTTTCAGGGGAAGGGGCTTCAACGTGCGTAACAGGCTCTGTTGGATCTGCCGGCGAGGATTCGAACTAGCCAGCGCGGCCCGAGTCGTGGCAGCAGGGCAATCCAGCGATTGCGACGCCCAGGAATGATGATGGCCCGGTTTCTTTCCAGTGCGCGGACGGCGTACAGCGCGACCTCCTCAGGGGGCATCGAGTTGCTAGTGCTGCGCAGCGTCTTCCCGTCGGGCTGGGCCTTGCTAAAAAAGGCAGTTTGGGTGGGGCCTGGGCAAAGTACGGATACGTTGATTGCGTATTTCTTCAGCTCTATTCGAAGGGCTTCGGAGAAGTGCAATACATAGGCTTTGCTGGCGTGATAGGTGCTCATCCAGGGGCCAGGCTGGAACGCTGCGATAGAAGCAACGTTGAGAATCTGACCGCCTCCGTGCAACGCCATGCTATTGCCTACGGCATGACAAAGGCGGGTCAGGGCAAGGATGTTCACCTCGATCAGGTCTTGCTCGGTCATCCAGTCCTGGCCCAGGAACGGACCGCAGGTGCTGATGCCGGCGCAGTTGACCAGCAGGTCGATCTGGCGTTCACCTTCCTCCAGCTCGAGCAGGAAACCTGAAAGCCGCAGGGGCTCGCTCAGGTCGCAGGCCCGAAACAAAACCTCCACGCCAAATCGTTGGGTCAGTTCGATCGCAATGCTTTCCAGCCGATCGCGCTGTCGAGCTACCAGTAACAGGTTGCGCCCGCGCCGAGCCAGTGCTTCGGCCATGGCCAGGCCGATACCACTGGAGGCGCCAGTGATCAGAGCGTAACGGGTCATGCAGTTCTCCATCGCAACGGCTTCGCGCCGGTGGATGGGGCAGTCACCGGCACGAAGTACGCTTATTGTTCCTCTTCTTCTTGATAGTCTACAGAAGGCGAGGCGGGCTCGGCTGCCTCGACGGCGGGTTCTTCGGCGCTCTGGTCGCTGTATTCGCTGCTCTCATAGCTGCTTACGTCGCTGCTGTCGTAATCCTGGAGGGCTCCGAAGATGCCGGCAAACGTGGCCATGAAAATCAACACGATCATCACCAGCCAGAGCGACGCAAGTACTTTGACTGCCGTGGTATTGCGTGGCGGAGGTGGGCCGTATTGGTTCGCGCCGGTATTGCCCGGGGCGATGATGAGGATGAACGGGAAAATACTGCCCACGAAAGGCACGAGGTTGATCAGCCACAACCAACCTGACCAGCCGAGGTCATGCAGGCGCTGGACGTTGAACTGGATACTCACGAAGGCAAAAGCCAGCACAACCACGGCAGCGACCAGGCCGCCGACGATCAGCCCCGCTATCGAATCGGAAGCGAGCAGCCAGGTCGTGGCGAGCCAGAATCCCAGACCGACCAGCGGCAGGACGGCCAGAGTCAAAACCATGGTCCATGCCAGGTAGCGCAGGCGCCCGATACGGCCTTCGAAACTGAAGGGCTTGAGCGTGCCGTACTCGGCGAATGCTTCACCTACCTGTGCCCGGGGAGGCGCGTAGGGAGAGACTGGGTCGATGACCGACTCGGGATGACGCGCACTCGACTGGGGCGATTCCTGCACTTCGCCAAGGTTCAGTTGGAGGGACGGTTCCGTTTCGATCCGTGCATCGATCCCGGTTTTATGGAGCGCTTCCAGATACTGCTGCGCTTCATTCTGGGAGAGGTTGTGCTTCAGGGACACTTTGCGACCGCTGAACAGACGTTCTATGGCGCTGACATCGCTTTTGAACAGTTCGGCGAGATTGAGCTTGGCGGTAGTTGTATCGACGCCAGGCAGCAAAGCCCCGTCGAATACAATGTTGAAGCGGTTTTCGCTCATGCCTGGCATCCTTGTCTTTCCAAGTTGTATTTGTGGTTGGTTTCAGCGGGGCCATTGGCCGCCAAGCTGTGCCGCCCGCGCTTGCGCCTGGCGGTATTCTTCATCCAGGCGTGCGATCAGTTGGTCGACGCTTGGCAAATCATCGATCTCGCCCACGCCTTGACCTGCGGACCATACGGTTTTCCAGGCCTTGGCTTCATCATTGAGCGGTTTGAGTTTCGAATCGGAGCCCGACGCACCCTTGCCTTGCAGGGCCGCCAGGTCGAAGCCGGCACTTTCCAGGCTCTGGCGCATGAAACTGGCCGGCACTCCAGATACAGCGGGAGTATGCACGATGTCCGCGGCTCTGGATGTGAGCAACATCTCTTTATAAGCGTCGGACGCGTGACTTTCGATCGTGCCGATAAAGCGCGTTCCGAAGTAGGCCAGATCCGCGCCGAGCAATTGAGCCGCCAGGATCTGATGGCCGTGGTTCAAGCATCCTGCGAGTAGCAGGGTTTTATCAAAAAAATGCCGGATTTCCGCAACCAGTGCGAACGGGCTCCAGGTCCCGGCATGCCCACCCGCACCGGCCGCGACGGCAATCAGGCCGTCGACGCCTGCTTCGGCGGCTTTTTCGGCATGGCGGCGAGTCGTCACATCGTGGAAGACCAGTCCGCCATAACCATGGACCGCATCGACCAGTTCTTTCACTGCGCCCAGGCTGGTGATGACGATCGGCACCTTGTGTTCGATGCAGATCGCCAGGTCGGCCTGAAGCCGTGGATTACTGTTATGAACGATCAGATTGACCGCGTAGGGGGCCGGTTTTTCCAGCTTGGCCAAGCCCGCTTCGATTTCTTCCAACCACGCCTTGAAGCCGCTGCTCTCGCGTTGGTTCAAGGCCGGAAAGCTGCCGACTACACCGTTGCGACAGCAGGCCAGCACCAATTGGGGGTTGGAAATGAGAAACATGGGTGCTGCCACGACGGGCAGCCGCAGACGTTGTTCAAGCAAGGCGGGCAGTGACATTGGAGGTACCCCGGGTCAGTGTGCGTTTGAAATCAGAACGGCCGGACCACGACGAGAATTACGATAGCCAGCAATATCACGACCGGTATTTCATTGAACCAGCGATAAAAGACATGGCTGCGGGTGTTTTCGCCACGGGCGAAGCGCTTCACCTGGGCTCCACACATGTGGTGATAACCGATCAGTAATACCACCAGGATGAGCTTGGCGTGCATCCAGCCGCCTTGAGTGAAGTAGGCGCCGGCGTTAAGGCTGAGCAGCCAGATGCCAAACACCAGGGTAGCGATCATCGCCGGACCCATGATGCCGCGATACAACTTGCGTTCCATGATGCTGAAGCGTTCCTTGCTGACGCTGTCTTCGCTTTGGGCGTGATAGACAAACAGGCGAGGCAGATAGAACAGGCCGGCAAACCAGCAGACCATGCTGACGATGTGAAGTGCTTTGAGCCACAGATAGAGCATTTTTGGTTATTCCCAGATTCACGGTAGGCCGATAGTAGAGGTTAGAGCGGCCACACGTCACCTTGGCGGTTGTCGCGGCGACGCGTGCCCCCTATCATCGACGGCTTTCCAGTGGGTTCGTTGAGGGCAGGTCTATGGTCAAGGTCGGTATTGTCGGCGGCACGGGTTACACCGGTGTCGAACTGCTGCGTCTGCTGGCACAGCATCCGCAGGTTGAGGTAGTGGTCATCACCTCCCGATCCGAGGCCGGCCTGGCCGTCGCCGACCTGTATCCGAACCTGCGTGGTCATTATGATGGCCTGGCATTCAGTGTTCCGGATATCAAGACCCTTGGCGCCTGCGATGTGGTGTTCTTCGCCACCCCCCACGGCGTGGCCCACGCGCTGGCAGGCGAATTGCTCGCCGCCGGAACCAAGGTCATCGATCTGTCAGCGGACTTCCGCCTGCAGGACGCCGACGAATGGGCCAAGTGGTACGGCCAGCCTCACGGCGCGCCGGAGCTGCTTGACGAGGCGGTCTATGGGCTGCCGGAAGTCAATCGGGAGAAAATCAGGCAGGCACGGCTGATCGCTGTCCCTGGTTGCTACCCGACTGCAACGCAACTGGGGTTCCTGCCGCTGCTGGAAGCCGGCCTTGCAGATACCTCGCGGCTGATTGCCGACTGCAAGTCCGGTGTCAGCGGTGCCGGGCGTGGCGCCAGTGTCGGTTCGCTGTATTCCGAAACGTCGGAAAGCATGAAGGCCTACGCGGTGAAGGGGCACCGCCACCTGCCGGAGATTCGCCAAGGGTTGCGCCGGGCAGCGGGCAAGGATGTCGGCCTGACCTTCGTGCCGCACCTGACACCGATGATACGTGGTATCCATTCCACCCTGTATGCGACCGTCGTCGACCGTTCGGTGGACCTGCAGGCGTTGTTTGAAAAGCGTTACGCCAATGAGCCGTTTGTCGACGTAATGCCCGCCGGCAGCCACCCTGAGACCCGCAGCGTGCGTGGTGCGAACGTTTGCCGGATTGCCGTGCATCGTCCGCAGGATGGCGACCTGGTAGTGGTATTGTCGGTCATCGACAACTTGGTCAAGGGTGCGTCCGGCCAGGCAGTGCAGAACCTGAACATCCTGTTCGGCCTGGATGAACGCCTGGGCCTGTCCCACGCAGGGATGTTGCCGTAACCGCAACTGCAAGCTTCACCGCGGCAGCTATAGGCTCGGGCTTGTAGCTGCCGTTGCTTTTCTAATAGTTGACCAATTTTGTAGGAGAAGCGGATAATGCCCGCCATCACGCATTATGGCGGCGTAAGCGCCGGGAGATATTCAGCATGAGCGTCGAAACCTTCACCCCCACGGCTTTGCAATTCACCCAAGGTGCCGCGCACAAGGTGAAGAGCCTGGTCGATGAAGAGGGCAATGATCGTTTGAAGCTGCGCGTATTTGTAACGGGCGGCGGTTGTTCAGGTTTCCAGTACGGCTTCACTTTTGATGAAGAAGTGGCTGAGGATGACACCATTGTCGAGCGCGAAGGCGTGAGCCTGGTGGTCGATCCGATGAGCTTCCAGTATCTGGCCGGGGCCGAGGTGGATTACCAGGAGGGCCTGGAAGGGTCGCGTTTCGTGATCAAGAATCCAAACGCTACCACTACTTGTGGCTGCGGCTCTTCATTCTCGATCTGATAGCTTCATAAAAAAACCGCGGGTGCCTTACGGCACTGCGGTTTTTTGTTGCCTGCAATTTTGACCTCAGGCCGGGTAGATAGCGCCGAGAACGCGCAGGCCGCGGGCGCCTGTGACGCTTGGGCGATTGCCTGGAATACCGCCAAGGCAGCAATGGGCAAGCCAGGCGAAGGCCATGGCTTCGACCCAATCCGGATCAACGCCGTAAACTGCAGTACTGTTGACGGTAGCATGCGGGAGCAAGTCAGCCAGGCGCTTCATGAGCGTGTGGTTGTGCGCGCCGCCGCCGCAGACCAACAATTCTTGGGTATTTGACTGGGCATGTTGCAGTGATTCAACAATCGTCAGGGCAGTGAGTTCGAGCAGCGTGGCCTGTACGTCTTGCGGGGCGATGCCTGGCAGCTGCGACAGATGCCGGGTCAGCCAAGGCAAGTTGAAGACTTCACGCCCGGTGCTTTTCGGCCCCTTGGTGACGAAGAACGGGTCGCTGAGCAGAGTCTTCAGCAGGACTGGTTCGACTTTCCCGCTGGCGGCCCATTGGCCATCGCGATCGAAGTGCTCGCCTCGTTGTTGAAGTATCCAGGCATCGAGCAATACGTTCCCCGGACCGCAGTCGAAACCGGCTACGGGTTTCGCGGGCTCTATCAGGCTGAGATTGCTGAAGCCGCCGACGTTCAGGACGGCGCGATTACCGACTCGCTCTTCAAACAGCGCCTCGTGAAACGCAGGAACGAGTGGGGCGCCTTGTCCGCCAGCAGCCACATCACGGCTGCGGAAATCGCTAACGACGGTGATGCCGGTCAATTCGGTCAGCAATGCCGGATTGCCGATCTGCACGGTAAATCCACGGGCCGGCTCATGGCGAATGGTCTGGCCATGGCTGCCAATTGCCGTGATGTCCGCCGGCTTGAGTTTCTGTTCGTTGAGTAAGGCGTGTATGCCCTGTGCGGCCAGCTTTACCCAATTTTGCTGGGCAATCGCCGAGCGAGCAATCTCGTCGGGCCCGCTGGTGCACAATTCGAGCAGCTCGGTGCGCAGGGCAGTGGGCATGGGGATGTAGTGGGTGGCGATCAATTTGATCGCCGGCTCCAGTTCGACCAGTGCGATATCCAAGCCATCCAGGCTGGTCCCGGACATCACACCGATATAAAGCGCCATGACTTAGCGCTTGCTCGAGGCTAGCATCGTAGCTTTCTCTTGATCCATGCGAGCCATCAAGGGTTGGCTCTGAGCCAGGAAGCGCGTGCGCTCGGCCTTGGCAATCGGATCGGCCATCGGCAGTTTCTGGCCAAGCGGGTCGACGTGGACGCCGTTGACCTGGAACTCATAATGCAAGTGCGGGCCGGTGGACAGGCCGGTGGTGCCAATATAGCCGATGACTTGGCCTTGCTTGACGGTGCCGCCCGTCTTCACGCCTTTGGCAAAGCCCTGCATGTGACCGTACAGCGTGCGATAGGTATTGCCGTGCTGGATGATCACCGTATTGCCATACCCGCCCCGACGTCCGGCCAGCAGTACCTTGCCATCACCGGCAGCCTTGATTGGCGTACCGCGAGGAGCGGCGTAATCGACACCTTTGTGGGCGCGGATCTTGTTCAGGATCGGATGCTTGCGACCGGCGGAAAACTTCGAGCTGATGCGGGCGAAATCAACCGGTGTGCGGATGAATGCCTTGCGCATGCTGTTGCCGTCGGCGGTGTAGTAACTGCTATTGCCTTGTTTGTTGGTGTAGCGCACCGCGGTGTAGGTTTTTCCACGGTTGGTGAAGCGCGCGGAAAGAATCGGGCCGTTGCCGACGCTCTTCCCATTAACCATCTTCTGTTCATAGATGACGTCAAATTCGTCACCCTGGCGAATGTCCTGGGCAAAGTCGATGTCGTAGCCAAACACATTGGCCATGTCCATGGTCAGACTATGGGAAAGGCCGGCGCGCGCTGCCGACTGAGACAACGAACTGTTGATGACGCCATGAACGTAGGCTGAGCGAACGGTAGGTTTGGCGGTGACGCGGTTGAACACATAACCCTTGTCGTTCTTGGTCAGGGTGATGCTTTCCAGATCGCTCAGCTTGGTGTGCAGGTTGGTCAGTTGGCCTTCTGGATCGAGTTCGAATTCCAGCTTCTGGCCGCGTTGCAGTTGGGCGAATTGTTTGGCTTGCTTGTCGCTGGCCAGGATTTCATGGACGGCAGTCGGGGGCAGGCCGACCTTTTCAAAAAGGGTAGAGAGCGTGTCGCCTTTCGCAACGATCACTTCGCGATGGTCCGGTCCTTTCTGTTCTTCTGCGACAGGTGCTGCAGCCTGGGCAGTATCTTCCGGGCTGTTTTCAATCTGCGCAAAAGGAGAGGCGGCCGGTTCGTTTGTGGCCTGAGCGGCTTCGGCGGCGTCTTGTTCTTGTGTCAGTTGTTCAGCAGGGCTTTCCAGTTCGAGACTCAAAGTCGTCTTTTTGGCTTCAACATCGCTGGAGGGAAACACCAGGAGCGCCAGGCTAAGGAGGGCTGCGATGCCACTTGCAGCAAGCAGGTGGGTCTTCGGGTAAAGCGGCGGCGCTTTAGACGGTTCTGAGGTCATAAGTAATTTTGACTTTTAAAAAATGAATTGGAAAAGATGAATGACATGATGAAGATGAAATAACTGTATAAAATATAACCAAAACCCCTGCGAAGCAAGCCCGCGAGCCTTCTGTTCTGTTGGATGGGCTTCCTCATGCCCGGCAAACCTTGTATTTGGTGCGCGATCTTGTATGGTTGGGGCCCTTTGAATCTGAGCCTTACGGGTCTGTTATGAAGTCGGTTGAAGAGCAGCTAGCGCTGATCAAACGTGGTGCGGAAGAACTGTTGGTCGAGTCCGAGCTGATCGAAAAGCTCAAGCGCGGGCAGCCGCTGCGCATCAAGGCTGGTTTCGATCCGACGGCGCCTGACCTGCACCTTGGCCATACCGTGCTTATCAATAAGCTGCGCCAGTTCCAGGACCTTGGGCACCAGGTCATCTTTCTTATAGGTGACTTCACCGGGATGATCGGTGATCCGAGCGGGAAGAGCGCGACACGCCCACCCTTGACCCGTGAGCAGGTTCTCGACAACGCGGAAACCTACAAGACTCAGGTTTTCAAGATTCTTGACCCCGCCAAGACTGAAGTGGCTTTCAACTCTACTTGGATGGATCAGATGGGGCCGGCTGATTTCATTCGCCTGACTTCCCAATACACTGTCGCTCGCATGCTCGAGCGTGATGATTTTGACAAGCGCTACACAACCAACCAGCCAATCGCCATTCATGAGTTTCTCTACCCGCTCGTACAGGGTTATGACTCGGTCGCGTTGCGCGCGGACGTTGAGCTTGGCGGAACCGACCAGAAGTTCAATCTGTTGATGGGGCGTGAGCTGCAGCGCGGTTATGGCCAAGAGGCTCAGTGCATCCTGACCATGCCTTTGCTGGAAGGGCTCGATGGCGTGAAGAAGATGTCCAAGTCCCTGGGCAACTATGTAGGCATCCAGGAAGCGCCAGGCGTCATGTATGGCAAATTGGTCTCTATTCCTGATGTTCTGATGTGGCGTTATTTCGAGCTGTTGAGTTTCCGGTCCATGGACGAGATCAATGGGTTCCGTGCGGATGTGGAGGCTGGGGCGAATCCGCGTGACATCAAGATCAAGTTGGCCGAGGAAATCGTTGCGCGTTTCCATGGTGAGGAGGCTGCGGCCAATGCTCATCGTGCAGCAGGTAATCGCATGAAAGATGGTGAGTTGCCGGATGATTTGCCTGAGGTCGAGTTGATCGCCGCTGAGGATATGCCGATCGCTGCGGTGCTTAATAAGGCAGGTTTGGTCAAGAATGCCGCAATGGCGCGGGACCTCCTGGGTTCGGGAGGTGTGCGTATAGATGGTGAGGTGGTGGATCGCACCTACATATATAAGCTGGGTTCTGCTCATGTGTGCCAGGCCGGCAAAAAGGCTTTCGCACGTATTACGCTGAAATCTGCGTAAAGCTGAAAATAACGGTTGACGGCAAATTCTGGATGTCTATAATTCGCCCCACTTCCGGCGCAGTCGAAACGGAAAACTCCTTGAGTTTCAATGAGTTAACCAAGTTTCGGTAAGTGCTTCGCTTCAGTTCATCGAGGCGCGGAAGGAGTGGGTAGGCCGGTTTGTTGGGCGCTATCGACGGTTCGATCCTCTCGGTCGAAAGCGGTAAAAAAGAGGTGTTGACAGCAGCGAGTAACGCTGTAGAATTCGCCTCCCGCTAACGAGAGATCGAAAGCGCAAGTGGTTGAAGTTGTT